>JAKSCD010000159.1 GCA_022360775.1 Sneathiellales bacterium | reverse complement strand
CCGGAAAGCGCTGCGCCGCCTTCACCGATTTCAGTTTCGTATCCTTTTTCAAGACGTAAAATCATCTCATGAACCCCCGCCTTTTCGGCAGCGGCAACCACTTCATCCGGGTCCCCGTCGCCCATCCTGGCGATATTCTCCCTTATCGTTCCGGAAAAGAGTTCGATATCCTGAGGCAGATATCCAATATATTGCCCTCGGTCATCTGCAGGCCATTCCGCCACATCCATATTGTCGAGACGCGCATGGCCACTCACGGGACTGATGTTACCGACAAGAATGCGTGCCAGAGTGGATTTTCCTGCAGCTGTCGGACCAATTAACCCGATCGCTTCTCCAGGCTCGACCCTGAAACTTACATTTCTTAAAACAGGATCAGATCCACCCGGATGAACATAGCTCACTGCTTCTACGTCAATGGCTCCCTCTGGCCGAGGAAGCGGCATTCCGGCTTCTGCTTCACTAAAGCCCGCCAAACGTTCCTTCAAACGCGCATAAGCGCCCCGTGCATTGAGAAAGCCGCGCCAGGATCCAATGGCTTGCTCAACAGGTGCCAAGGCCCGTCCCATAATGATTGAGCTTGCAATCATTGTCCCTGGTGTCATATCCCCGGCGATAACCAGCCATGCCCCTGCACTTGAGATACCGATTTGCAAAGCCATTCTTGAAAATTTTGACAAGGCAGAAATCAAGCCGCCCCGGTCACTGGCTTTGGCCTGCAGCTCAAGGGCCTTGGCATTAGAATTCCCCCATTTTGCGAGAAGGTTGGGCATCATCCCCATGGCTTCAACAGCATCGGCATTTCGCGCGGCTGCTTCAGCATGGTTCATCGCAAGCATGGAGTTGTAGTTGGCCTGGGAGAGGAGCCTGCGGGTCCCGATTTCATTCATAAGTGCAAGCGCAAACAGAAGGAGGGCACCGATTAGAGAGATTGCTCCCAATAGCGGATGAAGCAAAAACATGATCACCAGAAATACTGGTGCAAAAGGGGCGTCCAGCAACGGGAAAATACTTGGTCCTGTCAAAAAAGATCGAAAATGCGACAGATCACGCAACCCCTGAATGCTCGGATTATCTCCGGTTTTCAAAGGGTTAAGAATACTAAGCCTGAGAGAATTCCCGCCAAGTGTTCTGTCCATCCAACCGCTGAGCCGCACAAGAACAAAAGACCGGACTGATTCAAGTGCCGCCATCGTTGTAAGAGCGAGAGCTGCAACAAGAACCAGCATCACAAGAGTATCTGTGTTGCGGCTTGTTATAACCCGATCGAAGACCTGCATCATAAAAAACGGAGCTGTTAGCATGAGCAAGTTTATTGCCAGGCCAAATAAGGCGATCGCAACGAATACGCGGCGGCATTTGCTGAGAGTTTCCTGCAAAAGAGTGTTTTTAATCTGTCTCAATTTCTTTCCGGCACAGTCGTAATATTCACCTTACTCAAATCGTAAGTTCCCGAACTCTACTCCCGGAACTCACTGCAAATGTAAACGGCGTATGTTCACATTTTAATGGACCTGCTAAAAAACGTTGCTAAATGACAACGATTGCTAGAACAAAATTAAGATTCTATCTATTAAACAGGTTTCCATCGTCTTTGAGAGACGAATATAATTATCTTTAAGTGAATTTTGCTTTAATATGCGCGCAAATTTGGAATTTTTATGGCCGTGGGAGAATCTCGTGAATAAAAATAATGCTATCAAAAGGCTGACCGGCCTGGTCTTTGCCATTTGTACAATGGCATTGCTGTCAGCTTGTGCAACTCCACCGGAACTTTCAGGTGCAGCTCCCAGTGAATTGAAAGAGGCGCCGGACTATGTCATCGGTGCTCGTGATGAACTGAATGTCTTTGTCTGGCAGAACCCGGATCTTTCCGTCACTGTTCCAGTTCGGCCTGACGGGAAAATCTCCACGCCCCTGATCGGCGATGTTCAAGCTGCTGAAAAAACACCACAGGATCTTGCGGCAGATATTTCCAAGAAACTCGAAAAATTCGTCGTTGATCCGGTCGTTACCGTTTCAGTAACCAGATTTGCCGGACCTTATAGTCAACAGGTTCGCATTGTGGGTCAGGCAGTTCAGCCAATGGCAATTGCTTTTAACGATCGAATGACCCTTCTGGACGCCATGATCGCTGTTGGCGGAATGACAGAATTTGCTGCAGGTAATCGTTCCGTGATTGTCCGCGTCGAAAATGGCGAAGAAAAATCCTATACAGTCCGTTTGGATGATCTCTTGCTCGACGGTGATGTCTCTGCCAATGTTCCTTTGCTTCCTGGTGATATCATCATCATTCCGGAAAGCTGGTTCTAGGACTTACAAAGTATTGACAACCGGATAGAGTACAGGATTGATCGTGAGAAAAATCATGCAGGGGACTTTTCCTCAAATACCGTTTGGTAAAAGAGGAACTTTGAGAGCGTCAGCATCCATGCTGACGCTAACTGCGTCTATGCTCGCGATCTCCACGCAATCCCACGCCAAGAACTGGGAATTCTCTCCGTATGTCGGAGTAGAGGAGCAATTTACTGACAACGCACGTAGCTCCACAACTGATGAAGAAAGTGATTTTATCACAACGGTAAATGTCGGATTTAGCCTGAACGGCGAAACGAGAAGAAGTGAGTTCTCGACTTCCTACAATATCTCCCAGGATTATTATGCGCGAAATCACGATCTTGACGGCTATCGCCAGCGCTTTCTTGGAGAAGGCACACTGGAACTCCTGGAAGACAAGTTCTTTATTGATGCCCGCGCAACCTTTACAGAGGAGAATCTTGGGCAAACCGGAAGCACATCTGCAACGGATCGAACGCAGGCAGAAGATCGCACACAGGTCTTTAATGGACAGATTAGCCCCTATTACATCCATAACTTTGGAGGATGGGCCACAGGTATCGCCCGCTACAGTTATTCCGAGACGATTTTTTCTGAATCGGATGTAGGGGCTTCCTCCAGCTCAACACCTGATCGACACACAAATGAATATCAGGCCAGCCTGACAAGCGGTCGCCGTTTTGCAAAAGTTGCCTGGGGTGTCGATACCCGATTTACCGCATCGGAAGCAGAAGATGGTGCGGAGTTCAGTCACCTTCTTGTCTCAGGTAACGGGCAGTTGCCATTGAACCGACTTTTTTCCCTTATTGGGACCGTCGGGTATGACGAATTTGATGACCAGGATTTTGACGATGAAGAAATAAGCGGCGTCTTTGGTGGCGCGGGAGTTCGCTTCCATCCGAGTAGCCGGACAGATGCAAGTTTGCAGGCGGGATATCGATTTGGCGAAATTGTCTATGAAATGACCGCTGAATACGCCCCGACCAGTGCAGACATAATTTCCTCTTCCTATAAAACAAGTGTTCAAACAGCTGATCAAACTCTTGCAAATACAGATTTGTTTGACGCTTACGGGGATCTTGTTCGCCCTGAATTCAATGTCACAAGTTATGTCGAAGATGTGACCAAATCTGACCGCTTTGAATTAAGCTGGTCAAGACGGATGGAACGCAATTCCTATGGTCTGTCAGCAGCCTATATTGAAAGAGAAATTCTCGCTGACGATACCGAGGACAAAACCATATCGATTCGTGGTAATTTTGGCCGAAGCCTGACACCTCGCGCACGAATCTCCTTCAATGGCGGTTATTCTGAAGTGCTGGAAGGCCAAACCCCTGGTGACGAAGACAAAACCTATACCTTTGGGGCAAATTACTCATACCAGTTTGGAAATGGTCTCAGCGGAAGTATTTCCTACAACTTCCTCAATCGCGATAACCCCACAGGCGATGATTTGACAGAAAATGCTCTGTCTCTTTCTCTTCGGAAAAGTTTCTGATTTGAACAGTTGCTAACTACTGAACAAATTCAATTGCTCCTGCATCAATACGCTCGCCGGATTGTCTTTTCTGTCCCAGGAAATCTTTATTGATACCGACAGCGTTCATACCCGCATCGATAGCCCGGCTCCCCTCCAGAAGACGGAAATCATGATTTTCAGGGTCGACAAACAGGTCTTCAGGATTTCTAATCCGTACATTCCCAACCTCAAGGACACCTTCTTTATCACTTTTAAATATCGTCGCCAGATTGTTGGCGACAAAATTGCCTTTTGAAGGACGCTTGTCCCGATGCTTTGTAATCTTTATCCAGGCTGGTCCAGGCTTTCCCGGTGTTGGATCAAGAACAGTATTATTGATGATTTTGACATTCTTTGCACCCATAACGGTTATGCCATGCCAATGATCAACGACAATAATATTATTCTCGATGATCCAGTCATGATACATGCCGCCAAACATCCCTATTCCATGCATGCTGCATTTGAAAGGCTGTTTCTCGTCTTCGTAATTGAGGATCAAATTGCCTCTCAGGACATTGCCAATAACAACCCCTTTAGCCACTTTCCTGTTTTTACCAACTGACCAGGATTGAAAACCGTCTGCGTGATTTTTGTCCACCTGAAAGCAATTCTTTATGACATTGCCCTCAAACAAAGAGTAATCACCGAGCCCTCGCATACCATCACCGGAAAAGTTGATGACCGAGTTTCCAATTACAGTGGACTTATTTGACAGAACATTGATACCAAATCTGACATTGTAGACTTTGTTGTTCAGCAAATGAATTTCATCCCCTGACGCTTCAATGCCGCTGACAGCTTTCGCTTGCCAGTCTATTTTATCCCATCCTTCAATGCTGGGCGCGGAAAATACCTCAAAATTCCTAATCGTAACCTTGCTGGATCCCCTGGATATCTTGACGAGCATTTTTTTGGCACGCGCAGTTTCAAAAGAGGGGCTAACGGAAAAACCGTCCAGTACAAGATTGCGGATATCTGAAAGAGTGACGGAAGAAAATCTTGCCTTTCCCTGTTCCGCTGAACGGGCAGTGATTTCAAAGGGGAAATTCAACCCTTCAAGCTCAAGTGCGCCATAAAATCCAGGAAGCAAGACAATATCATCGCCTGCCTTCAAGTCCCCACTTCCAAGAGCGTCTTCAAGATCAGACCAGGGTTTTTCTTCGCTGCCATCCTGAAAAAAGGATATGCCGGATGACGGTTTTACGAAGAAGGTTTTCGCGTAAAGAGAAGAGGGCAAGAACAAAAAAACAAATATCAAAAAAAGAAAGTTTTTAATCACACCGCCCCCCTGGCATCTCCTAACCCTGTAGTTTCTGCAGTAATAACCGCGCCAGTTCTTTATCCCGAATAACCAGAGCGGGTTCATCATCGTCATTGGAAATTTCCACCCGCGCTGATGAGGAGACAGGAGCGACAGGCGGCACCTCTTTTTTAACAGCAAAAACCCCGTGCTCCTTCTTGTCTTCAATAACCTCATCGACAATTGTACTGTCGATCTGGTCTGACATTTGTGCAAATCCATAGACCAGACAGGTATCACACAGGACATTTATTATTCGGGGAATACCGCGGCTGGCCTCAAAAATTCGCTCGCAGGCGACATCGGTATAAAGTGGCTCGTGCCGACCTGCTACTTCCAGACGATGGGCGATATATTCCTGGACATCTTCCTTGGTCAACGGAACCAGATGGAAGTCCGATGCGACGCGCTGTGCAAACTGGACAAGTTCCGGTGCTTGCAAAAGATCTTTTAACTCCGGCTGCCCAACTAAAATCAACTGCAGCAGCTGGTCGCTATCTGCATTGATATTAGAGAGTAATCTGAGCTGCTCGAGAAGTTTAGGGCCCAGATTCTGAGCCTCGTCAACTATCAGGATAGTCCGCCGGCCAGCTGAATATTGCTCGATCAGAAACTGTTGAAGGCTATCATGAAGAGCGACATGGGATTTTCCCTCATAGGGTTGTCCAAATGCTGACAAAACCCATTCCAGAAGATTTCCGTCCTGGATATTCGAAACCAGTCCGACTGTATATTCCTGGTCCAAACGATTGAGGAGGTGCCGGATCAGGGTCGTTTTACCGCACCCAATTTCCCCTGTAATAACAGTGAAACCGGCATGGTTCATCACTCCGTATTCCAGCATGGCATAGGCAAGCGAATGAGCTCGACCCCAATAGATGTAATCCGGGTCTGGCTGAATAGAAAACGGCTTCTGAGTAAGCCCGTAAAACTCTTCATACATTCGCTAAAGAACCTGTCGGTTAAAATTTAGAAAAGGCGTGGAGAAAGCTGATTTTCTCCCGCCTTTTTCACTATATAGGTGATCTATTAAGAAATAACGACCGGAAATAAGTGATCTAAGACGCTTTTAGACCTTCCAGAGTTTTCTTGATATCCTTCATTTCTCCTGTTGGGTTGTTATTGCTCAGCTCAAGCGCCTTTGTAAGCTCTTCAAGAGCTCGTGCTTTTCTGTTTTCCGCAAGCAAAGACATTCCTAAATGGTAACGAAGAAGAGCAAATGTAGGGAGCTGTTTTACTGCTTCCTCTAATAGCGGCGTCGCCAGTTCATATTCACCAAGCTTATAGTGAATCCAGCCCAATGTGTCTTTAAAATGAGGAATCTTGGAAGAGCGGAAACGTTTCGCATAGGAATAGGCCTTCCTCAGATTTTCTTCATCACTGTAGACTGTCGAGATCAGGCTCGCCAAATTATTGATAACAACATCTGCATTCGGCTGACTGGCAAGCATTTTTTCATAATAGCCAATCGCTTCCTCGAACTTTTCCTGACGCTCAAGAAGTCCGGCTTTCAGCAGCTGAAGTGTGTAGCTTTCCGGAAGTGCTTCCAGCCCATTTGCAAGTATCTGCTCTGCCTTTTCAGTACTTCCCTTACGGGTGTAATGTGTAAACAGCATATAATAGGCAGCTTGAAGCTTGGGATCTTCCTTAAGAGTGTCCTGATAAATCTTAATCGCTTCTTCTTCTCGTCCCTGAAGGTTAAGAACCTGGCCTTTCAATAATTTTGCCGCAAAATTCTTTGGAGACGCTTCGATGACCCCATCCAGTGTTTCCAGTGCTTTTTCAGGCTCACCATTGGAAAGATGCAATCTCACCAGTGCAAGCATCGTATTGATGCCGTTAGGTGTGCTTTCATGGGCTTTTTCAAATGCTTGCAGGCTCTTTTCCAGATCTTTCTGACCTGCGTAGGATCTTCCAAGAATCTGGTCAGAAATAACATTATTTTTGTTTAATTCCTTCAGTTTCAGCGCAATCTCCTCGGCACCTTCCCAGTCTTCCCGGATAAGTTTCGTCTGCGCGAGACTGATTAAAAGCCCGGGATTGTCACGATTTAAATCCAGGGATCGCTGTAAGGTCTCTTCAGCGCGATCATACTCACCGCGTCTTTGCAAGAATCTTGCATAGGAAATTGCAGGCCTTGGCTTCCCTTTAGACATCTTGAAAGCAGCACTGAACCGATCCTCTGCCAGCTCAACAGCCCCCGTCATTTCATGCGCACGTGCCAGTAAGAGAGTTGCTTTTACAGAATCCGGCTGTTCTTTCAGCGCTGCCCGCAAATTGGTTATGGCGTTATCCACTTTGCCTTCATCAATTTCCATTGCGGCACGCAACATAAGGGCGACTACATTCCGGTTATCCTGAACAAGCACTTCATCAATCAGGACTTTGGCATCCTCTTTCTTTCCTTCTCTGAGAGTAATTTCAGCCAACCGGTTTCGAGCTTCCAGTCCGGCATCATCAGCATCTTTTTGCTCAACTAGGGAGTTAAGAATCGCTTTTGCTTCATCCTGCTTTCTTTCCTGCAGCAGTATTTCAACCAGCGAGAATTTCAGCTCCGCATTGGAAGGATTTTCAGCAATCATGTTTTCCAGTTCTTTCTTGGCCGCTTCATTGCCGCCAAGAGAGCGCATAAATCTCACGATATTCAGCTTGGCTGAATAATCATCCGGATTATCCGCGGCAATTGCCCTGATTTCCGCTTCAGCCTTATCCTTCTGGCCTTCTTTCAAATAGAAACGGGTCAAGTTGTTTCGGTAAGCAACCTGGTCCGGATTGGACGCGATCAACTCCCGGAAAACCTTTTCAATTCCGGCTTTGTCCCCTTTTTTCTCCAGCGCCTGCATTTTGGCCATCTGCAGCGGAACATTGTCCTTATTCGCACTCAAACTGTTATCAAGTATCTGAAGGGCCTCGTCCGGTTTATTGTCGATCGTTGCCTGAATGGCCAGAACAAGTGAGGCTTCTACATGTGTCCCCGAGAATTCCAGCGCTTTACGCGCGGCCTTTTTCGCTTCCTCAATATTTTCCTGCTTGAATAAAACGGCACTCTTCAACGCCCAGACATCAGCATCCTCGGGCGCCAATCGCAATACAAGTTCTGATTTCTCGGCCGCCTCGTCGATACGGCCCGAGAAAAGAAGAATTTTTGCCAGCCTGACATGAGCAGGCACATGCTGCGAATCCAGTTCAATGGTCTTATAGAGATCACCAGCATACTCACGGAATTTACCGTCTTTCTCCTCGACAAGAGCAAGATGATACCAGGCATCCGCCAGGTTGCCGTTTAACTGAAGAGCATTTCGAAACTCAAGCCCGGCTTTTACATAATTTTCCTCTTTAAAGAGCTGCAAACCATTTTCATAGTGAGATTGCGCTTTTTCTTCGGGTGTATCGCATCCTGCCAGCGCCAGCATTGCCAATCCCGCTACAAGAGGAAGTGCTTTTTTCAAGCCAAAACGTCTCTTCATATTTTTTCTCATGGATCCCACCAAGAATTGTCCCGATTCCCAAAGGTATTTTTGAAGTTTGTATTCAATATTATCGACAAGTCAGTCCAAATTTACCGGACTTCAGACTGCCGAGGCTCTTTACATATAAGGAAAACTCTAAACACCAAGTTAAGTTCTACATGCCAAGATTGATTATTACAGTGAGAAAATTAACTATATAAATCTTTGTTTAACATAGTATCTATATATGTCATACAACTCTATCTCAAAGTAGACACAAGCACGACAGGGATTATGACCGAAACAAAATCGGCTGAGCTGACTGTTATTGTCGTCAGCTATAATACAAGAGACCTGACCCTTAAATGTCTCGAAACGCTATTCGAGAATACACAGCTCAAGAATTTTCGCACCGTTGTCTGGGATAATGATTCCCATGATGGATCTGCTGAAGCTATTGAAGCTCGTTTCCCCCAGGTCGATCTCATTCATTCTCGCGAAAATGTTGGCTTCGCCAAGGCAAATAACCTTGTTGCAGAAACAGCAACGTCAGAATGGCTTCTGCTTCTCAACCCTGATACAGAAGTCTATCCCAATGCCATTGATGAACTTCTTGAGTTTTCCAAAGAAAATACAAAGGCCGGAATCACCGGTGGGCGAACTGTTTTTCCAGACGGATCCCTTAATATCGCATCCTGCTGGAAAAAAATCTCACCCTGGAGTGCTTTCTGTCATGCTGTGGGCCTGACAACAGTTTTCCCCAATCGCCCCTTTTTTAATCCCGAGGCGATGATTGACTGGGAAAGAGATAGTATTCGCCAGGTCGATATTGTCGTGGGTTGTTTCCTGATGATACCAACAAAGCTCTGGCACGAGCTTGGGGGCTTTGACCTGAAATATGTCATGTATGGCGAAGAAGCTGATTTGTGCTTACGAGCGGCAGAAGCCGGTTATCAACCGATGATCACTCCCAAAGCAGAAATCATGCATCTGGTCGGAGCCTCCAGTTCAAGAAAGGCTGACAAGCTTAAACTGGTCGCTCAATCGCGTGTGACATTGATTAAAGACCATTGGTGGAAGCCTCTGGTTCCTCTTGGATTACTTCTGATGTTCGTCTGGGTTTTCAGTCGATTTGCAGCTGTAAAATTTCTTAAACCCAGGAATTCAGCCTCCTACGAAACCTGGACAGAAATGTGGTCTTGCAAAAAGGAATGGTTAAATGGCTATTCCAGTTGAACGTGAAGCCGGCAACAAAACTGCAAAGAAACAATTGTCGAAAAGCCAAAGATTGTTGAGATTGATTGTCTCTGTTTTCGACATTCGCGCTTACTTGCATTTATTTAAGATAATAAATTTTTATAATTACTCACATGTTCAGCCTTTGAGGAAAATCGCAAAGGGTGAGCAATGTAGCATTAGCCCCGATGTCAGCTTTACAAACCCGGAACAGATTACTCTGGGCAGCCGGGTCCGCCTTGGATCGCGCTGCGCAATTTGGGGAGGACCGTCTTCAGGACGTATATATATCGATGACGATGTATTGTTTGGTCCTGAGGTAATGGTAACTGCCGGTACCTATCGGTATAATGATGGTCAACCCGTCACAAGCCAGCTTATGGATGAAGAAGATATTCATATTGGAAAGGATGTCTGGCTCGGAACCCGCGCCATTGTTCTTCCAGGCGCAAAAATCGGGAATGGCGCCATCATTGCCGCTGGCAGTGTCGTTAAGGGTGTTGTTCCGCCCATGGCGATATTTGCCGGAACGCCTGCAAAAATGGTAGGGCAGCGCACCCTCTCAGAAGAGCCGGAATAAATCCATGAAACTGTCGGTTATTATTCCCCATTACAACGATGTCACTCGTCTGAAAAAGTGCCTAAACGCTCTGGTTCCGCAATTGGAAGAAACCTGTGAAGTCATTGTGGTGGACAATAATTCTACAGAGGATCTGGAAGATTTGTCCTCCTTCAGCGGATCGGTCTTAATAACCAGTGAAACAAAAAAAGGGGCCGCTCATGCCCGAAACAAAGGGGTCTCTCTCTCGAAAGGTCAATATTTGCTCTTTCTGGATTGTGATTGCATTCCTCAGAAAGACTGGATCTCCTCAGCGCTCGCGCGCTGCACTCCGGATATCGTTTTTGGGGGTAAGGTTACAGTATTTAATGAAACCCCTCCACCGATGAACGGCGCTGAAGCTTTTGAACATGTTTTCGCGTTCAACCAGGAAGACTATATCAACAATAAAAATTTCTCGGTAACAGCTAATCTTCTGGTGAGTCGTGAGATCTTTGAAAAAGCAGGTGAGTTTAAAGCAGGTGTTTCTGAGGACACTGAATGGTGTTTGCGCCTTCTCCCTCTCGGTATACCTCTTGAATATGAAGAGAAAATGGTGGTCTCTCACCCGACCCGAAACAACTGGTCGGAACTTAAAAGAAAGTGGTTGAGACTCACCTCGGAAAGCTTCGAATTACATAAGAATCAAAAAGGCAGCCGCTTGAAATGGCTGCTACGCGCAGGATTGGTTTTTGCCTCGGGGATGGTTCATATTCCCAAAATCCTGCTTTTTTCCGGCTTATCTGGCCTGGAAAAACTGAAAGCTATTAGCACTCTTGTGAGATTAAGAACCATGAGAGCGCTCTGGATGACCTCCCAGGCACTTGGATTGAGCAAAACCGGCTGATGCCTAGCGCTGTATAAAGTCTCTCAGCGCACTGATCAGTTCATCACTCGCAAAATCACTCGCCTTGCTTTCACCCTTGTTTTCAGAAGACCGATCTAGTGCTTGTGCAAGCATTTCCGGCAGATCACCTTCCTCATCGGCAACAAAAATCCCGTCTCTTGAGCGGAACCGGTCTACAGTTGCAATCTGGTGATCATTTCTGGTCTCTCGCAAGGATCCTTTTCGAGGCAACAATACGATGGGCTTGGCTTTACGAAGGGCCGTAATGATCGTCCCCATACCTGCATGAGAAACAATGACATCGGATGTTTCAAAATGCCCTTCAAATTCCGCCGGGCTTAAAAATTCCTGATATTCGAAATGCCCGGGAGTGTAGGTGTCCGGTGAAATCTCGCCGATCTGGCCAAAAAGCTTATGGTCTGAATTCTCCCTGGCCCAGACATCCATGGCTTTAACAAGCCGGTCAAACCCAAGCTCGTGACCAACTGTAAGAAAGATCATACGACAGCTCCTTTATAGGAAGGCCCTTTTTTATTCATGTCCTGAACCGCAAGATGTTCCCACTGAGTCAACCACATATCAGCATGGGGGCCTATTTTCTGCCCGGACAGAGAAAGTTCTTCAGCATTGGCAATACTGTCCACCCAAATCGTTTTCGCCCCTAAAAGCTTCCCTAATCTCAAGGCAAAAAAGCCAGGAGCTGCTCCGGTTGAGATCACCACATCCGGCCGTTCCTTCAAGAGAATAAAAAATATCGAGAAAACCTGCCGCAGCAATTTCAGCTTCTGCCATCTATTGGCCGCCACAATTGTATAGAAAACAGGTTCTGAAAGATCACGCGCCTTGGCATCAGCCCGGACATCAAGCGCATATTCAGGCTTTGTGGTGATATATATTGCCTGACAATCGTCCCAGGCCAGACGCAGCCGCTGTAACTGTACCCAATGCCCCCCGGCGGAGGAGATTGCTGCTACTTTCATTGAATTTCTTCCTCACCCAATCTTCTTGATCCCATGTGAACTTGTATATTTTCAATTGCCAAAAAAATAGTTACTTTTCCGCAAATTAGATACATAACTGTGAAATTGCCGATAACAGCAGTTTAGTTAATCAATATGATACCAATCAGTGCTAAGTGACTTGGAACAACAATCAGCATGAGACGAAAATGAGCCTGCCTAAATTTGCGTATGCATTAGTGGTCACTTCGAAAAACAATCTTTTCATTGATTCCTCTTTCATCAGTATGAGCGCTACAAAAAGACTATATCCAGATGCGCATATTGTTCTTTGTGTCGACGATCTCACACATGATCTTCTGAAAATCCATGGTCAACATGTCCTTGGTCTTTGTTCCGAAGTCATCACTATCGAGCATTTTGGCGTCACAGCGCGTGAAAGAAGCCGGTGGGTTAAGGTCCAGATGCGCACTCTTATAAGCGGGGATTATCTGTATATTGATGCGGACGCACTTCCCATCAATCCATTTCCAGAGCTTTTTGAGCATGACAAGGATTTCATGGCAGCTATCGATATCAACGCTATGTCCCCTGTTCTTTTCGCCTATTTCAAGGAATATTGCGACAAACTTGGCTGGAAATACAATAATGATCATTATTTTAATTCTGGCGTTCATTTTCTGCGGGACAATGAGAGAACGCAAGCCTTTGGCAAACGCTGGCAGGAAAAATGGCGGCAATATATCAAGGTGGAAAGATCAGGTTATAATGCTGATCAACCGGCCTTTAACTCCTCAATCTTTGAAGCCGGGCTGACCTATATTGTTGCCGACCAGAAATTTAATGTCTTTCTGACCAAACCGGAAAAAGCGACATCAGATCAACGGATCCTTCATTTCCCGCAAAGCATTCTCGAGGTTCGCTTTTCCTCATTGCTGTCCAATCTGATCCGGATATACAGAAAGACAGGGCAAATCGACTGGTCACTCGTTGACAAGGTGCGTGAACAGGACTTTCCCTGGCTATTGCCTGAATGGATGGTCAAACTGGAATATAAATACAGCATTTTCCGCCAAAGAGTTATAAAGCAGTTTCGGCGTCTGCTTCCTGTTCGTTTCAGAAGATTCCTTGTTCGTTAATACAGCAATCTAAAAAGTGTTTCGCTTGTTCTGCAATACTCTTATTTTTCCGCCCGCTCCGGGTGAGCTCAGGTAACAATGGTTTCGCACCCGATTTTCAGAAGCAGCATGATCCTGGCCTTCAGTAATGTTGGCATCGCTGTTTTGTCTTTTTTGAGAAACATTCTTGTTGCACGCCTTGTTTCTGTAGAAGATTTCGGAGTGGCTTCGACCTTTGCCATTGTTACCTCTCTTGTTGCAATGGCAAACAATTTTGCCGTCGACAAACTTCTTATTCAGACTTCAAGCGACAATGTCGTCGCAACACAGCGCAGCCTTCAGTTCTTTGAGTTTTCCAGAGGGCTTCTGAACGGCCTTCTTACATTCTTTATCGCCGGGCTGTTTGCCGATTATTTCGAAAATCAGGAATTATTGTGGGCGTATCAGCTTCTGGCACTGGTCCCTGTGCTCAGGGGGCTTGCGCATCTCGATTTCGTTCGCTTCCAGCGCCAGATGAAATTCATGTCTCTGGTCAAGCTGGAACTGATCCCTCATTTGATCAGTCTGAGCCTGTTTCCGGTTCTGGCGATGATTTACGACGACTATCTGGTTTTCCTCTATATGCTGCTGGGCGCAGAAATATCGCGGCTTCTGCTCTCGCATTTTCTGGCCGAAAACAGATATGGCTGGAAAATCAATCTGTCCGATTTTAAAACGATTTTTCATTTTGGCTGGCCTTTAATTCTCAATAACGTCCTGTTTTTCGCCGTCTCCCAAGGGGAGAAATCACTGGTTGGTTTCGCGATTGGACTGGAGGAACTGGGCTGGTTCAGCGCGACTTTCTCTCTGGCATTTTTACCAGCAATGGTGCTGATCAGAACCATACAATCGCTTTTTTTGCCGATATTTTCCCGGATTTCCCTGGAAGACGAGAATTTCAGAAATGGTGTCAGTTCCCTGATGGTCATTACAACCATCCTTGGATTTTTGCTCTCCCTGGGAACTGTTATCATCGGGCCTATCGCATTGAAGCTGATCTATGGTGTTAAATATTCCGCAGGGACCGAGCTCATCGGCCTTCTAGGGATCATCCAAAGCCTGAGGGTTGCAAGGTCCGGTCTTATCGTGCCTGCGATTTCCAAAAAAGTAACAAGCCTGCCGGTTCTCGCAAATTCCTTTAGGATAGCCTCTTTTGGCGCAGGTGCCGCAGCCCTGCTTTCCGGTTATGACATTTACGCTGTTATTCTTTGCAGCCTGTTTGCCGAGTTCGGTGCAATGATTTTCTCCTTCTACTTTCTGGAGAAAAAACTCGGATTGCAGCTCCATGCGATCAGAAACCTGATTTTTCTGATCTTTGCCGGTGTAACTGTCGCGGGTTACTTTGCGCGTGATATATTTACTGGAACAAACCCGCTCACTGACTTGTCAGTTGGAATTGGGGCAGGTCTTCTTACTTGCCTTGTAAGCTGGTTCCTGTTTTCTGACGCCTTTCGGTGGATTATGAACACTAAATCAATATCTTTTTCGGATAGTTGAGGAACATTCCGTAAATTGAATGCAGTTTGAACAAGAAAATAGTCTAAAAAACACTCATGGTTACTGAAACAGCAGCAATAACAGCAATTTTTTGCGTCCTGGCGCTTATCCTGCGTCCAGGGGCTGCGACCGGAATCATGATTGTCTCCATGCTTATCTGGCCTGAATATCTTCGTATTCCCATGGGGGTTGTCCAGATGTCAGCGCCCCGACTTGTTGCCTTTGTCCTGATTGCCCGGTTTTTTATCGCAGGACGGCACAAAAAGGCCAATATGGGCATGATTGATCTTTTTGTCTTCCTGGGCTGGGCCTGGACTGTTTTGGCCACAGTACTCTCCGGCTCGCACTTTTCCCTTGTTACCTCGAAAATCGGTGTCGGGCTTGATACAGTTCTGATCTATTTTGCGGCAAGGCTTGCCCTGCTTACCATAAATGATCTGAAATCACTCGCTTGGCCCCTGATGCTAACCGCCCTCTATATGGGGACATTTGGTATCTATGAAGCGATAACGGGAACGTCCCCCTATCACAAGCTCCTCAATTATGTAACCTGGGATGTGCGACTGAAACTGAACAGGTTCCGCCTTGGTCTTGCACGTGCACATGTCTCCATGCTCATTCATATCTATTTCGGACTGGCCATGTTCCTTGTTACCGCAATGATCTGGTGCCTTCGTGATTTTTACAGGCAAAAACCGATCTTTGTTGTGGGGATGATTATCTCTGTTCTGGGGACCATGTCCTCGATGTCCTCAGGTCCCTGGATTGCCTTGTTTTCCTTCTTCTTCTTCACTGGGTTTGCCTTAAACACCAAATTCATTCGTTATGCTCTCTGGGGCATGCTTGTCGTTATGCTTGGTCTGGAATTGGCTTCAAACAGGCATTTCTACAGTCTTGTTGACTATCTCGCGCTTAACTCCGGAACGGCCTGGTACCGAACGAGACTGCTTGAGGTGGCTGTCCTGAATATCCGTGATTACTGGCTTATTGGCTCCGGGGGAATGAGTCTCGCTCACTGGGCGGCAATGATTGATGGTCGGCCTCTGGTTGATGTTGTTAATCACTATATCTATGTCGCCCTGAGTGGCGGCTTGCTGGCTCTGTTTTTCTACGGCGGTGCTCATTTCATTGCCGTTAAAAGAGCGATCAAAAAATGGAAAGCAACACCTCATAAAGCCTATCGACGTCTTGTGTTTTCGGTGATATCGATGGTTTTGGCACTGGATCTTGCCGTCATGTCAGTTGGTTTGTTCGGACCACCGCTCTTGCTGAGTAATGTTGCCCTGGCAATCCTTGTCAATGTTGGCCTTTTGAACATAATGCCGCAGGCACAGAAAAAACCTCAGACCATCACACCTGATAAAGCACGGGCGGCACTCTAGCTTTTAAGAACTGAAAGAACCTGTTCCCGCCTTCGGGCACCAACTTTTTGCCAGGTAAACTCGTCGGCCTGTTTTTTTGCGTTCTGCGCAAAATTCTCTCTCAGATCTCTATCTCCAGCAAGCTTGACGATTGCCTCTGCCCATTCATCGATTGAATAGGGATCGATGACATAGCCATCTTTTTCATGGCGGGCAACCGCGCCGGCCCCATAGGGCGAAGTCAGGACCGGCAAGCCCAGCCCCATTGCCTCATAGGTAACAAGCGGGCCTCCCTCTTCATGGGTAGGAAAAGCGAAAACATCCGCTTTTGCGAGTGCCGAGGCCGGATTTTCAAGCCATCCTGTCACTGTGACATCTTCCCGGTTCAGCAAATCCGAGCATAACTGCCGGATTTCCTCATCCACGGTTCCGATCAGCATCAGCTGCCCCTCTACATTTGCACGCTTCCAGGCCTCAAGAAGCAGATCTACCCCTTTTCTCAGCATCGACACTCCTAAAAATGCCAATATAAAAGGGCTTTCTTTCGGCTTATCATTTTCAAAATTACCAAAACGTGCTGGATCCCAGCCATAACTGCTGGACAGGATTTTTTCTCTGGGAATACCCTGCGCATAAAATCCCTGTTCCGCGATGGGATTGGCAACGAAAATATGGTCAATTAGATCAAATTGCCTGAGTTCTGCTTCAGCTTCTTCCCGAGACAGCCCCACGTCTGTCTTCATTCCGGCACGTTCATAGACATCGTTAAGAATTCGAATTGAATCGATCTTAAGAGAATTGATTTTCTCTTTGATGATCAGAACTTCTTTTTCTTTAAGATCCTCAATCAGCTGGTCAGAAATATTGGTCCACAGATAGACAACATCCCCTTTTTGAACACGGGAGAGAAACACTTTCTCTGTTGTTCGTGTCACAAGATCCCGATTGGCCTTGGCAATCAGGCGCCAAAGCTGATTACCCGGTAACGTTCTAAACAAACGCTTATGGGGAACATTGCTAAAGCTTGGAACATGGATTTCTGTAGGCATGGTTTCCGCATCCATATTCACCGAAAGATGCCAGCACGTATAGCTGATGCGCTGTGTTTTAAAATGTAACGGAAACAAAACATGAAGTTTCATCTTGTGCCTGGCCATTAAAGTTAGTGAGATTGATACAAATCCTAAAGATCGGATACAGTATCCATAACAGCTCTTAAAAAAAATATTAATCAAATAACTGTATCAGTCACTTGAAATAAATTCCGGTTTGATCTTTTATGGCCGCCAGTTTTTATTTCAGCAAATCGTAACAAGTTTAGACAATCGGTCTTCTTTTCTATTCAGCATCACCGAATTTGAAGAAAGAAAAATTAATGGCAAAGCAAAAAGTGTTCTGTATCGGGTTTCAGAAAACTGGAACGACCTCAATGAATGCGGCACTCGCGGATCTTGGTTATTCCGTCAAATCGGTATTCGGTGATGATCTATCATTGGAAGAGTTGAAACAGAATTATGTCCAGACAGGTATGGATCTGGCAAGAAAACACGATGCTGTCGAGGATATGCCCTGGCCTCTTCTCTATAAAGAACTGGATAGAGAGTTCCCGGATGCGAAATTTATCCTGACTGTGCGCGATACCCAAGGTTGGCTAAAAAGTATCTGTGATCACTTCGGATCAGCGCCAAGCCAGATGCAGCAACTGACTTATGGTGAAGAATTCTCTGCACCGATTGGCAATGAAGATCACTATTGCAAAATTTATGAAGCCCATAATGAAGACGTCAAAGCCTATTTTAAGGATCGCCCGGACGACCTTCTTGTTTTGAATTTGTCAGAAGGGAATACCTGGCACACGATTTGTGAATTTATCGGTGTACCTACACCGGACAAGCCTTTTCCAAAAGCGAATACCAAGGCTCATCGGGAGTCTTTTGGATATAGACTTAAAGCGAAGTTTAACAAACTCCGCTCTAAGTTCTAATCCTCCAGTTAGAAGAGGAAGCTTGAATCGTCCAAGTCTTTCTCTTCAACACCGACCAGTTCGAGTTTCATATCAACTTTCTGATCACCGTTCAGGTCGGCATATAGCATATTGGTGTCTTCATCATACCGAACCTGGGCATCACCTGTTGAATGATCGATGGCAAAATAGTCATCATGGCTATCCAGATTGACCATGCGATCATAGACGTTCGCATTCTGCTCAATATCCACGATTTCATCGAGAATGGTCACATCTGCAACCTGGCCATCCAGGTTGCTTCCCCAGGGTGTTCCGCCAGCAGTGACATCCCAGGAGCCCGCAGGTGTCAGTTCCAGATGATCTGCGGTGCCGGAATAAGCTTCTGCACCATCAACGAAGATCTTCAGCGAATTTGCGCTACTGTCGAGTTGCATCTGAACATCATGCCAGCCGGTTTCATCAATCGCACCCGGTATTTTGACATAACTCATACCTCCGTCAGTGTTGCGAATACCAACCTTCAAAAGATCATCATCCAGGACGATATTATACTGGGTATGGCTCCACAGGAGCGCCTGATATCCACCATCCAGTGAATTGGCTTCAAAGGTGACACTGATCGTGAAATCATCCATCCCCTGCATGGAGGCATCTCGCCCCATATTGACGATACCGTCACCCAGTTTAGCAGCAGCAGCCTCCAAACCCAGATGCTGATCAAATGCAGTATAGGTGTGTCCGGAAAAATCCTGAGAGCCAATATAGGTCAAACTTCCGTCAACCAGACCTTCAAAAGAGATTTTGTCACCAACCTGGAAATCCAGAATTTTATCATGTGAAGCGCTATCAGCTGAACTGTCGTTAATCTGACTGAATTCAAAGACATCCGCGCCAGCGCCACCTTTCAATTCATCAGCATCCCAGCCGCCGCTCAGTGTATCATCACCGTCTCCGCCGACCAGGGTATCCCGGCCCATGAAGCCAATGATCAGATCATCGTCATCTGTGCCTTCAATAAAGTTATTTTCCGCATTCCCGACCAGATTGTCATTTTGCATGATAAGGGCGTTCATATCCGCCCCGGCATTCAATGTCGGATCTACGATAAAATCGTCAAAGGATGTTGTATTCGGTGTAAGCGGATCTCCGAAAAGACCTTCGAAATACTCACCATAGTCACCGCCGAGAGGCGCAACGATATTACCTTCGACACTGAAGTTGTGGCTTTCTTCATAGTCCAGCTTGCTGGCGATATTGTTTTCGATCACATAGTTGTCGGAGCTGTTCACACTGATCCAGGTCGGTTTACCCTGCTCCACAGTAGAAAGAACCGTGTTACCGCGAATTGTCAAACCATCCACACCACCAACAGAAATCCCATGATATCCGGATTGATAGATCAGGTTGTTTTCAATCGTGAAGTTTGTGTATCCCAGACCATCGCCATCTCGAATAAAGATTGCTTGTGCATCCAGTCCGTCACCTTGCACCATGAAGTTATCGCGAATAACAACATCGGTGGATTGACGAGTGGCGCCTGTTGACCAGAACTGAATATAGTCAGAGTGGTCGACATCATTGTGATAGAAATCTGAGAAAGAGTTCTTTTCAATCAGAACACCCTGAACACCGATAAAGTCAAAGCCGTCAGAGCGAATGTCATGGAGTGTATTGCCACTTGCCACGATATCGTCGGAATGGCTGAAAATGGCGCCTTTATAGATGTTATGGAAATCACTTCCTGTAACACCGATATCCTGCGAATCATCCACATAAAGCGCAATGATATTTTCATGCATCATGTTTTCGGTAACACCACCAAAGTCAGAGTTACCGAAGTTAATGTCAGAAGAATTATCTACACGAACAACATAACGGCCCCAGTTCAGGGAAAGCGCGTCTGTCTCGTTGGCTTCAAAACGAAGATTTTCAAAGTCGATATTGGAGGCACCGCCGATATTCAGCCCGGAGATTCTGGCCGGATTATCTAGATCCGCAGATGTAATGGTTACCGTGCTGCTTGGATTAATATCAATCTTAAAATCTGTATAGTCACCGGGGGCCAGCTTGATTGTCATGCCGCTGACATCACCGGAGAGGATATCGAGCAGTTGCTCAACGCTTGAAACTGTTACGGTTTCACCCACAGGTGGATCAATCGGATCGGTACCAGGATCGGTGCCTGGATCCGTACCCGGATCAGTTCCGGGGTCGGTCCCCGGATCAGTTCCCGGATCAGTTCCTGGGTCGGTGCCTGGATCTGTT
>JAKSCD010000296.1 GCA_022360775.1 Sneathiellales bacterium | reverse complement strand
TTGAACTGGAAAATGGAAAGACGCTGGATGTAGACATGGTGATCCCGGCTACGGGCAGTCGTTCGAATAATAAACTATTGAATGCACTTGATGATGTACAGTTTGACTCCATGGGGCGCGCTGAAACTGATGGATTGATGCGTCCCAGTCCATCCAGGCCAAATTTGTTTTGTATCGGTGATGTCGCCTCCCTTGGTGAAGGGATGACAATCGTTGCCATTTCACGCCAGGTTCCATGGTTATCCAAGACTTTGAAGGCATATTCCAAAGGCGCAGCAATTGACACCGCCCCGAGATATAAGCCTTGGCCCGTAGCGCCAATTATTCTGCCTCTTGGCGCTGAAAAGGGGGCTTCAATTTTGCCGTTTGGTCCGAAAGGCGTTTCAGTGGGTGATTTTTTGACACGTAAAATTAAGGGAGAGCATTTGTTTCTTCCCAAATATCGAAAACTCCTCAATGCCTGAAATGTGACTATTGGCAAGCACCTTTACCTAAAGTACATGGAATGAGAAATAGCTATGACACGCACACCAGCTGCCTTTTTTGAAGTTGTAAATGATGTCTTCGTTGGTACCCTGGCAGCCCGTGGGCCATGGTCTATGGACCATTGCCACGCCGGTCCTGTCATTGGGCTAATCGCGCGTGCTATCGAACAGGAAGAGGAGCCAGGAAAATTCCTCACGCGACTTACTGTTGATTTACACGCGCCGATCCCGCTTGCTGGATTCCAGGTTCAGGCGAATAAAGTAAAATCCGGTCACAACATAAGCGTGACAAATGCAGAGGTCTTGGCTCTTGATGGGAAAATTTTAGCTTCTGCACGCGGCCTATGGGTCGGCGAAAGCGACGTGGGTGACGTTCCCACGGCACCTGTGCAACCGCTTAAACTTTCAGAGGCCAACGAGGCTCCGTTCCCTGGAACAAGGGGCTCTCAAATGCCTTCATCTTTCACATCTTTCATCGATGTTGCCTATCCGCCTGATGAAACAGAGGATCTTGGGGCAAAAACCTTATGGATACGGACGTTACCACTCCTCGTTGGAGAGGAGCCTTCATCCTTCCAAAGAATATGCCCGATTGCGGATTCTGGTAGCGGTATTTCACGTAATGCTGAAGTGACAGATTATATTTTTATGAACCCTGAAATTACGATTTTGCGTCACCGTGCGTCATCGTCAGAGTGGCTTGCAACGACTGCCAGATCTGATTGGCAGTCCAATGGAATTGGCATGGCTACATCTGTTATTAGAGATGAAGATGGCCCTGTCGCAACAGCGTTGCAAACGCTTCTGTTGCGAAAGAGAGAGGGGTAGACTGTAACCTTTTCCGTCAACAAATAGGACAGCTTCGTGATAACGGTTTAGGGGAGTTTTAACTGCTCTAACGTAATTTCTGCCCCACATCGAGATGTGGAGCCGAGCTGAGGCTGGGAAAAAACAGCTTCAGCTGCTGGGGCCGTACTACAACGCATCGCGAAAGACGCTAAAGCGCACCCGAGCTAATGGCTATCCCTTCAGATCGGTGGGGCCGGGCGCTCAGTGACAAGCTGCCTGGCAGTGACCCTTTCCCGGTGTATCATATACAGCCCCGCACCAACGATGATGGCAATGCCGATTAAGGCCAAGGTGTTGGGGAAATCTTGGAAAACCAGATATCCAAATAAGGTGGCCACAGGCATTTCCAAATACTGTAAGGGAGCCAGGGTGGCAGAAGGCGCCTGCGATAAGGCATAGGTCATCATCATATGACTTACTGTGGCGAAGAAACCCACTCCTAAAAGCCAGAGCCAGTTGATGCCTTCGGGCCAAACCGGATCAAGCCATTCTGATCCAGAACCTTGGAATAAGATCATGACGGGTATGCACAGCAGACTGGCGATCAGTCCGGTGTGGAATTGCAAAGTCACTGGATGAACGCGACGCGACAACCCGCGGGTTATCAAGATATAAAACGCAAACCCAACCGCCGTACCGAGAGGAAACAGAGCGACAGGGCCAAAGGCGACGAAGCTTGGTTGGATCACAAATAAGACACCGACAAATCCCACAATGGCTGCCCCCACCCGCCGTGGCCCGACATCTTCGCCCAAATAAAACTTGCCCACCAATAGGACGATGAAGGGGATTATAAAGGCAATCGCCAGCGCATCTGCAAGCGGCATAACTCGGATCGCGGCAATGAAACAAAATGTTGAGACAAGCAAAAACACGGCACGCAATGCAACTGTAGGCCAATGCACACGGGCAATCTGCCATGACAGTCCCATGATCCACATAAAGGGGGCCATAAGCGCGCATTGCCCGACAAAGCGTGCGGTTGTGATTTGTCCGGCCGGAATGCTGCCCGATGCCAATTTTGCGGCCACATCCAACAAAGGGGCCGTTAAGCAAAACCCCAACATCAGGGCGACACCGACGAGGGTGCGATCAACGGAAGAGGGCGAAGAATTAATGTTAGTCATGCCCCACATAAATACATCGCAAAACGTGTGTCCACCCTAATTGTGATCCTTACCAATTGTACGGAGCAATCTCGAAATTACCCGCTAACCCGCCTTCACCAACTTAATCAACGTAATTTCCGACGGTGCACCAAACCGTTTCGGCGGTCCCCAGTAACCCGTTCCGCGGCTGGTATAGACCCAGAGGTTGCCGAGGCGGCGGAGGCCGGCGGTGAAGGGTTGTTGGAAGCGGACGAAGTGGTTCCAGGGCCAGAACTGGCCGCCATGGGTATGGCCGGAGAGTTGTAGGTCGAAGCCGGCTTGCTCGGCGGCTGTGGCGGAGCGGGGCTGGTGGGCGAGGAGGATTTTGGGGGCGTCCTCCGGGCTGCCGTCAAGGGCCGCGACGGGATCGCTTTTATGAGCGGGGATGATCTTGGCGGCGCTGTAGTCGGTGATCCCGGCAACCACCAGATCCGCGCCGTTATGCCGGAGGGTTTCATGTTCATTCATCAGGACGGTCAGGCCGATGCGGCGAAACTCGTCAATCCAGGCCTCGGCGCCCGAATAATATTCGTGATTGCCGGTCACCAGATAGACCCCGTGACGGGCCTCAAGTGTGCCGAGCGGTGCCGTGTCTTTGCTCAACTGATCGACGCTTCCATCCACAACATCGCCGGTAATGGCGATCAGATCGGGATGCAGGGCATTGACCCGTTTGACAATCCCCCGGACATAT
>JAKSCD010000184.1 GCA_022360775.1 Sneathiellales bacterium | reverse complement strand
GACATGAAAGGAATCGAAGGAAAGCAAAAGGTTTTTACCACAGACGTGTTGTAACCTTCAGCACACGGGTTTACTGAATTACAATTATTGGATACGGCTAGTTAGAAAATGGTTTTTGCTTAGTAATACGTAACTTTTCCTTACTATTGGTCATCTCACGGCATTCCAAACCGCGAGCATCAATATAGCCTTTAAGTTTGGCCTGGCCAATTGGCGCTGTAACTTTCGGATAATCCTTCAAAATACGGGAAAGTGCTGGTGACGGCATGTTATTTCCTGGTTTCAGTTTCCCAACTTCGACAGAATTCACTCTGCCTTTTTTTACGCTGAAAATCTCCAGTATCGGCCCGTTGCAGCGATTTAAAACATACTTGACTGTTCCAAGCGTACTGTATGTTCCAATTAGGACCATTGCATAGTTACCTGGAACAATCTGCTTCATATGGTAGGCTGGTGTTCGAACAGAATTCAATCTGGTAAGGACTTCTGACCGGCCTGTAAATCTTCGATTTACAATATCGACTTCCTGCAACACGACAGTTGCATCACTCTTGATCCGTATATCCAGAAGCGCAACAAGACCCTTCGGATTATCACTGCCATAAGTGTAGTTTTTATCGAAATTTTGAGAGGTGAGTGCACAACCAGACAAAAGAACCAGGAACAGAGTTAAACAAAAACTCTTTCCAACCCATCTACCTGGTTTATCCTGTCTAATTCCACAGTCTGGCCGGATGCAATTCAACTATCAGCCCTCAAAAATGCGCGGATGTGGTGTCTATTCATTACCTTGAGATTGATACTCCAGGCTTGAAATAATACCGGTCGCGGCATTATAGGTAGCCACCAAACGCTTGGAATAAATACTTATCTGCAATCCATGCGCTTTGGAATAAGTAAACAAATAAACTTTTGCCTTTTCTCCCTCAGTCTTCACTAGCGGATAAATATATTCACCCTTGGCTTCACCCAAAAACGAGGTCAATTCCGAAATTGAGGAGGAATTCTCTTTTATGAGATCCAATTTGCTTTCATCAAAATTTGTTGAATCCGCTTTCCAGGAGCTGGTGAATTCTGATCCAACCAATTGGTCCTTGTGAAAATAAAATGCCTGTGATCTTGCAGGAGTCGCGCCGCTAATCGCCGCTTCACCACCATCTTTTGCATAGGCATAAACAATGGTTTCAAACGTTTTTCCATTCTTATTTATTGAACCTGAACGGTACGGCTCACCCAGCCGTTGCATAACGTCAACAACTGATGCCTTCCCTAATTCCAGTTGATCAAGCTTTACATGAGAAAAGTCTTTACCGGAAGAAACACAACCAGACAAAATTACAGCAACTATGGCGAGCTTAATAAATTTCATTTATTCCCCCTGAATAGATCGCCGAAATCTATCGTTATAATTGAATTAAATCAATATACAAAACGCATACTAGTTTTTCCGCCTGGAGAATCTGCCCGCGGAGACATGCACAATCACTTGACTTGGAAGACGGGGAAATTTGTCGTAAAAGGATCTCAACAAAATATCGATACAATAACAGGGTTTTCATCATGACAAATGCGTCCCCCAGTTTAAAACAGGAAAAATGGCAGTTCTGGGTGGATCGCGGAGGAACCTTCACGGACCTGGTTGCCAGGACACCTGAGGGAGAAATCCGCACTCATAAACTCTTGAGTGAAAATCCTGAACAATATGAAGATGCGGCCATCGAAGGGATCCGCTGCCTGCTGAAACTGGATAAAAACGAGCCTATCCCCACCGACCTTGTTGAAGCCGTGAAAATGGGAACAACGGTTGCGACAAATGCACTTTTGGAAAGAAAGGGTGAGCGCACCCTGCTTGTTACCACCGAAGGCTTTCGCGACAGTTTGCGCATTGGCTACCAGACCCGTCCTCGTCTGTTCGATTTAAAAATCGAGCTTCCGGAAATGCTCTATGAAACAGTCGTTGAAGTTGCAGAACGTGTCGGTGCCCGGGGCGATCTGATCAAGCCGCTTAATGAAGAGCGTGCCCGCAAGGATATGCAGGCGGCCTTTGATACCGGCATTCGCGCTGTCGCGATCGTTCTGATGCATGGATACCGGTTCAGTGATCATGAGCAGCGACTGGCAGAGATTGCCCGGGAAATTGGCTTTACCCAGATATCCACCAGCCATCAGACTAGCCCATTGATGAAACTGGTGAGCCGGGGCGATACGACTGTTGTTGATGCTTATCTGTCCCCTATTCTCCGGCGGTATGTAGATCAGGTGGCTTCCAAGCTGGGGGATAGCCGATTGATGTTCATGCAGTCCAATGGCGGTCTGACGGATGCCAGTTTCTTTCAAGGTAAAGATGCGATCCTTTCAGGCCCCGCCGGTGGTGTTGTGGGCATGGTTCAAACCTCGGCCCGTGCAGGCTTTGATAAGGTGATCGGCTTTGATATGGGCGGCACGTCAACCGATGTGTCTCATTATGGCGGGGAATATGAACGAACGTTCGAGACCGAAGTCGCTGGCGTTCGCATGCGCGCACCAATGATGCTGATTAACACGGTTGCTGCAGGCGGTGGATCAATCCTGCATTTTGACGGTGCTCGCTATCGTGTCGGACCGGACAGTGCTGGCGCCAATCCAGGTCCTGCCTGCTACCGAAAAGGCGGTCCGCTCACCGTCACAGACTGTAATGTCATGCTGGGCAAGCTGAACCCGGACTTTTTCCCGCCGGTCTTCGGCCCGAATGCCGACCAGCCGCTGGATGCAGATATCGTCCGGGAGAAATTTATTCTTCTTACTGACGAAATCAACGAGGCAACAGGCGGCAATAAAACACCGGAAGAAGTCGCTGAAGGCTTTCTTTATATTGCTGTGGAAAACATGGCGAATGCCATCAAGAAAATCTCCGTTCAGCGGGGCTATGATGTCTCAAACTATGTACTCACCTCCTTTGGCGGGGCTGGTGGCCAGCATGCCTGCATGGTTGCAGACAGCCTTGGTATCAAGAAAATCATGCTCCACCCTTATGCCGGTGTCCTTTCTGCCTTTGGTATGGGACTTGCTGATCTCAGGATCATGAAAGAGCAGGCAATCGAAATTCCCCTGGAAATTAAGAACCTGACCCATATTGCCGAACCGCTGAGCAAAATGAAAATGGCAGGTGAAGAGGAGATGGAAGCGCAAGGCGTACCGCGCCAGCGTATCTCCACCCAGAACAAACTCCATATTCGCTACGAAGGCTCCGATACAGCCATGGTGGTCAGTGATGGCGATATGAAAACCATCATTGAAAATTTTGAAAAAGCGCACAAGCAGCGCTTCGGCTTTATCAGCCCCGAGAAAGCACTGATTGTAGAAGCCGTTTCTGTAGAAGTTGTCGGCAAATCTGAAGAAATCAGCCAGCCCCTTCTGGAGGCAGCTGATCCGAACAGTAAGCCGAGCGCGATTAAGACAGCCTCTCTCTTTGCGGAAGGCGAGGCCCACGAATGTCATTTCTTCGACCGCGATACGCTTCAGCCGGGCCAGAAAATCAATGGTCCTGCAATTATCGTCGAAAAGACAGGCACTACGGTTGTTGAACAGGGCTGGCAAGCAGAGCTAACAGTTCGCGCCGATCTGGTCCTGACCAGAATAATCGAACTGGACCGGGTCAAGGCTATCGGCACCTCTGTTGATCCGGTCATGCTGGAGGTTTTCAATAATCTCTTCATGAATGCAGCGGAGCAGATGGGTACCGTTCTGGAGAAAACCGCCTATTCAGTAAATATCAAGGAACGGCTTGACTTCTCCTGCGCTGTCTTCGATCTGAATGGCGATTTGATCGCCAACGCACCACATATGCCGGTGCATCTCGGCTCTATGTCGGAAAGTATTAAATCGGTTATGCGAAAGCATGGCGAGACCATGAAGGCGGGCGATGTTTTTGTTCTGAACGCCCCCTATAATGGTGGCACTCACCTTCCCGATGTCACGGTGATCACACCCGTCTTCGATGAAGCAGGAAAAGATATCCTGTTTTACGTTGCCAGCCGTGGCCATCATGCTGATATCGGCGGCCTTACCCCTGGTTCCATGCCTCCGGATAGCCGCCGGGTAGAGGAAGAAGGCGTTTTGCTCGATAACATCCTTCTGGTGGATGGCGGAAAGTTCCTTGAAAAGGAAATGGTGGATATCCTGAATTCAGGCGACTATCCGTCGCGCAATACAAGGCAGAATATTGCGGACCTTCAGGCACAGATTGCAGCCTGTGAAAAAGGTATTCAGGAGCTGCGCAAGATGGTTGATCACTTCGGCCTGGATGTGGTTCATGCCTATATGGGCCATGTTCAGGACAATGCCGAAGAATCTGTAAGGCGGGTTCTGGATGTCCTGAAAGACGGCACCTTCTCCTATCCCATGGATGATGGATATGAAATCAGGGTAAAGGTTTCCATCGATCATGAAAGCCGGTCTGCCGTTATTGATTTTACAGGAACCAGCGGGCCACATCCCACCAACTATAACGCCCCGCGCGCCGTCACAACTGCAGCTGTGCTTTATGTCTTCCGCTGCCTTGTTGATAGTGATATCCCGCTAAATGCCGGGTGCCTGAAACCGCTGGAGATCATTGTCCCTGAAGGATGTATGCTGTCACCGGAATACCCTTCTGCTGTAGTGGCGGGCAATGTGGAAACATCCCAGTGCATCACGGATTGCCTGTTCGGTGCCCTGAATGTCATGGCCGCGGCGCAAGGAACCATGAATAATTTCACGTTCGGTAATGATACCCACCAATATTACGAAACCATTTGCGGAGGCTCGGGCGCAGGCCCAACCTTTGACGGAACCAGTGCCGTACATACCCATATGACCAATGCCCGTCTGACGGATCCTGAAATTCTGGAATGGCGTTTTCCCATTACCCTGGAAAGCTTTGAGATCCGTAAGGGTTCGGGCGGCAATGGCCTGCATAAGGGGGGCGACGGTACACTTCGCAAGCTAAAATTCCATGAAAAGATGACCGCGGCCATATTGGCAAGCCACAGAAAAATCCCGCCCTTTGGTCTTGAAGGCGCTGATAATGGTGAGGTCGGTAATCAGTGGGTTATTCGTAAAGATGGCCAAACTGAAAATATGGAAGGCCGGGATAAAACAGATATGGAACCTGGCGATATATTCGTGATCCAGACCCCGACCGGGGGTGGATATGGCAGGAAACAGTAAAAATCCGCGCGCGCTCATTACTCTTTTAAGCCCGGCTGATCGGGCTTAAAGGGGTATAACCTCCCGCGCCTGCTGCGAGAGGTCTGAATAATTCCATATTATTTTATTTAACAAATTAGTTGAATGTTTCTTCTCATTCCTTTATTTAACTAATCAGTTGAATAAAGGACTAACTAAGATGGGACGGCAAGTACGAACAGATTTGGATAGTGTTTTCACGGCCCTTGCAGATCCGACGAGGCGGGCGATCCTTGCCAGGCTCGCACAGGGCGACACCTATGTGACTGAGCTAACCAAACCGCATAACATGTCTTTTGCAGCTGTTTCAAAACATATCCAGGTCCTGGAAAATGCCGGGCTTGCCAGCCGGATCAGGGAAGGACGCAAAATTCGGTGCCGCTTCAATCCGGCACCGCTGGATCAGGCGGAAGGCTGGATTACACAACAGAAGCATTTCTGGGAAGGAACCCTTGATAGTTTTGGGGAGTTCTTAAGCACGGATGCAGAATCATGAGTTTCGATATTCACCGCTCATCCACACAATCCTCTGAAACGGTTTATGCGTCTCGCCTCTATAACGCGTCGCCACAAAGGGCTTTTAAAGCCTGGACTGATCCGGATCTTCTAAAGAAATGGTTCGGTCCGCCGGATTTTCGCGCAGAGATCCTGACACATGATTTTTGTATCGGCGGCATGTGGCGATTTCAGATGATTGGTCCTTTAGGGGAATGTTCTCATCATTTTGGAACGTTTCTTGAAATTGACCCGCCTCACCGGCTTGTTTTCACATGGGCGTCCGAGGAACAGGTT
>JAKSCD010000186.1 GCA_022360775.1 Sneathiellales bacterium | reverse complement strand
GCTATCAAAGGTTTTCAATCTTCCCAACAACGGCAATTTATCTTCATTCCCTGACCAGTGAAGGCAATCCCTGAACTTACTGTCCATCTCATCCGTGGAAAGCGGATTTTCGATACTCCCTCTTACATGATAGTTTTCTCCAACAATCTCCCGTCCGTTTTTTAAACGTACGGTGATTTTTTGTCGGAAGTTCATTGACGTTGGAACAAAGTCGGTTTTTTCTCGCCTGAATTTCCCCAAAATACTTTGAATTTCAGGATTTTGTACGGCCTCGTCTGTAAAATGGGCCAGGGATATCCTGCCCTCGGTCATGAGCCGTGCGGCTGGATACGCAAAGCTAAATCGCGCTTCACTGGCTGTTTGAGGACAATCGAAGCGAAGATTTTCAAATAATGCATCCGGCAGGTGTGCCGTTATGGTTTCCACATCATCAAGTATAAAACCTTCTGACTGCATAAGGCCTTCCAGGGCATCCAGTGCTTTATGCACGGCACCGCAGCATGGGAATCGCTTAACGGCAAGACCCGTTGTTATGATAGACCAGGTATTTCCAAGATCCGTGACCGCCACTCCTGCGTCAAAATCTGCACCTGCACCAAATAGATCCTGATAGCTCCACCGTCCCGTAAGAAACTCTTTTTGGGCCGTCAATCCTGAAGACACAAGAGAAACAGCCGTAACCGCGTTATGGGCGGCAAACCCGGCATGCGCTGGCTTTGTCATCGTGCCAAACTGTAGTTTGGAGCCGCTGGCAAGACTGAAACCGATACTCATTGCCATGGCGATCTGATCTGCCGAAAAATCCAAAAGACAGGCTAAGGCGCCTGCTGTTCCAATTGTTCCGTTTGTTGCGGTCGCGTGCCAGCCAGCATTATAGTGATGAGGATTGATCAATGCACTGATACGGGCTTGTAGTTCCAGTCCTAAAATATAGGCATCAACAATCCTGTGGCCGGGTCGATTTCCCCACTGTCCAACTGCCAGTAATGCAGGCGTTAGAACGGCTGTTGCATGTGAGGTCGCCGGAATGAAGTTATCATCAAAATCCAGGGCATGAGCGGCTGTTCCATTGACCAGAGCGGCTCCCGCCATGGACAGATATACTTCTTGCCCTAACGCAAAGAAATCGCCTTTTCCGTGGCTGGAAATAGTTGATCGCAACACAGCCTGGGTTGCTTTATCCCGTGCACCAGAAAAAATACAGGCTATACCATCCTTTAGAGCGGCAACGGCCCTTTCCCTTGCTATGGAAGCGTCAGGTTGCGGATTGGTCGCAGCCCATTCGGACAAAATTCCAACAACGCATTCGCTACCTGTCATAGAACTTTTCCGCTCATTTCGGTCTCAACAATCGCAAGCCAGAACTTGACGCCTTGTGTCAGGATGTTGTCGTTGAAATCATAGTTCTCCGTATGCACAAATGGCCCGTCGCCATTTCCAATCAGCATATAGGCACCCGGAACCGCCTCCAGCATGAAAGCGAAGTCCTCTGATCCGCCAATCGGATCAATTTCAGTCTCTACATCTTCAGGGCCCGCGACCAGTTTTGCCGCCAAAATTGCGACCTCTGTCTGGGGTTTATGATTTACCAGGGGCGGGTATCGCCGAATAAACTTGAACTCTGCTTCACATTCGAAAGCTGCAGCTGTTTTGTCCGCAAGCGTTTTCAGCCGGCGCTCTACCAGATCTCTGTTTTCAGGGGTAAAGGTTCGAGCAGTTCCGCGAACCAAAACCTCTCCCGGAATAATATTGGGTGCGTTGTAATCCCCACCCTGAATATGACCGATACTTATAACAGCTGTGTCACTCGCAGCAATATTGCGGGCAACAATGGAAGACAAAGCGCTCATAAACGTCGCCGTCGCCATGGTCGGGTCTGTCCCGTTATGTGGCATAGCCCCATGTCCGCCAGTTCCCTCAAAAACAACTTCCCACGTATCTCCCGCCGCTAACATCGGGCCTGGGCGGATAGCAAAGTTGCCCGCAGGAAGTCCTGGTGCATTATGCATGGCATAAACTGCATCACAGGGGAACTTTTCAAATAACCCCTCTTCAATCATAACGCGGGCGCCACCTTCACTCTCCTCAGCCGGCTGAAAAATGAATTGAAGGGTTCCGGCAAATTCAGGATTGGCGACCAATATTCGAATAGCCCCCAACAGCATGCAGGTGTGACCATCGTGACCGCATGCGTGCATGATACCGTCGTTGCTGGATTTATGAGGAAAGGTGTTTTTTTCCTGAATGAACAGGGCATCCAGATCCGCTCTAAAGCCAATGGTGCGGCCCGGCTCCAGAGATCCGTGAAGGGTTGCAACAATACCTGTTTTTGCAAGTCCTCTGTGAATTTCCAATCCCCAACTTTCGAGCAGGTCCGCAATCAGATCACTTGTCCGGTTTTCCCTAAAAGCTGTTTCCGGATGTTTATGAATATCGCGGCGTAAATCTGTTAGCCAGGCTTCAAACTCAACCGAATTGATATCAGATGAAATCGGCTTATTCATTTTCTTTTGTCTCCAGAGTGCAGGAGGTCGTCATGCGCGCAGAGCGGGCGAGACCGTGAACCAGAACCGTCGCGGCAAAAATCGGAACGGCAATGGCCACCCAGAATGTCGAAATTTCAAATGTGTGAGCCTCTAGATACCAGTGACGCATCAGGAAACTGCGCGAAAAATCCATCTTTAAACCAATCAGTGAGTACCAGAGGATTGGCAGCAGAAACATTAAAACGGAAATGGATCTAAGGAGGGCGGCAACCGCTTGCACTCCAGGTGGCAAAGAGACGGAAAGTTTAACCAAAGAAGGGTCCAGTCTCGTTTTAAAAGACATCGTTGCTCCAAGTAAACCTAACCAGACCATGGCATATCGTGCGCCTTCTTCAGTCCAGGGAGGTGGTGATGCGAACACGTAGCGCGCAACAACCTGAATGATCACAAATAAGACCATCAGTCCCAGACAAAGGAGTGCCATCCCGTTCAGAAGCCGGTTCAACCGATCACTGAAAGTTACGATACCCGCTGAAATTCCAGACATGCCGTCTCCTCCCTCGAGTAAGCTATCTGACAGCCTGTTCCAGTATTTTCATGTTGTCTTTGCCAACGATAATCGGCCAAAGCGGCTTACTGGCATTGACAAATTTTTCGCGCTCACCGTCTTTCAGCGGCGTAATCAACACACCTTTGCTGCTCAGCATTTTTTCTGCAGCGCCCATCCATTTCTGAGTCCAGAGCCGGTTAGCCGCCAAGCCTCTTTTCAGTCCCTCATCAACAATTTCTTTTTTGTCATTTGAAAGGGCTGAATACCAATCTTCGGACAGGATCACGCTGCGGGCGGACGGGCCGATATTCATGGGCGTGAAATATTTCAAAATGCCTGTATGACCAAACAACAATGCAGCGGCAGGTGGGTTAACATATCCATTGGCCACGCCTGTTTGCAGGGCATTTGCCACCTCTGACCAGTCAACAATGGTCGCTTTTGCCCCCCAGGCCGAGAATAGCTTGAGTTGCAATTTGTCTTTGGCCCGAACTCGGATATCTGACAAATCTTCAAAGGTAGTTACCTCATGCAATGTGTTAAAAACACCGGCTTGCCCTCCGCGGAATGGAAAGCCTGCAAATCGGACACCATGCTTGATAAGATCATTATTGATAACGCTGATCATTTGGCTCTTTTCAACAACGTCGTCGAAATGCGCGTTGTTTTTGTACATGAACGGCAGATATGCGGCCTTTGTCATTGGCGCCAGTTTGAACATCAGAGCCGTGTCCGCAAAATTTACGTGCAACAAACCTTGTGCGGTCTGATCAAATCGTTCCTTTTCCTTACCAATGGAATTGGACGGATGGACTGTGGTTTCCATGCCATTTGCATTCAGGTGCTGCAAAAAGGCTTTTGCAAATACATATTCACCATTCTTTTTCGCATCCTCCGCTCCAGAAAGGGCGATAGATATCTTTTCTGCGTACGCGGGCATGGAAACGCCGGCAATTATTGCCAAGCTTATCATTATTTTTTTCATAGCTTCCCTTTCAGCTAAGTATAATCAACCATCGGTCAGGCCCAGTGCCTTGGGTAAAGCGAGACTGATTTCAGGAATAAAAATTAACGCTCCCAGTAGAATGACTTCTGCCAGAAGAAACGGCATGACAGCACGTACAAGGCGCCAATAATTGAGATCAACAACAGTGGACAGAATCAGCAGAACCCCGCCAAGAGGCGGCGTTAGAAGCCCAATTGTCAGATTAAATCCAATAATGATTCCCATCTGGGTTGGATCGATACCCAGCGCGATTGCCGGTGGAATAAGCAATGGTCCCATAAGAGCCAGAGCAGCCTTTACGTCCATAATCATTCCTGCAATGAGAAACAGGAGATTAATGATAAGCAGATATCCGATTTTACTCAGGTTCAG
>JAKSCD010000190.1 GCA_022360775.1 Sneathiellales bacterium | reverse complement strand
CTGATTATTCGCGGTGTTAATCTGTTCCCGAACCATGTGGAAGACCTGGTGGTCGCCACGGAAGGCCTGACCGCTCATTATGTGCTGGAAGTGCGCCGTGAAGGCATTCTGGACGAGCTGACCGTTCGGGTCGAGCGGGATCCTGATGCGAAAAGTGATGACAGTGTTGCCGGTTATCTTCAAAAACGCATTAAGGGTGTTCTCGGGGTTTCAACAAAGGTTGAAATCTGCGAACCTGGTGAAATAGAACGATCCGGTGGCAAGGCCAAACGGGTCATCGACCACCGTCAACTCTAGATTTGAGACCTGTATGAGCCAGTCCTTTAACGGTTTTTCCGAAGACTTTCCTGCTTTTTTCAGGGAGCTTAAAGAAAATAACAACCGGGACTGGTTCGCTGAAAACAAGCAGCGCTACAAAGATGTCGTGCAGTTTCCGATCAGTGACTTTATCGCTGATCTCGCCCCTGGCCTTGAGGAAATTGCCCCCTATTATGTCGCTGATCCGCGTCCCAACCGCGGATCCATGTTCCGCATCTACAGGGATATCCGTTTTTCCCGTGATCAGCGTCCCTATAAAGACCATGCGGCCTGCCAGTTTCGCCATCAGGCGGGAAGGGATGCCCATGCGCCGGGCTACTATCTTCATCTGGCAGATGACAGTGTCCGCTTTGGCGGCGGTATCTGGACGCCCCCTGCCCCTAAGCTCGCCCTGATCCGGCAAGCCATGGATGATAATCCGGACCGTTGGCTCTCTATTACGCAAGATACTGATTTTATCGACTATTTCGGCGGTCTCGATACAGATCATGTCCTTAAAAAAGCCCCGAAAGGTTATTCACCGGATCATCCGCTTATCGAGGATCTGAAGAAGAAATCTTTCTTTGTGATGCATTCCATCCCGGTATCCAGAATGCATTCCAGAGCATTAATTGACGATGTTCTTGAAGGATATGAAAAGGCCGCACCTTTTATGCAGTTTATGACAAATGCGGTAGAATTGCCTTTTTAGTTGCAATCATGCGACACTAAATCTCCCTAATATGCTCAATTTTACTTCACAAAATTATTAGTAACACTTTATTAACCATCTCCATACCTACTTACGAGTTATTAAGATTTAACAGGTATTTTAGTCTTAGTTGATATTTATGCGTAAGAGGTGAGTAAGATGATGAATGTAATCGAATTCCAGCCGGAATCTGCGATCGATTTATACAGCACAGCCCACTATATGATCATGCATCAGGGTGAAAACGCGATCAATCTTCTGGATGATGAAGCCCGAAGCCTGCGCAAACAGGGCGCGACCGAAGAGCTGAATGCCTGCCTTCATTTATTGCGTGTCGTCAAGGAACTGATCGATATGGAGTTTAAAGGCCCCATTCATTAATTCGGTTCAAACCGGCTCACTTTTATCCATTGAGAGCGTTTTGGTAAAGATCGTTGCTTCTTAATTTAAGGTAGGATATCTCAGATATATTCTACTTTGGAAACCGGCAATGATAATCTCTCACAAATACAAATTCATCTTTATAAAAACAAAAAAAACTGCTGGAACAAGTATTGAAATTGCCCTTTCAGAGCATCTGGGGGACGACGATATCATCACCCCGATTACCCCTGCAGATGAAAAAATAAGACAACAGAAAAACGGCCTGGGTCCCCAGCATTATCTTGAAACATCCTTTTGGAAACACACTCCGCGAGATTGGCTCCGGCGATTTCGTAGAGGCAAGTTAAAACACCGGTATTTCAATCATATAGACGCTCGTCTGGTTAAAAGCAGAATTGGTGACGAGATATGGAATTCATACCGGAAATTTACGGTTGAGCGTAACCCCTGGGATAAGGTTGTCTCACTGTTTCATTATCAAAACCGCCTCGGCGAGACCCTCGATTTTGAGGATTTCGTTCATCAGGGTAAGCATAAAACGATAATCGATTTCGATCGTTACAGCATTAACGGCACCATCGACATGGATACCATATGCGAATATCGCACCCTAAATGATGATATCACCCAATTCGCAAGTGAGATTGGACTTCCGGCCCTTAACCTCCCCCATGCAAAAGGAGGTTTCCGCAAGGGCGGTGATCATTATTCCACTCTCTATTCTGAGAAGACCAAAGCTATAATTGAAAAAGATTTCTCTCGTGAAATCAAACAGTTCGGATATGTATTTGAGACAAAATGAAGAGGGGGACCCCCCTCTCCTTCAGATATATAAACCTAGTTTTTCAGAACCACACGTCCGACCACATTGCCCTTTTGCAGATCAGTTAGCGCATTAAAGGCTTCCTGCATCGGGCGTTCTTCCAGCTGCAACTGGTTAAGCTTGCCGGCTTTTGCCAGATCCAGCAGTTCATGCATTTCTTCAAGACTCCCCACCATGGAGCCCTCAATACCGATCGCCTTAATCGGGAACATCGGGATGGGCATGGAGAAATTACCGCCAAACAGACCGACAATGACCAGTTTTCCTGCTTTGGCAAGAATGCTTGCCCCATATTTCGTGCTGCTGTCCGCACCAACAAAATCTATCGCTGCATTCACGCCTCCGCCTGTCATGCGCATCAATTCCTTGAACTGATCGCGATCATTCGGATCGAAAGCGGCATCCGCCCCAGCATCCAGACCAGCCTGGCGTTTTTCAGGATCGATATCTGCAACAAAGATTTTCGCGTTCGTAACTGATTTGACAATGGCCATTCCTGCAAGCCCGACGCCCCCGCAACCGATAATCATCAGTGTCCCGTTGTCAGTAAGCGGTTTTACTTTCTTGATTGCGCTATAGGCAGTCAGGCCGGAACAGGTATAGGTGCAGGCAAGTTCTTTCGGTAAATCTCCATAATCAAGCAGATATTTCGCATGTGGCACAAGAAGGTGATCACTATAGCCCCCGTCCACATCGACGCCCAGAGCCTGCGGACGATTACACAGATGCCCGTCACCGTCATTGCAAGTGCCGCACTGATCACAGCCAATCCAGGGATAGACAACCCTTTTGTCGCCAATGGAAACCCCCTTTACATCAGATCCCACGGCTACGACTTCACCGACAATTTCATGACCAAGTGTGAAAGGAAGTTTGCGGTTTCCTGTAACATCCAGTTTTTTATCACCGCCAAGGCCGAAATATCCCTCCCAGATATGGATATCACTATGGCAGACGCCGCAGGCCGAGATTTCAAGCAATACCTGATTGCCGCTAACGGACGGTTCCTGTGTTATATTTTCAATGAATGGAGCGCCATAGTCTTCAAACTGATAACTTTTCATTATTATTGCCCTTTGGATTTGGACCGATCCTGTTATTCGGTCCTTTTGTTTTTTTTGTGGATCAAACATAAACAATGCGGCACTCAGTGGGAAGAGAGTATCCGGGGTGAAGAAAGGCTCTGGATAGTGTCTTCTTCTTTACTTTCCGTCAAAAGCTTGCACTATGACAAAAAACCGAGGGGAAAGAATGTTCAAATCTGTTTTAGCCGGGTTATGGTTCCTGGTCGCGGTCCTGGTGGTTCAAGGCTCTGCTTCTGCGCAACTGGCCGCGGTCACGGGGGGAAATACTTCGGATAAATCTGTCGTTGAAGATATTGGCAACCTTTCTGAAAACGAAATCAGGGATCTTATGTCCCGTCTTTCAGACAATGAAGTCCGCGCGATCCTGATCAAGCAACTGGAAACAGCGGCAGGCAGATCACAATCAGATACCGCGGGCAAAGCCGCTTCTTTCGAATTCTGGCGCGAAACGGTCATGGGCATCGCAAGCAATATCCATATTGCGATCAGGAATATTCCTTTATCTGCTTCGGTTCTGTATCAGGGGTTTTCAAACTTTTTTGCCAAACATACGACTGAAGGACTTCTCTGGTTTGCCGGTCTGATTGTAGTCGCCCTTGGTGCAGGCCTGATCGCTGAATTCCTGGTCAATAAGATCACGATCAAATGGCACAACAAGATCAGTGTTGTTCAGGCTGAAGCCAGTCTTAAAGAAGTCGGCAAACTTCTCGGTCTCCGGCTTTTTCTTGAACTTTTAGGCCTGTTCGTCTTCTTCCTCGTCTGTGACACAATACTTGAACTTTTCATGCCCGATGAATTCACTTCGGCGACCGAGCTTCTCATCACTAATTTTGTCGTTTTCCCAAGGCTTGTTGCAGCTCTTGGGCGCTTTCTCATGTCCCCGAAGCGACCGGATCTGCGGATTGTTCATACGGATGATACAACCGCAAGATTTATGCAGAAAAGCCAGATCCGCTTAACCTTGTTATTGGGCGCAACCTATTGGCTCGCGCATTTCCTTCTGGAAAATAATGTAGAGGTTCTGGAACTTCGCCTGATTTTCTGGCCGGTTCTCGCCTTCTATATCGGCTTGATTTACATCACCTATAAAGCAAGGCAGGGTCTTACCCTGATGATGGCTGGAAAGCCGGAAGGAACTCCCCCTCAAAAAATAGGCCTCATTGCGAGAGCCTATCCCGGTTTCCTGATTGTCATTGTTGTGCTTGCCTGGTTGCTGGTAGAAGCGCTCGTCTACCATCAGGCATGGGATTTGCTCGCCGGTCAGGTCGAGGCTACCTTGATTATCATGGCCCTTGCCCCTGCATTTGATACAGGGATCCGGGGCCTTGTCAAACACCTGGTAAAGCCCAAAACAGGACAAGGAGAGATTGCCGAACAGGCGTTTCAGTCTGCAAAAAACTGCTATTTCCGAATTGGTCGCGTAATTGTCTTTGGCCTTGCCGTTCTTTTGATTGCCCGTATTTGGCATATCGATTTTTCACAGCTCGCCGCAGCCGGGGTTGGTGCACGGGCTGCTGCCGCCCTCTTCCAGTTCCTGCTGGTCGCAGCGTTTGGCTATCTTGTCTGGGAAATCGTCACCCTGTGGATTAATCGGAAATTGGCGGAAGAGCTCACCGCAGCAGGTGTTGAGCAGAATAACGAGGAACCTGGCGGCGGTGAAGGCGGCGGTGCAGGTGCCTCCCGTCTCTCAACAGTGCTTCCCTTGATCCGGCTGTGTCTGCAATCCGCCATCATCGTTATTACGCTGCTGATTGCTCTCGGGGAAGTCGGTATCGAAATCACACCGCTCCTTGCCGGCGCCGGTATTATCGGACTGGCCGTTGGTTTTGGTGCCCAGAAGCTAGTAGCAGATGTGGTTTCGGGAATTTTCTTCCTTGTGGATGATGCCTTTCGGGCAGGTGAATATCTGGAAATTGATGGTACTTTCGGAACCGTCGAGAAGATCTCTTTAAGATCCCTGCAGCTTCGTCATCACAAGGGCCCGGTTCACACTATTCCCTATGGCGAAATTCCCAAGATCACCAATTTCTCCCGCGACTGGGTGATTGTGAAGCTACGCTTTACAGTGCCTTTTGATACAGATCTTAACAAGGTGAAGAAGCTCTTCAAGAAGATCGGTGCAGAGATGATGGAGGTGCCGGAATTTGCAGAAGATTTCCTGCAGCCTTTCAAGTCGCAGGGGGTTCTGGAAGTGAATGATGTCGGTATTGTAGTGCGCGGCAAATTCATGGCAAAACCTGGCACACAGTTTGTCCTTCGAAAGGAAGTTTATGCCCGTGTGCAAAAAGCCTTCGAAGAAAATGGCCTGCAATTTGCCCGAAAAGAAGTCCGTGTCAAAATCGATGGTGATCCAGACAGTCTGACGGAGGAAGACAAGCAGCAAGTTGCCGCAGCAGCCTCGGAAGCTGCGGACGATGCTGAAAATCCGGACGGCACCGCCAAGCCTTCCCCGGCCTGATCAAGAAGATGTGATTAATCTTCACAGGAGAAAAAGGAAACTCAAATACCTATGTTTTGAAAAAGACATCATTCAGGAGAGCCGTTGTGGCAATTGGAAAAAGCGAAAAAGTCAGCTTCACAAATTTAAGGGGGGATGTTCTTGCTGCAAGGCTTGACCGCCCCCTCTCTCGCCCCCGGGCCTATGCACTCTTCGCGCATTGTTTTACATGCTCAAAGGATATTTTCGCTGCGGCTCGCGTTGCGCAAGGGCTGGTGCAAAATGGTATTGCCGTTCTTCGCTTTGATTTTACAGGTCTTGGCAGCAGCGAAGGAGAATTTGAAAACACCAATTTCAGTTCCAATGTCGATGACCTGGTTGCCGCAGCAGAATTTCTGCAAGAAAATTACGCCGCGCCTGATCTGTTGATCGGCCATAGTCTTGGCGGTGCGGCTGTCCTGGTCGCGGCAAAACATATTCCCTCTGCAAAGGCCGTTGCGACAATCGGTGCACCTGCCGACCCTGATCATGTGAAGGAGAATTTCTCCCTTTCACTCGATACGATCAAGGAAGAAGGGATTGCGAGCGTTTGTCTCGCCGGCCGGCCTTTCACCATTAAGAAACAGTTTTTGGAAGACATTGCCTCCCAGAATCTTGAAAAAGACGTTACCGCTCTTTCCAAGGCACTTCTGGTTTTTCACAGCCCACTCGACCAGACCGTTGGTATCGAGAATGCGGCAACTCTCTTTACAGCGGCCAAACATCCCAAAAGCTTTATTACCCTGGATGAGGCAGACCATCTGCTGAGCCGGCGACAGGACGCTATTTTCGTTGCTGACACCCTCACGGCCTGGGTGAACAGGTATCTTCCTTCCCTCGATGAAAAGCATCAGCTGGCTGAAGGGGAAGTCCTGGTCAATGAAAATGAACTTGGCAAGTTTGCTCAGATCATTTCTGTCAGTGATACACATACCCTGCTGGCGGATGAGCCGAAATCCATTGGAGGCGATGACAGCGGTCCCACGCCTTACGGCTTTCTTCTCTCCGGTCTTGGGGCCTGCACAACCATGACCATTCGCATGTATGCTGATCGGAAAAAAATCCCGCTTCAGCATGTCAGTGTCAAGCTCAACCATGCCAAAATCCACGCACATGACTGCGAGGCTTGCGAAACGGCAAGTGGCAAAATCGACAGGATTGAGCGGGTTGTGACCTTAAAGGGGGATCTCACAGAGGAAGAAAGGCAAAAACTGCTCGAGATCGCCGATAAATGTCCGGTTCACCGAACCCTTCATTCGGAAGTGGATATTACAACCGCACTCAGCGCTTAAATCTTCAGCTTTTATTTCGAAGCTCCTTGTGCGCCCCATCGCACAAGGGCTTTTTCGCAGATTGCTTGCATGTACAGAAATAAGCATAGCCGTCTTTTTCAGGAATATACTGCACAGGCGTAAAATCCGTTCCGGCATGGGAGCCGTCGCAAAATGGCTGCTTTTTGGATTTTCCGCAGGCGCACCAGAAATAGGCCTTTCCGGCTTTCACATCGATAACCGCTGGTGCAGTCCCTGCAATCTCTGCTTCGCTCATTTCGTCCCTCTTTTCTAGCTCAAATGCTCCCTGTTATGTGGGCTCAGAAAGTCAAGTTCAGGCCCTTTGGGAACTATTCTTGTCGGATTGATTGTATCATGACTCTCATAGTAATGCCTTTTGATATGATCCATATGTACCGTCTCGGCAACTCCCGGCATTTGATACAGATCGCGAACATAGCCAGAAAGGTTGGGGTAATCAGCGATCCGCTTCAGGTTACATTTGAAATGCCCCACATAAACTGGGTCAAAACGGATCAAGGTGGTGAAAAGTCTCCAATCCGCCTCGGTTAGGCGATTGCCAACAAGATAGCGGGCCGAAGAGAGCTTTTCTTCCAGCCAGTCCAGGGTTTCAAAAAGCGGGATAACCGCCTCTTCATAAGCTTCCGGGGTCGTTGCAAATCCGGAACGATAGACCCCGTTATTGACCATTTCATAAATCCGCGCATTAACTTCATCGATTTCACCACGAAGATTTTCCGGATAATAATCCCCGTCAAGCGCACCGATGTCATCAAAAGCTGAATTGAACATTCTGATAATTTCCGAGGACTCGTTAGAGACAATCGTCTTTTGCTCCTTATCCCAGAGAACTGGCACGGTCACCCGGCCACTATACAGCGGATCAGCGGAGGTATAAATCTGATGCATGAATTCTGCGCCGTTAACCGGATCAGGAACCACACCGGGCCCCTCTTCAAATGTCCATCCATGTTCGGCCATATACCAGTGTACCACCGAAACATCGATCATCTGTTCCAGTCCCTTCAGCTTCCTGAAGATCATGGTCCGGTGGGCCCAGGGGCAGGCCTGGGAAACATAAAGGTGATAGCGGCCCGCTTCCGCTTTAAAGCCTCCTTCGCCGGAAGGACCTGCCGATCCGTCTTTTGTCAGCCAGTTTCTGAACTGTGATGCCTTGCGTTCAAACCGCCCTTTGCTTTTTTTGGTGTCATACCACTGATCCACCCATTTTCCGTCCTGTAGCAATCCCATCTCGCTCTCCTAAAACTGTCCTG
>JAKSCD010000195.1 GCA_022360775.1 Sneathiellales bacterium | reverse complement strand
GTATAGCCACCAAACGGGGAAAGGATAAGGCCCGTTATACCGGACCAGGTCATCAGAGGGGAGGCCGGAACTTTATATCCGTGGGACCGCAAAACAGCAATCCCGGGTACATTTTGCGAGGCCATGGTGACCATAAAAAGCGGAATTCCAATCCCGATAACAACAGGCAGGGAGAAATCTGGCAGTGTAAAAATCGGGCGAGTGAAGGTCATATCGATCCCTTCAGGGTTCATTTTCCCGGTAAAGGCAGCAACAGCAATCCCGGTCAGGAAAGTGAGCGGTATGGCATAGCGGGAAAAATAGAGTTTTCCTGTAACATAAACTGCCAGCATCAAACCGACCATCAGGAGTTCTTTTTCCATTGCAGCAAAGGCGTTTAGGCCGAATTGCAAAAGAATACCGGCCATAAGTGCCGCAGCAAGCGATGCCGGAACCAGTTGCATGACCTTATCAATCCATCCGGTAATTCCGCAGATTGTGATGAGGAGGGAGCAGAAAAGGAAAGCCCCGATCGCTTCTGACATGGGAATACCCGGAAGGCTGGTAATCAGAAGAGCCGCGCCCGGTGTTGACCAGGCCAGCACGATCGGGGTTTTATACTTGAGGGATAAAAGAATGCAATTGAGACCCAGACCTATCCCCAGTGCCCACATCCATGAAGCAATCTCGGCAGGGCTGCCACCCGCCGCTTCGGCAGCCTGGAAAACAAGTGCTGCTGCGCTGGTGTAACCCACAAGAATAGAGACAAATCCCGCAGAGAAATAGGAAGGAGAAAAGAGTTTCATGGGCCTGTTCCTTTTATCGTGCGCTATAACGTCCGCATTGGACAAAAAAAGCTGTGTGCGTTATAACGTCCGACAGAAATAGCAGATGTGCGTTAAAACGCACAAGTCTTTTTTTGAGGATGCCGTGGATAACCCGACCGAACAGATCGCTAAAAATGTAAAATGGTTCAGGAGTGAAAAAGGCTGGAGCCTGGACCGGGCAGCGCTGGAAACCGGGGTAAGTAAAGCGATGCTGGGTCAAATCGAAAGAGGGGAATCCAGTCCGACCATCTCGACTTTATGGAAAATTGTGAAGGGATTTAATATCTCGCTTTCTTCTCTGATTGAAGAGCCTGCGGGAAAAGGGATTGAAGCCGTGACAATCATTCGCGATGCTGAGGAAATTCGTCAGCAATTCGCCGATGATGAAATGCTGCTGGCGCCGCTTTTCCCTTATGATCCTGAAGTCAGTTTTGAATATTTTGAAATGACATTCCCGACCGGGTATGAGCGCCTTTCTGCGGCCCATAAACGAGGTGTTATTGAAATTGTCACCGTGATCAGTGGATCCATGGAAATTCTTTCAGGCGAGGAGTGGCATCCTTTGAAGTCCGGGCAATCGATCCGTTTTAAAGGGGATCGACCGCATGGTTACAGAAACCATTCTGGCGCGGATGCCGTGGCGCTTACGGTGATCAATTATCCGGAAAGAAAATAGTTGCTAATCGGTTGGCATCGGGAAATCGTCATGAGTTGGCACCCCGTCATGCAATAGATGAAAAGGCTGTCTGTCTTTTAAGAAGATGGCGATATCGGGTTTATCAAAGACACTCATATCGTCCAGAGTACCGACTTTCAGAACAATGGCGCCCGGACGAAATTCGGACCGGGTGAGAATATGCGTTCCGCAATTTGAACAGAATTCCCGCGTGCGGGGTTTTTCAAGGTCCGTTCGGGTAAAAGTTGCAGTTGTTCCCGAGATATATTTGAAATCACTATCGGGCATCACAAGATAAGAATTTGGCTGACCGCCCGAGATATACTGACATTCCCGGCAGTGGCAATTGCCTTTCATAATCGGATCTCCCCCCACGCTATATTTCAGCGCCCCGCAATAGCATCGCCCTGTCAGCATTCCTATCTCCCTTTTTCATTTAACCCCGGAATATCGAAAGGATTGCATTGCCGGGGAAAATTAGCAAGCGACTGAACCTGTCCGGGCGATTTGCCTCTTCTTTGAACCATCCGTTCTTTTCCTGCGACAAATTTATACCTTGACTAGTCAAAGTAATAATATCACCTTCTTGTTTATGGGAGGAGAGGAGTTTGCGGTCAGGGGGTTTTATCACCGGATGCCTGCGGCAAGAGGCAGGTATCTGAAAGAAGGAGAAGTAGGATGGTTTATAGACCGCTGAAGAAATTGAGAAGGGTGCTTCTTAGGACAACAGGTGCTGCGCTGGCTGCAGGTGTTTGTCTTGGCGGCAGCCTGTCCCTCGCTGAAGCAACGAGTACCAGCTATAAAAAATTTATCTTTGACGTGCAGGGAGCCAATAACCCCGTTCTGAAAGTCACATCAAGTGATAACAAGAAATGGGATACATTAAAGAACAACTCAGGTGTGTTCTGGGCCAAGTTAAGGGCGGATGTCAAATATCCTGCCTATGTGAGTGCGATCGGGGTTTTCCTCGGGCAGTGTAATTTGAAAGGATGCGCCATAGCCAGTTTCCCGGGCGGCGCTGCGATCATGCCATCCCCTGATAATGCACTTCTCTATATGGAAGATCTGCTGAAGACACGGGATTACAACACCTCAAAAAATATTTCTTTCGGTTATAAACAGCTCGGTAATGTCAAAATGACAAATGGGGTTGGTAAAAGCTATAAAGATCACATTCTGGAGCGCTGTAATGAAGGTCTCACAGCGTATGGACCATCTGAAAAGGTGAGTTTCATGCAGGAAATTGCAACGACATTTGTGGCGGCAACCGGCAAGGCGTTTGTTCCCATGCATGAGCTTTTTCAGGGAGATGTGATCACCCTTGATAAAGCAACCAAAAGTAAAACCAGTTCCTTCTGGCTGAAAGTCGAATGTGAGCCGGTCGAAGCATTAAAGCCAAAGACTGCATCAGTTGTTCTTCCGCCCATGCAGGTTGATTACCTGAAAGTATTCCTGTCTACCTTTTCCCACACGTTCAGCCAACCTAAAGCCGGAGTACAATGCAAGAAAGGCCGGGCATTGATGCGGATTAAAACAAACCGGATCGGGCCAGTGAAGTTGAAGCTGACAACCCGGCTTGGCAATAATCCTCTCAGGAAGGATTTTTTCGATGTGAATGCAAAGCTGAACCAGAACGGCGTTCCCGAAGCAGAAGTTGAGAAATGGTTTTCAACCACTGAAACCACGGTTCTTAAAGCCATGCTGTCAACGGTTGAGCCATCGGGAACATCAACAAAATGGGAAGAGCTTCCCTTGAATTGCTCCTCCTCTGGCGGGGGTGGCTGGGCGCAGCCAGGCGATGATGACCCGTCTACCCCGGTTGCCAATACAACCGGCCTGGAGGGGGCCGCCACGCCCACTTCCAAACCGGTAACCGGGGATCTTTCCCTGATGGATGTCGGATCAAATAATGGAAAGGGACCAGCCCGTAACGGCACAGCGTTCATTATGATGACCTATGGTAAGCCGACTTCCCTGAAATATAGCCTGAAATGTAGTGGGAAACGGAAATGGTATGGCACAATCAAGCCAAAAAAACTTGAAACAGGGCTTTACGGTTATTCGCGAACTCATAATTTCAAGATTGATAAAACCGAGAAAATCAAATGCGTCCTGCGGCGGACTGCCGGTAATGGTTCTTCTGTCCTGGATACAGCTGAACGTCTTTATACTGTTGTGAAAAAGTCCAAAGGTTCAAGCGCAGGGGCGAGCGCAGTGACCAGCCCGGCAGGACCCAATGTCGGGGATCAGCCTGCCAAGCTCCCTTTAAAATTGAAAAGCACCGTCAGCCTTAAAGATAATACGGCGAATGCACCCAAAAAACTGGCCCGCTATGGACTTGTGGCAATTGCGGCAACATCGAACAAGGCAGATGATATGACTTACAAGCTTAAATGCGGTCCTGGCCGTCAATGGTCCGGCAAAATGGTGCCGAAGAAGAAGGCCGTTGGACAGTATGCTGCTGCCAAGTCCCACACCTTCCCGGTAAAGAAAACGGAAGTCGTGAAATGTGTCTTGAGAGTGAAAGGCAAAACAGGCCTGCCGAGTAAAAGCAAGGCGCAAAGAAAATATGTCGTCAAGGGAAGTCCGAACGCTCAAGGGGCGTCTATCAAGATGAACTAGGCGAATGGGGAAGCCGGGTATCGGTCCCGGTTTCCTTTACCGTGACCTCTCTTCCGCCCTACGCCCTAATAAAGGAAGAGGGGTCACTTTAATATTCGTGCCCTGACCGAATGAACTCTTCGCGATATTCCTTCCTGACGATCGTCACTCATTTGCGCTTTTCTGGAAATCCGCGATTTCAGCTTTTAGCCATTTTTCGAACGCCTTGATTTTGGGCAGGTTTTTTCTGTTTTCGGGATAAACAAGCCAGTAGCCGGTGCCATCATCGCAAACAAGATCAAAAGGCTGATAACGCTGTCCACGGGCCAGTTCCTCCCGGTAAAGAGCAGGGGTCAGGATCCCTACGCCTTGCCCGGCAACTGCAGCGGTTGCTTCCAGTATCTGGGAACCCAGTTCCAGTTTTTGCCTGCTTGATATATCCGGGTCCTCCACGC
>JAKSCD010000196.1 GCA_022360775.1 Sneathiellales bacterium | reverse complement strand
GGGCTCTTTTGCGCAGTTGATCAGTTCAGTTGTACCATGCGCCAGACAAGCGGCCATCAGTAGATCTTCGGTAGCCCCTACCGAGACAGTTTCAAAACGGATTTCCGCACCCTTCAGGCCGTCAGGTGCCTCAGCAACCATGTAACCGCCTTCAATCGAGATTTTGGCGCCCATCGCTTCCAGACCATCAACGTGCAGGTTCATGGGGCGTGTCCCGATGGCGCAGCCGCCAGGAAGAGAAACCTTGGCTTTGCCGACGCGCGCCAGGAGAGGGCCGAGCACCAGTGCACCTGCCCGCATTTTCCGAACTATGTCATAAGGGGCTTCGGTGGACGTAATTTTTTGACAGGTAAGAGCAATGGCGCGTCCTCGACTGCTTCCGTTCTCACCTGAGTCTCCATTAAGATGGGCCTGGGCTCCATGCTGACAAAGAAGATTGATCAAGGTTGAAATATCGGCAACGTGAGGCAAATTGCGGAGAGTCACAGTCTCTTTGGTGAGTAGGCTCGCCACCATCAATGGAAGGGCAGCGTTCTTTGCGCCACTGATTTCAATTTTGCCGTTCAGCGGTTTGCCGCCTCGGATCCGGATACTGTCCATCTATTCACTTTCCTATCGCACAAGGAGGCGATGTTTTTTCGTTTAAACGGGAAAAGGAGCCTGGTTCTCCACGCTCCTTCACCTCATATGCTGATAAAATATGGCCGAGTTAGGGCTAAAGTCTGGGAAGGGTTACGCCTTCCTGTCCCATATATTTACCGGCTCTGTCTTTGTAAGAAACCTCGCAAGGTTCATTGCCTTTCAGGAAGAGGAACTGACACGCGCCTTCATTGGCGTAAATCTTTGCAGGTAACGGCGTCGTATTGGAAAATTCCAGCGTTACATGTCCTTCCCATTCCGGCTCAAGCGGGGTTACATTCACAATAATGCCGCAACGGGCGTAGGTGGATTTGCCAAGACAGATCACCAGAACATCCCGCGGGATCCTGAAATATTCCACAGTTCTTGCCAGCACAAAGGAATTGGGGGGGATGACACAAACATCAGTTTTGCGATCGACGAAGCTATCATCAGAGAAGGCTTTCGGATCAACAGTCGCAGAGTCGATATTTGTAAAAATCTTGAACTCGTCCGACACCCGTGCGTCATAGCCGTAAGAAGATAAACCATAGGAAATCATGCCTTCGCGTTTTTGACTTTCAACGAAGGGTTCAATCATTCCCTGGTTTTGTGCGGCAGACCGGATCCATTTATCAGACAGGATGGACATTAATAACTCTTTCCCGGAAAATAAAAATTCGCGCTATCTTATAGAGTTCTTGCGCGAGGGCCAAGCGTAATGATGCTTGGCCGTCCCATGTCTGTCAGTCAGATAATCGATTTTTGTTTTTTATTGCATCAGGGGCGTGTTCTCCTCGCCCCCGTTGCAGACCTTTGCGCTTTTTTAAATTTTCCCGTAAAGCGCTTGCAAGTCGATCGGCCTTCTCTTCGCGAAGCTTTTCTTTGTTGCTTTTAGTGTCTTTGGTTCCCGCCATTCGCAGACTCCTGAATAGGTTAATCTGCTACTAGCACAAAGACACTTGACGAGAAAAGCCCGATGCTGCGTTGATCCATGTTATATGCGGATCAAACAGCTGCTTTTTTTGCTTCAGAAGCTTCTTTAGGATCTGACAGGGCCCGTATAAGACCATTGACAGATGCCCGAACAGAAGGATCTGAGATTTCGTTATAATTCCGGACGAGTTCGATTGTCGCCCGTCCTTTTCCGCCATGCTCCATTGGTGTTGGAGTTTCCGGAAATTTCAGGTCATTAAAGAAATACGAGACTTCAACCTGAAGCTTCAATGCCAATTCAAACAGGCGGCCGGCAGAAATTCGATTGGCTCCTGTTTCATATTTTTGGACTTGCTGATAGGAAATTTCCAGTGCTTCAGCAAGTTGAAGCTGAGTGAGACCCAACTGGGTTCTTCTTGTTCTAATGCGTTCACCAACGTGATCGCCAACGCGCTTAGCTATTTTGGACATACCCTTACTCCCTCTTACAACTAACGAGACGATAGAATTGCTACTTGGTACAAACGCTAAAAATTGCGCCACAATTTAAGCAATATTTAGCAACTCTTAATATTAATGTTCTCCCACTATGAGAACATTTCTTGAAAACCTACAATCGTGCTTTGACCGATCCGGTTATCATGTCGACGTCAAAGACGATCTCCAGGAATTTGCCGCATTGCGCAGTAATACTCCTGATCATGTATTTATGGGCCCCACCTTCGATCCGACGGTTTCTGACCAGAGCCGATCTCGATGGATTTACGCGACAACGCATTCGGGAGAACCCGCCGCATTTGTCGCTGTGCGCAGATTTGACGGTCCGGATATCACTTCCCTCGTCAAATCCGGACATATCTGGTACGACAAGCCTGACTTTGGGCATTGTCACTTTCTCAAGCGTGAACCGGAAATGGCCGGTACAGCTTTTTATCGCGGTGGTATGTATGTATTCCCTGAGCATCGGAAAGCGGGCCTGGCCTGGGGACTAGCGATATACGGCCAGGCGATCGCCCAGCAGGAGGGCGCCGACTGGATCATGGCCAATGCGTTCCCTGAGATTGTCAATAAAGGCATCCCGACCCGCGTGTATGGGTTCGAGGCTGTTCATCCACAAATCATCAAGCCGCTTCCGGGCTTGGTAAATGAGGGTAAAACGCCTCTGGATGTCAAGAAACGGGACTATCTGACTTTTAGTGACGGTTATGATATCTTCTATTTTCTGACGTGTTCCAAGCGCTTTTTTGACCAGAATATCACTGTTGGAAACCGTATCCTCGTAGCGGGAACAGATAAGAATCTGCTTGACGTTTCCCTTGCTTATCAGCGGGATCGTATGCCTCAGAAAGACACGCGGCGTTTCGGATAATACGACCTCACGGGTCAGTTTTTCGATTTTGTGACTGCGTACAGAATTGTAAGTATCCAGAACGCCAGCCAGGTAGCCTGTATCGCCGCCGGCTGCGAACATGGTTTCGTTTGTCAAATCACGCCCGCCGTTAAACAGGCAGCGCTGATCATATCGTTCGAAGAAAAAGCCTTCCGGGTTTTCCGTCTCGACATTCACAATATGCAACAGCCAGTCCGGGCAGATTTCTGTTTGCAACTTGTTCAGGTCGTCGGCGGTCAGCTTGAAATTTTTAAGCTCAACATAACGCGTCAGGGCATCACCTTGCGGATCCAGAATATGGATCGCACCGGCAGGCAGTTGAGTAGAAACTCTGGTTGGGTTTGCCATTTTTCCTCTCCGCGTCAAATGAACTTACATATAGTTGTTCTCGCAAGTTCACTATTCTCGAGTCTGAGGTTGAGTATAATTTTAAATGAAATCAATAAACAAACTGTCCACTTGTGGAATCTGGTTAAGAGGAACCCAGTCTGGTTGTGGTGAATTCTATCAACATTTTAGTGTGATCCAGAAGGCCAGTATATTGATCTAGAAGAAGTTTTGTGGATTTTACGTATTTTCGCTTTTTGTCACCATCGAGAGTATACAACTCGACTAACTTTTCTTGTTCCATTCTGGCGAGAGTTTTGTACAGGCTGGACCTTTGCATATTAGTATAGGCGGCGAGTGCTGAAATATCGATCGGCAAATTCACTGAATCTGCAGATAAAAGGGCGCCGGCCACCAGATACTGATTGTAGTTTTTAAGGGCGGGAAAATCTCGGCGGCTTTTCCTCAGTGCCTCGTGAAAGCCCAAAAGCACACGATAGGTTTCAGCAGTATCTTCTGCTTCTCCTTCCTGATTGCTTTGCTCATTTGTAGACACTATAGGTTGCTCTAAGTCTCATGCCATAAAAAATTTCTTTGTCTTTAATCAAATCAGCACATGAATTGCATTATAACACATAAATATGAGAGAAGAAGCTTTCCGGCTATTGTTTGTATGCAACAGGTTTATGCAATAAGCTGCATCCTGGACCAGTGTCTGACGCAAATAAAATGGCAGAAATAGCTTTTTTCATAAACTCTTTGACAAGGCTTTAAAACCTTCTATATTCCGCGCCATCCACACCGATTTGCCGCCGTAGCTCAGAGGTAGAGCACTCCCTTGGTAAGGGAGAGGTCCGGAGTTCAAGTCTCCGCGGCGGCACCATCACTTTTAAAACTCCGTTTGTTTTTTGCTTGGTGACAGTGTTCAGTTTTTTGAATAAAACCGGTCACAGTTAATCCATTCACATCGACATTTGTATGTCGAGATCTCATTCGAATTGATGGAAAAGGCGAGAATTTTAAATTTCCTGCTATTGCTTGGAGGAAAATTAAAGTTTTACGAGATTTGGAAATTTGTGAATTCTATTTTTTTATGGGAATCAATGCGATCCTGAAGAAGAATAATGGTTGCCCTGTGACAGGGCAACACATTAAGAAGTCAGGCCACATTTTGTATGGATGCTCTCACACCGCTCGATAAAAGCGCACCGCCACCGGGAGCAACTTCGGTAAGGTTCAGGCTTTTAAGGATCTGGCGTGTCGTTGCGACAGCGGCAGAGAGTGTCGGAATGCCGGAAGCACGTTCTATCATTTCGATGGATGCAAGAGAAGGCATCTGAACACAGGCAGAGGCAACTATTCCGTCGATGCCGCGTGTGTCGAGCTTGCGCCATAGTTCAGCCGGGGCAGTCGGATCCTGAGACGCGACATCCAGATTATCTGGTATTTCCAAGGCTAGGAAATCCTGCACCTCAATCCCTTCATTTTCAATGTAATCTACAACCATTTTTGTGAGGGGTTTCATATAGGGGCAAATGATCGAAACTTTTCCGATGCCGAGATCCTTCATTCCATCAATGAGAGCGCCTGCAGAATTCAGAACCGTTGCAGGCTGCCCGTTGGCGACGGTTGCTTGGGAGAGCTTTGTGCTTGATTTGTGATGGTATCCAAACCCCATGGACATAATTGCAACAAGGCAGGCGTACGCCTGAACTTCGACCGCGGCGTCTGATAGCTCGATTGCACAGCGCAAACTGTCGGCATCCATTGCTTCAAGCTCTTCCTTGACAACACTTTTCATTCGCATACGGGAAGAGTGGAACGTGAAGCGATCAGGAAGAATAGCTTCCCGAGCTTTTAGAAGCGCCGGAATTTCGGTTTCCATTGTTATATTGGAACTGGGAACAATCAAACCAACGCGACGATAGTTTTTAGCAAAAGACATGGTCTTTCCTTTCAGGGAATAGGTTAGAGTGCAGGGCCCATGACCGTGTTAGGCAACCAGGTTGCGATGCCAGGAAAGAGGCAAAGCAAAATAATGGCTGCTAGCATGCAGGCCACGAAAGGGAGTGAGCCGATGAGAATGGTGCGCAATGAAATATCGGGTGCGATACCATTGATGACGTAGAGATTAAGGCCAACAGGGGGAGAGATCAGTCCGATTTCCATGTTGATCGTAAGGATTACAGCGAACCAGATCGGATCAAAGCCTGCAGTCGTAACAATGGGTAATAGAATTGGCGCAGCCATTAGGATCACAGCGACAGGAGGCAGAAAGAAGCCAGCAACGATCAGGAAGATATTGACCGCGATCATCAAGATCCATGGATTTACATCCAAAGTTCCGATCCATATTGCAATGCTTTGAGTGATGAAAAGGCTCGACAACATGTAAGAGAATACACCTGCCGCTGCGATGATAAACAGGATCATCACGCTTTCCTTGGTGCTTTCCTGTAAGATTGTCCAGATTTTCCGAAAGTTCCACAGCCGGTAAATGATGATGGCAACGAAGAGGCACAGGATTGCGCCAACTGCAGCTGTTTCAGAAGGTGTGGCAACCCCCCCATACATGGTGTAGAGGACACCGATAATAATCACGATGAAAGGGAGGACACGGGGCATTACTTCAAATTTCTGGCTCCAGGAATAGCTGCGGGAGACCAAGAGAGAAGTATTGCCTGACCGCCAGGTCGAGTAAATTGACCAGCTCATAAAGAGCCCGACCAACAGCAAACCCGGTAAGACGCCAGCCAAAAAGAGGCGGCCAATGGAGGTCTCTGTGGCGATCCCATAGACAATCATAGTTACAGATGGAGGGATCAAGATACCTAAAGTACCCCCCGCGGCGATCGACCCCGTCGCTATCTCCTCCGGGTACCCTCTTTTTCGCATCTCCGGGATACCCATTTTGCCAATGGCAGCGCAAGTCGCCGGACTTGAACCTGACATGGCTGCGAAGAGTGCACAAGCTCCGAGATTGGAAATCACAAGTCCGCCAGGGATACGTGTAAGCCATCTCTCAAGGGCTTCATAAAGATCAATTCCTGCTCTTGTCGAAGCGATCGACGCTCCCATGATGATGAACATCGGGATTGACAGAAGTGCAAAACTATCCAGCTTTCCAAAGAATATCTCCGGCATAAGTTCTAATGATCGCATGCCGTCAAAGAACAATAGAAAAGCCGCTGAAACGATTATTAAACCGATAGCGACAGAGACGCCGGAGAAGAGAACAAGGATTGTGCAGACTCCAACGAGAGCGCCAAGAACGAGTGGGTCCATTATTGCGCCTCCAGTCCAAATGGTGTTTCAGCATTTGTAAGCAGGGCGATAAGATCGGCGATGAGCTGCAAAAGCAGCAAGCCAAAACCTAAGGGTAGAGATAGATACGGGATCCAAAGAGGCACGGCAGAAACAGTGTCGGATGTCCAGCCTCGGATATAGGCAAAATACCAGTATTCATGGCCGTAAAATAACATGACGGCTGTGATCGTGATGGAAAGAGAAAGTGTGAAAAACGCAAGCATAAATCGGGTGCGCCCGCGCACTGCCAGTGGGATCAGATCGACGTTGACATGCCCCCTTTGATGCTGAACAAAAGACAGTCCGAGCAATGTTGCTGCAATAATGAGATAGACCACGATTTCCGTTTGCCATACAGTAGAACCGTTCAACGCAAATCGCACAAAGATCATTTGGCAGGTCAAGGCGACAGCTGAAAGGATCATTGCTGCAGAGCACCAGCCGGCAACCATGGAAATTGCCTGAATTACTCGGACGAGCATGTTTCCGTTTTTCGTGCGAACAATGGCTTTTGAGGCTTGTCGATCCATTGAGTATTTCCTTTGAGTTATAGAAACGGTGCTCGAAGCGTAGAGCCGCCTCGAGCGCATGGATTAATCTACTGCAAGAGCAAGATCCAAAAGATCCTGCCCCCCAGGAACCTCAGCAACGAAAGCGGCATAAGAGGTCTTTTGCGCAAGGGCTCGCCAGGCATTAAAATCCTCTGCAGTCATCGCCGCAATTTTGACGCCTGCTTCCTTAAAGACATCTATTGATTTTGCATCTTGAAGTTTGGCTTGTCGCAGATAGAAAGCCTCTGCTTTCTTAGCGGCTGCGAGGAGCACGATCTGTTGTTTGTCTGACAGGTTCTCAAAAGTGGATTTGTTCATCAGAAGCGGTTGATATAGAAACCAAAGCGCGATATTGGACGCTGGAGTGTAACAGGTAACCTGCTCGAAAATCCTGTAAGACATAAAAGAGGAGGAGGACGTATTTGCTGCGTCCAGAACGCCCGTTTGCATTGCCGAGTAAATTTCTGATGACGCCATCGAGGTAATCGAAGCACCAGCGCCGACTAGCATCTGCTCAAAAGATTTTCCTGCTGCACGAGTTTGCAACCCTTTGACGTCAGACGGTTTTGTAATGCATTTGTCCTTACCGACAAAGCCGCCTGCCAAATAACCATGTACGAGAACCATAACATCATCGTCAGCCATTTTCTTCTCTAATGCCTCCATAAAAGGAGACTGGCTTAAACGTGCCGCATGATCGTGATTTTTCACAAGGCCCGGCATTAGAGTGAGGTTAAATGAAGGCCGTTGGCCGCCCGCATAAGATAAAGGGAAAATTGTCATGTCAAGCTGACCGCGTGACAAGGGGCGATATTGTTCACGAGGCTTGAAGAGCGACTTGGATGGAAAGATCTTGATCTGAAGGTCCACGTTTGCAGCAGCCACTTCCTCTGCGACAATTTGTGCAACCTTATGCCTGACATCTGCAGTCGACCATTGATGAGAGAGGCGCAGCTCTTCTGCATGGGCACCGCTGGCTGAAAGCGTCAGGGCAAGTATTGTTGATCTTATAAAATTTTTCATTGTGATTCCTCCTTGTGGATTATTATATGGCTTATAAGTATACATATGGCAACTTAAAATATTTTTATAAGATTTTTTTTATGGCAATGTAGAACAGCGCGTTGTATTAAATCGCTAGGAAGGAGCCGCTATGCCACGTGCCTCAGACATGCTCATTGAACAGATAAAACAAGAAGTTTTCAGCGGGTTACTGAAGCCTGGTGATCAGTTAGAAGAAGCAGAGCTTTCCAAAAGGTTTGGTGTCAGTCGGACGCCAATACGCGAAGCGATTAGATCTTTAGTGGACAGTGGGTTACTTGAAACACGGCCTCGAAAAGGCGCAATGGTGCGTGTATTGTCGGTAAAAGAACTCAACGACTTGTTTGAAGTCGCGGCAGAATTGGAAGGAATGGCCGCTCGCCTAGCCAGCGAAGCTCTTACCCTTTCTCACAAGAAAATGATCCAGGCTGGTTTGCGACAATGCAAAGATGCCGCCGCGAAAGAAGATACGACTGCCTACGCGTCGGCAAATCTTGTTTTTCATGCAGCTATCCATCAGGCCGCAGGAAATGAATGGCTGATAGCGCAACTAGAGCAAATTCAAGCTCGTATAAATGTCTATCGGCTCTTGCCGTATGAAATTGTCGGGCGATTGGCAAAATCCGTCAAAGAGCATGAGGAAATCGCGTGCGCTATCTTTGGCAAGGATGGGACAACTGCAAACACTTTAATGCGTGATCATATGATGATGCAGGGCGCTCGGCTCCCCAGTTTACTCAAGACTCTGGAAT
>JAKSCD010000197.1 GCA_022360775.1 Sneathiellales bacterium | reverse complement strand
AGGTGCCGTCTGCGTCTACCACACAATGGTGGAAACAGCGGTAAAAGCTCTGGAAGGAAGCCATATTCCGGTTGCCGCAGTTTCAACAGGATTTCCTGCGGGTCTCAGTCCTCTGGATCTCAGGATCAAGGAAATTGAAGCCTCGGTTGCTGCTGGTGCCGCGGAAATCGATATTGTCATTACACGCGGTCATGTTCTTACCGGAAACTGGAAGGCCCTCTATGATGAAGTAAGTGCTTTTCGCGAAGCTTGCGGCAAAGCGCATCTGAAGGCGATCCTGGGCACCGGCGAGCTTGTCACCCTTCGCAATGTGGCAAAGGCCAGTATGATTGCCATGATGGCGGGCGCAGACTTCATCAAAACCTCAACCGGTAAAGAAGGTGTCAATGCAACCCTGCCAGTAAGTCTTGTGATGATCCGTGCTCTCAGGGCTTATGGTGAAATGACTGGCTATAAAATCGGCTACAAGCCAGCAGGGGGCATTAGCACGGCCAAAGATATTCTGGGATACCAGATTATGATGAAAGAAGAGCTTGGCCATGACTGGCTGCAACCGGATCTTTTCCGAATTGGTGCGTCAAGTTTGCTAGGTGATATTGAACGTCAGCTCGAGCATTTTGTAACCGGTCGCTATTCCGCCGATTTCCGCCATCCGATGGCCTGAGGATAAGTTGATGAGCATAGCAGAAATTTTTGACAGCATGGATTACGGACTGGCACCGGAAAGTGATGGAAATGCCCGTAAATGGCTGGATCATCATCAAAGCCGCTTTGATCTTTTTATCAATGGGGCCTGGAAAAAAGGAAGCACGGACAAAAGTTTCCCCTCTATCAATCCGGCAAATGGTGAAACACTTGCACAAATCTCGCTTGCCAGTGAAGAGGATGTGGAAGCCGCAGTGAAAGCGGCTCGCAAGGCTCAGCAAAAATGGGAAAAACTGGGAGGGCCAGGTCGGGCAAGACATCTTTATGCGTTGGCTAGAACTTTGCAGAGAAACTCCCGGTTGCTGGCTGTGCTTGAAAGCCTGGACAATGGAAAGCCTGTCCGCGAAACGCGGGATATTGATATTCCTCTGGTTGCGAGACATTTTTATCATCATGCAGGCTGGGCACAGCTACAGGATAAAGAATTTGCAGAATATGCCCCGATGGGTGTCATCGGACAGGTGATCCCCTGGAATTTTCCATTGCTGATGCTCGCCTGGAAAATTGCACCGGCGATTGCTGCCGGCAATACTGTCGTTCTGAAACCCGCTGAATTTACATCCCTAACAGCCCTTTGTTTTGCTGAACTCTGTAAACAGGCCGGACTTCCTGAAGGCGTTGTCAATATCATTACAGGAGATGGTAGCACCGGTGATCATCTTGTTCGTCACCCGGATATCAACAAAGTCGCATTTACCGGTTCCACCGAAGTTGGCCGGAAAATAAGGGAAGCAACAGCTGGATCTGACAAACATCTTACGCTGGAACTCGGCGGGAAATCTCCTTTTATTGTTTTTGAGGATGCCGACATTGATAGCGCTGTGGAAGGTGTTGTTGATGCAATCTGGTTTAATCAGGGCCAGGTATGTTGCGCGGGCTCACGCCTCCTGGTTCAGGAAGGCGTTGCGGAGAAAATGATTTCCAAGCTGCGCACGCGTATGGAAAAACTTCGGCTCGGCAATCCTCTGGATAAATGTATTGATATGGGAGCGATTGTTGCCCCTGTTCAGTTGCAATCCATAGAAGAGCTCGTCAAAAAGGGATGCGAGGAAGGCGCTGAAATGTGGCAGCCCAGCTGGTCAGCCCCTAAAGAAGGATGCTTCTACCCGCCAACCCTGTTCACCAATGTGGCGCCTGCAACGACCATCGCACAGGAAGAGATATTCGGCCCGGTCGTGGTTTCCATGACTTTCCGAACTCCGGAAGAAGCGGTCAAACTGGCTAATAATACCCGATATGGCCTCGCGGCCTCTGTCTGGAGTGAAAACATCAATCTCGCTCTGGATATAGCACCCAAGCTGGATTGTGGTGTTGTCTGGATCAATTCCACAAATCAGTTTGATGCGGCATGTGGCTTTGGTGGCAATCGGGAATCCGGTTACGGCCGCGAAGGTGGTATTGAGGGCATGCTGGAAGTTCTGCAACCGAAATTCACCAAAACACTGCCCAACTATGCTGCAGCCAAAGACGTCAAGGAAACCGGAAACACTCTCCTCTCCCCGGTGCATGCCATTGATCGCACACCAAAGCTGTATATCGGCGGTAAACAGGCACGCCCCGACAGCGGTTATAGTTTGCCTGTTTTCTCTGCCAAGGGAGATTTTATTGCAGAAGTCGGAGAAGGAAATCGCAAAGATATTCGCAATGCGGTAGAAGCCGCCAGAAAGGCAACCGGCTGGACCAATACGACATCTCACAACCGGGCGCAGGTCCTTTATTATCTTGGCGAGAATCTGGACATTCGCCGAAGCGAATTTGCAAAACGCCTTGCCTTGCTGACAGGTGCGACTACAAAAAAAGCAGAAGAGGAAGTAATTACTTCCATAGACCGGCTTTTCACTTATGCAGCCTGGGCCGACAAATTTGAAAGCCGGGTCCATAATCCACCCATGCGCGGTGTGACGCTTGCCATGAAGGAAGCGATTGGGACAATCGGCGTTATCTGCCCAGACGAAAATCCACTTCTTTCCATGATCTCCCTTGCTGCACCGGCGATTGCAATGGGCAATCGAATTGTCCTGCTTCCTTCTGAAACAGCCCCGGTGATCGCAACGGACTTCTATCAGGTTCTGGAAACCTCCGACCTGCCGGGGGGTGTCTTCAATATTGTAACGGGTCGTCGATCGGATCTGGTTAAACCTCTGGCATCTCATGATGACGTCAAGTCAGTCTGGTGTGTTGGCAGTCATGAGGATTGTACTCTTGTTGAGAAAGCATCCACTGGCAATATGAAGCGTACCTGGACGAGTCACGGCAAGAGACGGGACTGGTTTAAGGACGAGCAGGCGGAAGGCACGGAGTTTTTGCATCATGCGACACAGATCAAAAACATCTGGATCCCCTACGGAGAATAGGAAGCCATGACAGCTGAATTTTTTCCGCAAGAAATTATCCGAAAGAAACGGGACGGCGAGACGCTTTCCAGAGAGGAAATCGAGTTTTTTGTTCGGGGCATCACGGATGGAACTGTGAGTGAAGGGCAAATCTCAGCCTTTGCCATGGCAGTTTTCTTTCAGGATATGACCATGGATGAGAGGGTCTGCCTGACAAAAGCCATGGTCCATTCCGGTTCTGTTATGGAGTGGAAATCAGCAGATTTGGGACGCCCGGTAGTCGACAAGCATTCCACAGGTGGTGTTGGAGATAAAGTCAGTCTGATGCTAGCACCGATCATCGCAGCCTGCGGGGGCGCTGTTCCCATGATTTCCGGTCGCGGCCTTGGTCATACAGGTGGAACGCTTGATAAACTGGATAGCGTCACAGGATATAACACAGCGCCCGATCCTGATCTTCTGACAAAAGTAGTCAAAAATATTGGTTGCGCCATCATCGGGCAAACTTCAGATCTCGCACCGGCTGACAAACGGTTTTACGCCATTCGGGATGTTACTGCGACGGTTGAAAGCATCTCCCTCATTACAGCTTCTATTCTTTCCAAGAAGCTGGCCGCAGGTCTTGATGCACTGGTCATGGATGTTAAATTTGGCACTGGTGCTTTCAAGCAGAAGCCTGATGAGGCTGAAGAGCTTGCCAGAAGTATTGTCTCTGTTGCCAATGGTGCCGGAGTACCAACAACTGCGTTACTGACCGATATGAATGAAGTCCTTGGTGCAACAGCTGGCAATGCTATTGAAGTTCGTGAAACCATCGATTTTCTGATGGGGAAGCATATCGATCAGAGATTAAACACTGTTGTTATCGCTCTATGTGCCGAGATGCTTGTCCTTGCAGGGCTTGCCGATGAAACTTCCGCTCCCCTTGCCGTAAAAGGGGCACTTGCCAGCGGCACCGCTGCTGAGAAATTTGCGCAGATGATCGCAGCTTTGGGAGGACCACGGGATCTAATGACCAATCCGGATAAACATCTTGAACTTGCCCCTGTGCAACGAGATGTCATCGCCCCGAAGCGAGGGTATATTGCCTCAATGGATACCCGGCAAATGGGCGTTGCCGTTATGGATCTGGGAGGCGGTCGCCATATTGCTTCCGATCCAATTGATTACGGTGTCGGACTTGCAAATATCAAAGGTCTGGGCGCAAAAACCGGCCCCAGAAATCCGGTAGCAAGGATTATTGCGCGCACCGAAGAACAGGCAGACCGGGCGGAAAAAAGGATCCTTTCAGCGATAGAAATTGCGGAAGAAGCGCCTTCACAAACGCCTGTTGTTACCAAACGGGTAACTGGAGGTGATCTGTGAGCCGAGCACTTCTTCTTGTACTGGACAGCTTTGGACTGGGGGCTGCAAAAGACGCTGCGGATTTTGGAGATCAGGGCGCTGACACTTTTGGTCATATTCTAAGCGCCTGTGCAGAAGGCAAGGCGGATAATGATAATCGCAATGGCCCGCTTCACCTCCCGAACCTTAAAAATCTCGGCCTTTTTGCTGCCCATCAGGCAAATACCGGTATTTCACATGAGGAGACTGTCCTTGCAGGTATCTATGGCTATGCTCAGGAAAAAAGCAGGGGCAAGGACACTCCATCCGGTCACTGGGAAATGGCAGGGGTGCCCGTAATGTTTGACTGGGGATATTTTCCGCACACGACCCCCTGCTTTCCTGCTTCACTGACTGACACCCTCATCAGTAAATGTAATCTTCCTGGCATTCTGGGAAACTGTCATGCTTCCGGCACAGAGATTATCGCAAAATTTGGCACTGAACATATCGAAACAGGAAAACCTATCTTTTATACATCTGCTGATAGTGTCCTGCAGATTGCAGCCCATGAAGAAAGTTTTGGTCTTGCTCGCCTGTATAAGCTTTGTGCAGAGGCGCGCCTTCTAGTGGATGAGCTGGAAATCGGCCGGGTTATTGCCCGACCATTTTTGGGCGCAGAAGGATCATTTGAGCGAACCGGTAATCGCAAGGATCTCGCTGTACCGCCGCCAGAGCCCACATTATTGGATCAACTGACCGCCGAAAACAGGCAGGTTTTGTCCATCGGAAAAATCGGCGATATCTTCGCCCATCAGGGAACGGGGACCATCATTAAGGCAAATGGCAACATGGCCTTGTTTGATGCAACCCTTGAGGCAATGGATAACGCTCTAGACGGCAGCCTGATCTTCACAAATTTTGTCGATTTTGATCAATCTTACGGCCACCGGCGCGATGTTGCAGGATATGCCCATGCCCTCGAGCAATTTGATAAGCGATTGCCGGAACTCCTGCATAAAATGAAGAAAGATGATCTTCTTCTCATGACTGCTGATCATGGCTGCGATCCAACCTGGGAAGGCAGCGATCACACCCGTGAGGTGGTTCCTGTTATCGGATATTCTCCTTCAATTGGCACCACATCTATTGGAGAGCGTGAGAGTTTTGCCGATATCGGCCAAACCATCGCCCATTTCTTAAAAATCAAACCGTTAAACCACGGCACTGCCTTTCTGGAGTAGATATGGTCAAGAAAGCAGAACTTCATGTCCATCTGGAGGGAACGGCGACCCCCGCTCTCGTCAAAAAACTCGCGGCAAAAAATGGGGCCGCGCTGGATCCATCTACCTTTAAGTCAGACGGGGAGTTTTCCTGGACGGATTTTTGGGATTTTCTGCAATGCTATGACAAAGCCGCCGCCGCTATTCAAAGCAAAGACGACTACAGGGCTGTCACTTATGATTATCTGAAACGATGTGCAATTGACGACACGATCTATGTAGAGACCTTTTCCTCTCCCGATCATGCGGCATCAGCGGGGATAAGCTATACAGATCATCTTGAGGGAATTGCTGCCGGGATAGATGATGCTCGCCGAGACTTTGGAATAGAGGGCCGAGTTATTGTAACCTGCGTTCGGCATTTTGGACCTGAAAAAGCTGTGGATGTTGCGCGGCAGGTCATTGAACACCCTCACCCCTATGTTGTGGGTTTCGGTATGGGAGGAGATGAAGCACAGTACTCTCCCGGAGATTTTGCGCCCGCCTTTAATCTGGTTGACTCATCAGGTCTGCCCACCACCAACCATGCAGGTGAGTTTGGAGATTGTGCGAGCATTCGAGATACCCTCGCTGATTTACCGGTTCTAAGGCTGGGGCACGGCGTTCGCGCGATTGAAGATCCAAAGCTTGTCGAAGAGCTTGCAGATAAAAAGATCCCGCTGGAACTTTGTCCAGGCAGCAATATTGCAACCGGTCTTTTCCAAAGCTATGAAACCCATCCATTTAACAAACTTAAAGAAGCTGGCTGTTTCGTCACTCTTAATTCTGATGACCCACCCTTCTTCAGCACCTCTATTGGCCGGGAATATGAACGTGTAGCAAATGCATATGGGTATTCTGAAACTGATCTGGAAAACATAACCCGAAACAGCATAAAGGCGGCATTCTGTGATGACGCACTGAAAGACCGCCTTCTGGATTATATCTAGATCAAAGCCCTTTATTTCTTTTTGCCGTCCGTAACCTCGATCTTTGTCTTCGTAGCGTTAAAGCGCTTCAGGACTTCTTCTGTAATATTCATGCTATCTTGATAAAACAGAACCGCCCCGACATCAAAGCCAATATTCAGTCCTTTTTCTTTTGCTGTCTTTGACGCAATTTGAGTAATGACACCGCGAAGCTGCAAACGCATCGTAGTCAGGACCTTATTCACTTCTCCGCGGGAATTCTGAGCTTCTCTTTGCAATTCCAGTTGCTCTCTTTGCAACGCGCGTGCTTTTTGCTGGTATACATCAGGCGCCAAAATAGTTTGCTGCCGCGTCAATTCCTGAATGCGATTGTCGAGATCGGTTTTTTTAGCGTTGATCGCGTCCCTGATCTGATCAAGCTTACCCTGAATATCTTTCTGCGCATTTTGCCAGGTTTGAGATTTTGCGAGCACATATCTGATATCAACAACAGCGACCTTCGCTTCAGGGAGTTTCTCCTGAGCAAACGCGTTGGTTGCCGGTAAAATGATTGTACTGATCAAAATACCAACTGCACCCAAAATGGCTTTAATACGGTTTTTAAAAATATCCGGCACCCGAAAGCTCCAATAAGAAACTGTTAATTGCAATTTGTAGCAGACCATATCAAATGCTGAAGGGCCGCTGCAAGACAAGATACTCTTAAGATACGCTATGCCATTCAAATACGTAATCCTGAATATTCAATTCTGGCAAAGGCGGTACTTTTTTGGCGGTCCCAATATAGAGGAAACCAACAATCTGATCTTCACCGACTGCACCAAGTCTGGCTCTGACATGATCGTCAAAGCAAGGCGCTCCTGATCTCCATATGCCTGCGTAACCCAAAGCGTGAGCCGCGATCATTATGTTCTGAGCAGCGGCTCCTGCAGAGATTACCTGTTCAATAACCGGGATTTTTGTCTCAATTGTGACCTTTGCAATCACAGCAATAACCAGGGGGGCACGAAGTGGTTTATTCAGTTCCTTTTCAATTGCAGCATCTGATGCATCGGCATCTTTTACTAAAAGCGCTTCTTTTAATATCTCTCCAAGTGAATTTCTTTGCTCTCCCTGAAAACAGATAAAACGCCATGGGCGCAAACATCCGTGGTCCGGAGCACGAAGCGCAGCAGCAAACATATCCGAAAGTTCCGATTTATCAGGAGCTGGTTCTGAAAGAAGTGCTGCAGATTTTCTTGTTTTTAGAGCTTCAAGAGCTTCCATTAATAGTCATCCTCACATTCAAAATAAAACAAGACCAAATTAGTCTTTATTGGAGAATTTAGCCACCGATATTCTTTGTTTTTGTGACGGTTGAATTGCCTGCAAGGTCATAACGAACCATATTTTAGAGAAAGAGGAGAATTTTTTACGTGAGAATTGTTCTCAATCAATTTCGAATGTAGATCAATCACGTAGGATCATCCTCAATAAATCACTAGCACACTAGCGGGGCAAGATCATGTCTTTCAAAACCATTTTACTTCATCTGACAAATGATGAAAAACTGGAGTCTCGGATTGCTATTGCTTTGGGTTTGGCTTCAGAGAAGCAAGCTCATGTTATCGGTCTTTACACAATTTCTCCAGTTACACCACCCACTTCCTTCATGGGCTATATTCCGCCTGAATTCATCGAACGTTCACGGGGAATTGAAACAGAAAATGCGCAGCAGGCAGAGGCCCGTTTCGCAGCGAAAGCAAATGAAGCCGGCATTGACTTTTCCTTTATCCAGGAAGAAGGGTATGCACCGGATATCATTTTCAAGCATGCAATGACATCAGATATCGTCGTCATCGGGCAAGTCGATCCTGATGATGAGAAATCTGCCCAGTACCAGAATCTGGCAGACGAGTTGGTTGTCAGTTGTCCTTGTCCGGTTCTCGCTGTTCCCTATGCGGGCACCTATCAAACTTTTGGATCTCACATTCTCATTGGCTGGAACAATACACGTGAAGCCGCTCTGGCCTTAAGAGGCGCATTACCCTTCGTTGCAAATGCAGACAAGGTAACGCTACTTAACGTCAATCCGTCCTCTGATCAGACAGAAGGCAATGAAGCAGCAAAACGGTTTCTGGAACGCCATGGCGCGACAGTTGAAATCAAGGTTGGGCATTGGCCAGATGTCGGTGTCGGCAACGCGCTCCTTGATGCGCTTGTTGATTATAATGCAGATATGCTCGTTATGGGAGCTTACGGCCATAGCAGACTAAGAGAAATGATTTTGGGCGGTGCGACACAGGAAATTCTGGGTCATATGACTGCACCTGTTCTCTTTGCTCACTAACAGGGGTTCCGCGACCTCTGATAGAAAGGGGGCATCCTGCTCTCTCCACTCCATCCATCACTTATGCAGGATGTCCCCTTTCGCCACTTTTCTCCACTCCCCTGGAGCCAACCCCTCAAGCTTCAGCTCTCCAATAGATACTCTCAATAACCTGAGTGTAGGGTGACCAATTGCAGCTGTCATCTTCCGCACCTGCCTGTTTTTCCCTTCTGTCAGCGTTAATTCCAGCCAGGATGTTGGAATGCTTTTTCTGTATCGAATAGGGGGAATACGCTCCTCAACTGAGGGCGGATCCGCAAATAATGCGACTTTGCATTTTTTTGTCTTATAGCCCTTTATAACCGGGCCGTTTCTTAGTTTCTCAAGTGCAGAGCGGTCTGGAATACCCTCAACCTGAACCCAATAGGTTCTTGGATGTGAGAATTTCGGATTTATCAGTTTATTGATAAAAGTCCCATCATCACTAAGAAGAAGTAGTCCCTCGCTATCCCGATCAAGCCGTCCTGCAGCATACACATTTTTGGGGAGATCGAAGCTGTCCAGTGCAGGATGCCCCCCTTCACTGGTGAATTGACTTAAAACACCGAAAGGTTTGTTAAAGGATATATAGCTATACTGACGAACGGGTTTTGAGGGCACGACTTCAAACCTTATGGCTTATTGGACACATTGAACACATTTCTGCCTAAAGTCTGCAGATTTTGGAACAATTTTGTTAACAATATGCCCTTATTTTAATAGGTATGAAGGCCTGCTGGGGTGACCGGATCTTTCACAAGATGAGTAGAGACCCAAGCAATCGGTACAGATTACTGCGTATGATCCTTAAAAAAGGATCAGTGAGAAATCCATTAACGGGTATGGAGTAAGCACCCCAGATGAACGAGATTTTACAGGCAAAAATCCTGTTTATCGGTAACAAGGATGGCGATGCCCAGCAAATTGGCTGGCTTCTGTCCAACGTTACCAAGCCAGCAATGGAACTCATGCATGTTCCTGATGCTGACGCGTTCATAAATCAAAAGAGTGCCGCCGGTGCAGATGTTATTTTACTTGATGTAAATGCTGCATACGATCCAGATCTTCAGACCCTGAAGTCGTTAAGAGCCGCTATTCCTTCAGTTCCCGTTGTTGTCCTGACTGATGATGAAGAGCAGATAGGCCAAAATGCCATTCGCGAAGGCGCACAGGACTTCCTGTTAAGAAACCAGCTTAACAGTAGCATGATGGCCCGCAGTCTGGTGAGTGCAATAGTTCGTCATCAGGGACAGAATAAAAGTCCGGAAAGTTCGCCTCTTCTGGAGTCAGCAACCGCAATTCTCAACAAACTTCCTCTGGGTGTCATCCTGTTGACGGCCAGCTCTCAGGTATTGTTTTTTAATGACAAGGCGAAGAAAATTCTGGATACCAAGGATGGGTTGATCCTGGATGCTGATCGTAAATGCAGGGCCACGCATTCCAGCGAAAGCAAGAAACTCACGGATCTTCTGGCCAGCACATTATCTCCTGAAAGCGGCGCACCGGGCGAAGGGGAGTTTGCGATGTCTATCACCCGAGAGGATAGCGACACCCCTCTTACTGTCATGCTGGCCCCGATAGGAACCGGTATTGCTGGTAAAGGGGCTGTACTCTTTGTCTCTGACCCTTCAGAACCCGTCGAGCTTTCAATTGAAACCATTTGCAGGTTATACGCTCTCACCCCGGCGGAGGGGCGCCTCGCGCTTGGTCTAACCAATGGACACAAGCTTGATGATCTGGCAGAAGAATGGGGCGTCAGCATGCATACTGTTCGCTCTCAGCTGCGTCAGATATTCAGGAAAACGGACACAAGCCGTCAAAGCGAGCTTGTCAAACTGATCCTGACAGGTCCAGCGGCCTTGCAAGCCTCTCCATCAATCATTTAAGCGCCTTAACCTTCTTCTTCAGTGCCTTCCGGCAAATCGGAGAAATGCTGCCAACGCTCACGCCCTCCTTTATTATCAAGATAATTGATAAGGGCGCTTATGGGTTTGCGATCATATCTTTTATCTGCATCTTCCAGCAGAAGTGAAACCGCTTTACTAAAATCGATAGCGCCGCGATAAGCGCGGGGACTGACCATACCAACAAAAGCGTTTGCAACAGCAACAATTCGCGCGGCCTCATTAATTGCGGTACCGCTCAGGTTTCTGGGAACACCGGATCCATCCCAATGTTCCTGTAATTGCCGCAAGGTTTCCGCCACTGGCAAATCAAACTTAACCCCTTCAAGAAGATCAGCACTTGCATTCAGGCTCTCCCGAACGATATGGCGTTCCTGCTCGGTCAGGTCTCCGGCTTTTGTGAGAACATCTGCCGGGACCAGCATTTTACCCAGGTTCATCAGGTTCCCGGCGATATCCGCAGTCCGGATCGTTTTCTCAGAAGCATTGAGCTCTTGCGCAATGGCAACAGCAACCTCCGCAACCCGGATGGATTGGTGCGCTGAATAAGGATCGCGCCGATCCAGAAAAGCAACCAGAGTGGACACCAGGCTGCGCAGAACATTTTCCCTGCGCTCCCGTTCATGGACCACTTCCGTTATATCCTGGAAAACAGCGAGAACATCCTGCTCTTCACTTTCAGAGTTTCCTAAAGGGATAATATCTGACTTCACAACCCTGTTTCCAAGAGTTTCATTTTCCATGCGCAGAAGATCAGATTTAACGCTGTTATCCTGCCTTGCAAAATGAAACAGGCTTTGCAGTTTTTTTTTTT
>JAKSCD010000551.1 GCA_022360775.1 Sneathiellales bacterium | reverse complement strand
CGCGTCTACCAATTCCGCCACGACCGCTTGGGTAGAGGGGAGATATCAAATACGGAGGGTGCTTGCAAGAGCAGAATTGATTATTTTTCGAAGAAAGTGCTTTTTCTTTAAAGAGATGCGGATTTAGGCGCAGATCCTAGACGTCATTCTGGTTCGGGCTGATCTTGTCGGTGATGGAAATCCCGATATTATCATCCACAACAATGATTTCACCGTAGGCAATCGGTTTGTTATTGGCCAGCACCGTCGCATCGTCATCGACGCTTGTATCCAGCTCAATCACCGCGCCGCGGCCCATTTTCAGCAATTGATGAATCGGCATGACAGATTTTCCGAGCACAACGGAAATCTCTACATCCACACCCTTGATTGCTTTTTCCTGCATCATACATCCTGCAAATAAAACTCTACTTCTGCAGTATGCAGAAATAGGGTTACCAAGATCTTAACATGTCTTAACTTATAACCGGACATGTTAAGAAATGACGCCCTTTCTTTCCTGTGATACAAGGCCTTATGCATCAGATTGAATGGAAAATATCCGATCAGCTTGTGGAGTATGAGACAGCGCTTCGCGAAATGGAAGCGCGGGTTGCCGCCATTCGTGAGGGTACAGCCTCTGAGCTCATTTGGCTTTTGGAGCACCCGCCCCTCTATACCGCCGGGACCAGCGCGGAAGAGACGGATCTGGTCGCGCCGGATAAGTTCCCGGTTTATGACGCAGGGCGCGGCGGGCAATATACCTATCATGGCCCGGGACAGCGCGTTGCCTATGTGATGCTGGATTTGAAAAAACGGGATTCTGATATCCGCAAATTTGTCGAGGATATGGAAAACTGGGTCATTGATGTTCTGGACCAATATCAGATCAAGGGCGAAAAGCGAGAGGGCCGGGTCGGCGTCTGGGTCCAGCGCGGATCACAGGAAGATAAAATCGCCGCCATTGGTGTGCGCGTGCGCAAATGGGTCAGCTTTCACGGCATTTCCATTAATGTGGAGCCGGATCTTACCCATTATGACGGGATTGTCCCTTGCGGGATTTCAGAGCATGGGGTGACGTCTCTGGTGGATCAGGGCATTCCCATCACCATGGAAGAATTTGACCAGGAACTCCGCGCGAGTTTTGAAAAAATCTTTTTGAAAAACGGCGCTAACGGGTCGATTATCTGAAGTCACCCCGAATTGGTTAAAGAGACCGTTTTAGCCAGCTTGAACTCCAGATTATTATCAATGGGTAAGCCAGAAAACTGACCGCCAGCCCTGTATATCCGGACCAGAGTATGGCTGTATCCATCAAGGCGATACAGATCGGTCCGGCAAAATAGCCGACACCCCAAAATAAATAGTAAGCACCTGAAACCACACCCTTTAATTCTGCGGGAATTTTATCGAAAATGCTGGCAAGCGACGCCACCGAGAACAATCCCATACCGAAGCTGGCCATTAGAAGCGCAAGATAAACCCATTCCCCGTCAACCATCGGGAAGGATAAGAACCCCGCACCGGCAAGGAACATTCCCAAGATCAAAAACAGGTGTCGCCCCACTCGATCTGACTGGATACCCCCCAAAATCTGGGCTGCGCCTATGGACAAGTAAAACAAGATAAAGATGAAATTGACAGACTGACTGTCAAACGCCTTATACGCTGTCAAGCTTACCGGCAAAATACTGATAAAGCTTCCGTATCCCGCTCCGAAAAAAAGAATACCAATCCAAATCGCTATTTTTCCAGAAGAGGTTATTGACGAAAAAACCTCTTTGAAACTTGCAGCCGCCTCCACCCTTTTTGTTGCAGAGACTTCTCTGGACAGAAACACTGAAATCGAGATGGCCCCCACCAGTCCAAATAGAGAAAACATCAAAAACAGCATATCCTCTTCTAGGGATTGCGAAAAAATCAGGCTTAAAGCTGGACCGCATGCTAATCCAAGATGAATAGCTGCATTGTAGATACCAATGACCTTTCCCCTTGCAGATGGATAAGCATGAGAAAGAATTGCGGCTCCAAAGGCCCAGAGCGGGGCTTCTCCCACCCCATGAATTAAACGGCCGACGAATATCAACAGGATTTCATCAGCCGCAAAATAGATAACACCAGCAAGAGCACATAAAATATACCCTCCCACCAGCAACAATTTCGCCCCAATTAGATCGGCTAAAATACCAGCCGGAAGCATGATGAGGAGATAGGACAGCGCAAAGACAGAAGCAATATAGCTAACCTTTTCGAGTGACCCTGATAGAACGTAAATTTTCTGTGGTAATAGCGGGACGATTGCCCCAACACCGGTCATGAGCAAAGAAGCACATAAACACAGAACGAATAGCGGAGTAGGTTTCAGCATCAGATACAAGCCTTTCTCGGTGCGATTTACTCGCACGGCAGGGAAGACCATTCCAGCTGCACTGGACATGGCGAGAAATTCCCAAATTTCGAAATGAGAGAAACTGCAGATAAACACGCGACAAAGAGTAGCGACCGGGCCTATCCGGCGCTTTACGATTGCCTATCTGCACTGATCAAGAAATCAAGCAGCAAAAACCATCTGCTGCGACTTCCCATCAACCGCGAGGGGGAGGAGAAACGATGTTCGGAATTCTTGAATAAAAGGTCATCATATTTGCTTTTGTTTTTACAAACTCTGCAAAACAACTATGGCATTGACAAAGTAGCAAATCAACCCGAACGACCTTGCCTGAAAATCGTTGGCTTCGCTACAGGATTTAACGGGTCGATTTTGACGTAAAGCCGGTATGCAGAGGCTCATCTGCGAGCTCTCGTGTCTTGATCTCATAGACGCGGGCAAGAAGCGGTCCGTCATTGCATTTATCAATCATCTTGTGAAGAGAAGCGTCATCGCCCTGAAAGACGGCTTCGACGGAGCCGTCAAGGCGATTGCGAACCCATCCGGTGAGGCCAAAACGGGCCGCCGTTTCTATTGTCCATGCCCGATAGCCAACGCCTTGGACGCGGCCAGTAATCCGGGCATGGAAGCTTTTCATTTATCCGGTCCTATTCGAACTCAAGGATCACATCGTCAACAGCGAGCGTATCACCGGCAGCGGCTTTCACGGCAGCGACGACACCATCCTGCTCTGCCCGGAGGATATTTTCCATCTTCATCGCTTCCACAACGGCGAGCGGATGACCGGCTTTCACCTCATCCCCTTCGCTCACATTGACGGAAACGATCATGCCCGGCATCGGGCAGAGAAGATATTTGGACATATCCGGTGCAACCTTCACCGGCATAAGCTTCGCAAGCTCCGCAAGGCGCGGACGACGAACCGCCAGATCAACAACAGCGCCGCCATGGGTGATCCGGATCACGTCACGGGCTTTTTCAATCTGGGCTACAACAGTCTTGCCGTTAATCTCGGCCGTTACGCTGCGATCCCCTGGCAGCCAGTCCGAACGCACCGCGTAGGTTTTACCGTCAATGGTAACATCAATGCCATGCTCCGCATCTTCTGCGGTCACGTCTGTATGACGATCAAGTCCTTCACTCACCACCCATTCAGAACCGGCGCTTTCAACTACACCCATAACTTCACGGGTTTGGTCTCGAAGATGAACGAGCGTTGCAATCGCGGCGACATTGCCATAGCTTGCCTCATCAAGGTCCACACCCATAAAGCCGTCAGGATATTCTTCCGCGATAAAGCCTGTGGTCAAACGGCCATCCTTGAACCGCTGGTGATTACAGACCGCATTCAGGAAATTGATATTATGGGCGATCCCCCGAACCTCATAGGCATCCAGCGCTTCGCTCATCCGCTCAATGGCAGTGGAGCGGTCAGGTCCATAGGTGCAAAGCTTGGCGATCATTGGATCATAGAACATGGTGATCTCTGATCCTTCAGTGACGCCCGTATCCACGCGTACATTCTCCCCTTCCGGGGCTGTATAGCGGCTCAATCGGCCAATGGACGGCAAGAAGCCCCGATAAGGATCTTCTGCATAAAGGCGGCTTTCAATTGCCCAGCCAGTGAGGGTTACATCTTCTTGCGTCATGGTCAGCTTTTCACCATTGGCAACGCGGATCATCTGTTCTACCAGATCAACACCGGTGATCAGTTCAGTCACCGGATGCTCCACCTGAAGACGGGTGTTCATTTCAAGGAAGTAGAAGTTTCTATCCGCCCCCACGATAAACTCAACGGTACCGGCGGAGTGGTAATCCACCTCTTTGGATAGCGCGACAGCCTGCTCACCCATGGCTTTACGCAACTCTTCATCAAGGAACGGGCTTGGAGCCTCTTCAATAACTTTCTGGTGACGACGCTGAATAGAGCATTCCCGCTCGCCGAGATAAATACAGTTACCATGTTTGTCGGCCAGAACCTGGATTTCAATATGGCGCGGATCGACAACAAATTTCTCAATGAAGATACGGTCATCACCGAAGCTGCTGATCGCTTCGTTTTTCGCCGACTGGAAACCCTCACGGGCTTCTTCATCATTCCACGCGACACGCATACCTTTACCGCCGCCACCGGCTGACGCTTTAATCATCACCGGATAACCAATATCGGTGGAGATTTTAACGGCATGATCTGCATCATCAATCAGGTCCATATGACCGGGAACGGTGTTCACGCCAGCATTATGGGCCAGTTTCTTGGATTCGATTTTATCTCCCATAGAGGCAATGGCTTTTTTACCAGGGCCGATAAAAGCGATCTCTTCTTTGGCGAGCGCATCGGCAAAGGCCTGATTTTCAGACAAAAAGCCGTAGCCCGGATGAACGGCTTCTGCGCCGGTTTCCTTGCAGGCGTTGATAATCTTTTCAATGATCAGGTAGCTTTCCGCAGCGGCTGCCGGTCCAATATGAACCGCTTCATCAGCCATCCGCATATGCATGGCACCATCATCTGCATCAGAATAGACGGCAACAGTTTTGATGCCCATATCCCGGGCAGTACGGATCACACGGCACGCAATTTCACCGCGGTTCGCGATCAGGATTTTCTTAAACATATCTGACTTTCCTCCCGGGCCCTAAAGCGGAATGTTGCCGTGTTTTTTCCACGGATTTTCAAGTTCTTTATTTTTCAGCATCCGTAAGGAACTGGCGACCCGGTGACGGGTATTGTTCGGCATGATGACATCATCAATAAAGCCGCGATTACCGGCAATAAACGGATTGGCGAAACGGGCCTGATATTCATCACTGCGGGCCTGAATTTTTTCATCATCCCCGATTTCGGAACGGAAGATAATTTCCACAGCACCTTTCGCACCCATCACCGCGATTTCCGCAGAAGGCCAGGCATAATTGACATCACCGCGCAAATGCTTGGAAGACATCACATCATACGCGCCGCCATAGGCTTTACGGGTAATAACAGTAACTTTCGGCACCGTCGCTTCTGCGTAGGCGTACAGCAGTTTCGCACCATGCTTGATAATCCCGCCATATTCCTGCGCGGTTCCCGGAAGGAAACCCGGAACATCTACCAGGGTCACAATCGGAATATTGAAGCAGTCACAATAACGGACAAACCGCGCCGCCTTACGAGAGCTGTCAATATCCAGACAACCGGCAAGAACCATGGGCTGGTTGGCGACAACGCCTACTGTCTGCCCTTCAATACGGGCAAAGCCTGTGATGATATTTTTGGCAAAATCCGGCTGAATTTCAAAGAAATCCCCTTCATCCGCTAGTTTGGTCACCAGTTCCATCATGTCATAAGGCTTGTTAGGATTTTCAGGAACCAGAGTATCGAGCGACGGCTCTTTACGGTCCGGATCATCGAAAGTAGAGCGAACAGGAGATGCATCCCGGTTGGAGGCCGGCAGCATGTCCACAAGACGCCGTACCTCGCTCAAGGCTTCCACGTCATTGTCATAGGCATTATCCGCAACGGATGATTTGCTGGTATGGGTTCCCGCACCGCCGAGCTCTTCCGCTGTTACCGTTTCATTGGTCACTGTTTTCACAACATCGGGGCCAGTTACGAACATGTAGGAACTGTCGCGGACCATAAAGATAAAGTCTGTCATCGCAGGAGAATAAACCGCACCACCAGCGCAAGGGCCCATAATAACAGAGATCTGCGGGATCACACCGGAGGCCATGACATTACGCTGGAAGACTTCGGCATAGCCTGCCAGACTGTCAATCCCTTCCTGGATGCGGGCTCCACCTGAATCGTTAAGACCAATGATCGGTGCGCCGACCTGCATGGCTTTATCCATCACCTTGCAGATTTTCTTTGCATGATATTCTGAAAGAGAGCCACCAAAAACTGTGAAGTCCTGGGAAAATACAAAGACCAGTTTCCCGTTGATTGTACCGTGTCCGGTGATCACCCCTTCACCGGTGATTTTCT
>JAKSCD010000137.1 GCA_022360775.1 Sneathiellales bacterium | reverse complement strand
AGGCTGAAACCGAGGACATCACCATTGATCCGATAGAGCTTGCAGAAGCACACTGGTTCTCGAAGGATGAGGTTCGGGAGTTATTGGCGCGCGCAGGTACACCTGAAACGCCGCGCGCCTCCCCACCTCTCGCGATCGCACACCAGCTCGCCCTTGCCTGGTTGGCCGAAGACAAAAACTAATTTTTTTGCAATGCACAATATCATTGAAAGCCGAACCATCCTGTTCGGCTTTTTTTGATCTCATTTAATTCAGAATTTTCAGAATCAAATCAATGTGAAAGTTATATGAAAATCGCTGAGCACCTGACTCAATGCTGCGCTTTTATTACACTTTCTGCCTTTTAGATTAGCAAACCATGCAAAAACTTTAAGCAGACTGTTTAATCGCTGAGCAAAAACGAAAAAAGATGAAAAAAGATGCTGGAAAGAGGAATTTTGCACTTGCGATTTATGTTCGCAAGTGCAATATCATAGTCAGTCAGCACACACACTGACAGCCCTTATTGAGGGCGTTTCCTCCCGACTTGGGCTGCGTTACCGCGCAGCCCCTTTTTTTGTCCAAAGCAGATTAGCGAGCTGTGCTTGCCAATGTCAATGGATCTGTAAATTTGATCAATCCCCGGAAAGGGATAATCAGTATAGCGACCATAGCCAGCTTCACACCATAATCACCAAGAGCCAGTGTATCCCAAGGAACCGGTGTTCCATAAAAGGCAAGTCCGAAGAAAATATATGTATCGACAAAAGAAGCGATGACAGAAGAAACAATCGGCGCTTTCCACCAGGCTCCCTGACGAAGCTTATCGAACAGGAAAACATCAAGAAGCTGGGCAATCAGAAAAGCGCTTCCTGAAGCCAAGGCAATTCTCGGGTTAGCCAGCAGCAGTGACATAATAACTGCAGCGACAAAGCCAACAATCACAACAAGACGTGCCTTGGAAGGACCGAGTGTCCGGTTCGTCAGATCTGTAACAAGAAAGGCAAGAGGGTACGTCAACGCACCCCAGGTCAGCCAGTCGTTGATCTGAATTTCAACAACAATGTTGGATACTGTTACAACAACAGCCATTGCCAGAACGCCCATTACCAGGAACATTTTCTGACCGGTTGTTAATTTAACTTCTGTCATAATATCACTTTCACATATCACTATAGGCGTCAGGAGGGGCTGACGCTAAAATTTGAAAGCGCTTATATTCTGAAACCCCGCATTCTGCAAGGGGAATGATCAGGCCTTTGAGCTATATTCCCGCCGATACGGATGAGCGGGATATACCCCCAGAACTTTCAGCTTGGCAGAGAAGAACTGCAATTCTTCAATAGCCCGGGCGACGCTGGCTTCATCCGGATGGCCTTCAACCTCGATATAAAATTGCGCAGCTTCAAAACTGGCATCTGTTATATAGCTTTCAAGCTTGGTGACATTGACGCCATTGGTCGCAAAACCGCCAAGTGCTTTATAGAGCGCAGCAGGCTGGCTGCGAACCTGAAACACCAGGTTCGTCATGCAGGGGCCCGATTTTGGATCAGGGTCCTTGCGGGTTCGGGACATAATCAGAAATCGGGTTGTATTGCCAAGACGATCCTCGATCCGTTCGCGAATCACATCAAGACCATAAATCTCCCCGGCGAGGCTGGAAGCGACCGATGCCTGTGTTTTGTCCCCAAGCTCAGCAATCATTTTTGCGGATCCTGCCGTATCATAATGAATAACAGGCTCAATCCCGAGCTCACGGGTGAAGTTCCTGACCTGGGACAGGGCCTGTTCATGACTGTGAACCTGCTTGATATCTGTAAGTTTGGCTCCCGGGACACCAAGAAGCTGATGCTGCACTGACTGGAAATGCTCGCCAATCGCATAAAGCCCCGATTCAGGTAGCAAATGATGAATATCTGCAACCCGTCCTCCCAGAGAGTTTTCAATCGGGATCATGGCCAGCTTCGCTTTTTCACCGCGAACCATAGCAATAGCATCTGCAAAAGTATCCGTTGCAATAGCCTCCATTTCCGGAAAAACAGTGCTGCAGGACAAATGACTGTAAGCACCGGGCACGCCCTGGAAGGCGATTGAATTCTCAGGATCAGGTTTGGTCATTACTCAATTCCGACTTTTTTCTTTATCGACAGGATATTTAAAAATAGAGCTTGGGTCAGGAAGAACGGGATAAAAATATCGCATGCATCCGTTCCAGATCCTCTGGAGTATCAACACCAAGCGGGACGGTGTCAACGAGTGCCGCATCAATTCGCATGCCATTTTCCAGGGCCCGCAACTGTTCCAGTTTTTCTCTGAGCTCCAGTGGCGAAGGAGGCAGGCTTACAAATTTTGCCAGTGCTGCGCGCCGGTAGGCATAAATTCCGATGTGATGAAAATATGGCCCTTCCCCCCAGGGGGCTTTCAAACGGCTGAACCAAAGAGCACGCCCCTGCCTTTCTTCGGACGGAAAACTGACGACTGCCTTTACGGCACTGTCATCTTCCAACTCTTGAATATCCGTTATTTTGGCGACCAGCGTTGCAATATCTGCATCAGAGCGACGCAAGACGTCTGCGGCAACCTGAACGGAGCTGGGGTCAAGCTGAGGCAAGTCCCCTTGCAAGTTCACAATCACGGAAAATTTTCCATCGGGGTCAAATTTTTCCACAGCTTCATGAACACGATCCGATCCAGAAGGATGATCCGGATCAGTCAAAATAGCTTCGCCGCCTGCAGCCCGAACGGCGCCCGCAATTTCCTCTTCTGCACAAGCAACAATTACAGGGCCGATATCCGCTTCCTTTGCGCGTTCCAGAACCTGTACAATCATCGGTTTGCCTGCGATTTCTGCGAGTGGCTTTCCAGGCAGGCGGGTGGACGCCATACGCGCCGGGATGACCACAACAGGACTGTTTGATGCAGACATGAACAGAAAATTCCTCAAAAAAGGGGTTTAATCGGGAAAAATCCCCGAAACCTTAACCAATTGTCACAATTTAGCACCGATTATATACGTCTTGAAGAAAGGAAGCGAAAGCCGTTAAATTCCGCTCGCTTTTTTTTCCCGTGTTTGCTAGAGCTACGCGCAGAATATTTGAGCTGAGGTAAGCAATGAATTCTTTTGAGCTGAACAAAATCGCTGGCGCAGTCCTTGCCGCCGCCCTCGCCGTTGTTGTTGTAAGCGCTGTCGCTGACATCGCTGTTTCCCCAACATATCCGGAAAAAATGGCTTATGTCATTGATACTGGTGCTGAAGAAAAAGGCGCAGAAAAATCTGAAGGTGCTGAAGAAACTGGCCCTTCTCTTGGTGCTCTTCTCGCATCAGCTGATGTCGCGAAAGGCGAAAAAGTCTTTAAGAAATGTAGCAGCTGCCACACTGTTGATGAAGGCGGCAAAAACAAGGTTGGTCCAAATCTCCATGCTATTTTGAATGCTGAGAAAGGTAAAAAGCCTGGCTTCGGTTATTCTGGTGCCTTGATCGAAATGGGCGGCACCTGGACTTATGATCATCTGGATGCGTTCCTGAAAAAACCAAAAGATTTCATCAAAGGCACGAAGATGTCTTTCGCCGGCATCAAGAAGCCTGGCGATCGCGCCAATCTGATTGCCTATTTGAGAACTCTTGGGACAAGCGATATTCCGCTTCCTGCAGCAAACTGACCTGACCTGGGTTGACTGTCAGTATGGCTGAAACATGCCCGCGGGAATTTATAGAACTTGCTCACCGGCTTGCAGATGCGGCCGGTGAGGTTGTTTCTCCCCTCTTCCGTCAGAAAATTGATATTATATCGAAAGATGATGACAGCCCTGTCACCATTGCAGATCGCAATGCAGAAGCGGCCATGCGAGATATTATCGAGCAGGTTTTCCCCGATCATGGGATTTACGGGGAAGAACATGGGCAGGTAAGACTGGATGCCGAATATGTCTGGGTTCTGGATCCGATTGACGGAACACATTCCTTTATCTCAGGTGTTCCGACATTTGCGACCCTGATCGGGCTTACCCGGAACGGAAAACCCATAATGGGGCTGGTGGATCAACCGATTTCAAAAGAACGCTGGGTCGGTGCCAATGGCAAGACAGAACTGAACGGACAAGAAATCAGGACCCGGGAAGAGATTACAGCAGTTTCTGACGCTTCTCTCTTCTCCTGGGGGGTTGAACTGCTTCAAAGTGAACGCGGCGAGCAATATCGGTGCCTGATGGAAAGTGCAGCTCGTAAACGCTTCGGATATGATAGCTATGCCTATGGTCTACTCGCCCATGGATTTATCGATATCGTTGCTGATTTTGATATGAAACCCTTTGATTATTGCGCCTTGGTTCCGCTTGTCGAGAATGCTGGAGGTGTGATAACTGACTGGGATGGCAATGCCCTCACCCTGACCAATCCTGGCTATGTTCTGGCCTCTGGGAACAGGGCTCTTCACCAGCAGGCTCTTCAAATACTCGCGAGGGTTTGACCTTACCGTCTTATTTGGTCTTGATGTCTTAAGCATTTCGTCCCATGTTTACAGTCGATTACACATAATCGACTGACAGGGATATAATGGGACTTTTAAAAACCTCTGCCATTGCCTTATTCACCCTCGGGTGCGCCACTTCCTTTTCCATCGCTGAATCTGTTAAAACCGTAAAATCGCACGGCTTGTCGCTGGCTGGACCGTTAAAATATGGACCGGATTTTCAGCATCTGGAATATGCCAACCCGGATGCACCGAAAGGCGGCACATTGCGCATGTCAGCGATCGGCGGTTTTGACAATCTCAACCCCTATATTTCCCGGGGAAATTCAGCAAGCGGGCTTGGGCTGACTTTCCAGACCCTTATGGCTCAGCCCAATGATGATCCCAGTACCGAATATGGTCTTGTTGCGGAAACGGTTGAGGTTGCAGAGGATCTCAGCTTTGCGATTTTCAACATGCATCCGGAGGCCCGTTTTCATGACGGAACTCCGATCACAGCGGATGATCTGATTTTCAGCCTGAAGATGGTCAAGGAAAAGGGTAGCCCCCTCTTTCGTTATTACTACGCCAATATTTCTGAAGCGGTCGCGCTCTCGCCAAATCGCATCCGGTTTAATTTTTCAGGGCCGCCTAACCGGGAATTACCTCAGATTGTGGGACAATTGCTTCCTATTCTCTCAAAGAAGCATTTTGAAAACCGCAAATTTGATGAAACAACCCTGAACCCGATCCTGGGGTCCGGTCCTTATAAGGTGAAGGAGTTTGAGGCCAACCGTTTTATCGTGTATGAGCGGGTGAAAGATTACTGGGCCAAGGATCTACCGATCAACAAGGGGCGCTATAATTTCGATGAAATCCGTTATGATTTTTATCGGGATACATCTGTTCTACTCGAAGCTTTCAAAGCCGGGGAATATGATTTCCGATCCGAAAACAGCGCAAAAAACTGGGCAACAGGCTACAGTTTTCCGGCGCTTAAAAACGGACTGGTGATCAAGGAGGAGATCCCGACGAAAAACCCGGCAGGGCAGCAAGGATTTGCCTATAACCTTCGAAAAGGGAAATTCCAAGACCCCGCCCTTCGGGAAGCCCTTAACTATGCTTTCGATTTCGAATGGCTGAACAGGAACATCTTTTATGATCAATATATCCGGACAAACAGTTTTTATTTTAATTCTGTTATGGCGGCGTCCGGTAAACCAGGCCCTGAGGAGCTGAAAATCCTGGAACCCTACAGAGACCAACTCCCCCCAAGGGTGTTTGGTCCGGCCTTTACCAACCCGGTGACAGATGGCAGTGGTCGCAACCGTAAATCCTTACGTGAAGCCAAGAAGATTCTGAAAAATGCAGGCTGGAATGTCAAAGACGGCAAACTGATTGATCCCAAAAGCGGAAAACCCCTGGAAATCGAGTTCCTGATGTATGATCAAAACTCGCTCAGGATTGTCGGCCCCTTTATCAAAAGTCTCGAAAAGCTGGGTGTCACCTCAAGCACAAGGGTTGTGGATACGGCCCAATATACAGAACGGGTCCGCAATTATGATTTTGATATTATTACCTCAACCTTCTGGCAATCCATCAGCCCCGGGAATGAACAACGGGAGTTTTGGGGCAGTGCCGCTGGCAAACGCCCGGGCAGTCGCAATGTAATGGGGATCGATAACCCGATTGTGGATGCCCTTATCGAAACTCTGATTGCCGCGCCGGATTATGAAAGCCTCACGCACGCCTCTCGTGCCCTGGATCGGGTATTGAGCTGGAATTTCTATATCATTCCGCAATTTACGGCAGCCTATGACCGGATCGCTTATTGGAACAAGTTTGGAAAAACGGATATTAATCCATCGCAAGGGCCGGATATCACGGCTTGGTGGATTGTTCCAGAAAAGGAAAAGGCACTGCAAGAAGGCTTGAAAAAAATCAAGAATGCCAAGAAGTAATATGGCTTTTCGATATGGATCAACGGTGACAAAGGCAGGTCTGGGGCTTGCCTTGTCTTTGCT
>JAKSCD010000198.1 GCA_022360775.1 Sneathiellales bacterium | reverse complement strand
TATTCTGGCACTTGAGCGCAAATTGATTCTACAAACCATCTGTGAATTGACTGAGGGTATAAAATGGCAAAACCGGAATGGGGCGAAAAGCATCGTTGTTCTTCCTGTGGCAAACCGTTTTATGACATGCAGAAGGATCCGATCATCTGCCCGTCCTGCGGCACAGAACATGTTCCCGAAAAACTTCTTAAACCACGCAAATCAGCCGAACCTGCTAAAGCGCCGAAGGTGACTGAAAAGCCTGAAGAGGCCGAAGAAGACAGTTTGCTGGGTGATGAGGAGATTCTCGAAACGGAAGATAATATCGATCTTCCCGATGACGAGGATGAAGACGATCTTTCCGGCGTTGTTTCAGCGCCTGTGAAAGAAGAAGAGCTTTAGATCGGCGAAGCGTATCTTAAAAAAAGCGCCTGTTTCTTGAGTTTGGCGTTTTTTTGACTTGAAATAGGATACGCTTCGGCATAGGTTCCGGACCGTTCTTGGTGGGAACACCGAGTTTATGGGGCCATAGCTCAGTTGGGAGAGCGCTACAATGGCATTGTAGAGGTCGTCGGTTCGATCCCGATTGGCTCCACCAGAATTCTAAAAGCCCGCGCTTGCTTGCGCGGGCTTTTTTGCACTCTGCCTTCAGTAAATTATCGGTCTTGCAAGATAGAATCCTGCTCTTCGGGGATCTGCTCTTTCAGCCACTTTACGAACAGTGCCGTTACAGGATCATTTTTGATATTCTTGAGGGACAAGGCGACATAATTTACGTCGGTATCCAGAAATCCGAAAGGGGCAATCAGATGGCCTTTTGCAAGATCATCCGCCACATGAGATTCCGGTCCGATCGCAACCCCCAAACCGGCGACTGCAGCTTGAAGGCTGAAGTAAAAATGATCGAAAAAGCTCTCCGATGACACATCAACTTTTCGCTTAGCCAGGGCTTGCCAGTCACTCCAGGCGGAAGGCCTTGTTCTGGTGTGCAAAAGGGATACTTTGCCGCTATGTCGTTTTTCCCAATAATCAGGGTGACAGACCGGTCCAATACGCTCGGAAAACAGAAGTGTGACATGGTAATCCCGGGGCCACTGAAAATCTGTGCGGCGAATAGCCAGATCGATTTTTTGTTTCGCCAGATCAACAGCCCCTCCTGCTGTGGAAAGCTGAATATCAATATCAGGGAATTTCCGGTAAAAATCGTGAAGCCTGGGAATCAGCCAGCGCATGGCCAGGCTGGGTTCGCAGGAAAGAGATATTCTCTTTGAGTTCTCCAGCGCGAAAAGATGCTCACAGGTCTTTTCAAGATCCTGTAACTGCCGATTAACCTGATCGGCAAAATAGGTACCTTTTTCAGTGAGGTAAACACGCCTGTTCCTGCGATCAAGCAG
>JAKSCD010000312.1 GCA_022360775.1 Sneathiellales bacterium | reverse complement strand
GTTTATCGCCGTTCTGCGCCATCGCCATTCATCCGCCTTGTCTTTATAAATTTCCCATTTATCCTGGTCACTACTGCTCGTCATGGCTAGCCTCCATCATGTAAAATCTGTATAGAAACGAATGACGTGAAAGTCTGTGAAGCCACTAGCAGCCTGATAATCCAAAGGACACTGAATGCAACAGAAAAGCAGTACCGTAGAGGTTCTGACGAAGGGGCGCGGCCTTTATGAATTTACACCTGATGTTGCAAACTGGATTGCTTCTTCTGGTTTAACTGAAGGGATCCTGACCCTCTTGATCCAGCATACGTCGGCGTCCCTGGTCATTCAGGAAAATGCTGATCCCGATGTTCAACTGGATCTTGATACCTATTTTACCAGAACAGTACCGGATGATCCCCGTCAGTATCGGCATATTGCGGAAGGCGCGGATGATATGCCCGCCCATATCCGTTCAGCGCTTACAGATACATCTTTGTCTATCCCTGTTCTTGGGGGGCGGATGAGGCTCGGAACCTGGCAGGGGATTTATCTTTTTGAACACAGGACCAGTCCCCATCAGAGAAAAATTGCTCTTCACCTGATGGGGGAATAGAGGCTTAATTTTTAGTGTTTTCCATGAAGCGGATATAGAAGCGGATAATTTCGCCGTAATTATCCACAAGGATCCGTTCGTTGGTTCCGTGGACACGGGCAATATCATCAGGGCCAAATCGCATGGGAATGAAACGGTAGCTGTTTTCAGCAATTTCCTCGTAATGCTTACTATCGGATCCTGCGAGCATCAGGCCGGGAGAGATCAGGACATCCGGCAAAACCTCTCGAATTGTCTTTGCAATCACGCCGTAAGCCTTGTTTTGCATACTGGATACCTTGGAAGGATTGTTCCCCTGCATAACCTCGACGGTGACATCCGGATCAGCAACAACATTGATGACATGAGTTTTAATATCCTCAATTGTATCACCGGGAAGAAGGCGAAAATTCACTGTGGCCTTTGCGATACTTGGCAGGACATTGTCCTTTGTGCCGCCATTGATAATGGTCGCAGCTGTTGTTGTGCGAACCATGGCATTTGTTGTTTTGCTTTTCTCAAGTTCGCCAACCAAAACACCGTCAAGAAGCCAGCGATTGGAAATGACAGCCTTGAGACTAAGAGGCATATGTGGAGCGAGTGTTTCCAGCATGTCTGACGCCGGACTTTTCAGGGCCGCGGGAGGACGGTTTTCTTCAATACGAGCGATCGCCCGGGAAATTTTCCCAACAGCCGTCGCGCGCGGCGGCAAGGAAGAGTGCCCGCCTTCTGCTTTTGCCGTGAGTTCCAGTGTTAAATACCCCTTTTCAGCAAGCGCGATAAGGGCAATCGGTCGCTCAATGCCCGGCATGACATCTTTGACAACAACCATCCCTTCATCAAGGGTGAAAAGGGGAGAGATGTTCCTGGATTTCAGACGCTTGACGATTTCAGCAGCGCCATTTTGCCCGCCTATTTCCTCATCATGTCCAAATGCGAAAATCAGGGTGTGTTCCGGCTTGAAATTTTTTTTAAGGAGATGTTCCGCCGCTTCCAGAATTCCGATCACCGAGACCTTGTCATCCAGTGAGCCGCGTCCCCAGATAGCGCCTTCTGCAATTTTTCCTGAATAAGGAGGGTAATTCCAATCCTGTTCGGTGCCTTTTTCAACAGGGACGACATCCTGATGTGCCATCAGAATTATGGGTTTTAAGGAAGAATCGCTGCCTTCCCACGTGTAAAGAAGGCTATAGCCGCCTATTACTTCCTTTTTCAGATTTTGTGTGACCAGCGGAAAAGATTTATCAATAAAGTTATGCAGGCTCTTAAAGGCATCCTCTTCCACTGGATGATCCACTGAGTAGGAAATGGTTTTATAGCGAATGGCTTGTCCCAGCCGTTCCGCTGCATCCTTCACATCAATATTTTCTGCAGTAAGTGTCTCTGCTGTTATGGTATCAGGTGTATTTGTGATTGTCTTATAGGCGACAACTGCGACAACGACTAAAATTGCTGCGAAGACAACAAACGAAAGTTTCTTGATCATTAGAGTTCCCCCAAAACATCTTTTGAGGGAACTCTAGAACAGATTATCAGATGGAGAAACCACCCAATTTGGTTTCGAGATATTCTGCGATCCCTTCATGGCCGCCTTCACGGCCAAGGCCGCTTTCTTTCATGCCGCCAAAAGGTGCAGCAGCGGCGGTAGGATTGATGTCATTGATCCCGATAATGCCGAATTTCAATCCTTCATACATTCTGAAGGCGCGGCCGATATTCGGAGTATAGACATAGGCTGCCAGTCCGTAATTGGTGTCATTTGCTTTTTCGAGCACTTCTTCTTCGCTCTCAAAGGTCAGAACCGGAGCAACCGGACCAAAAGTTTCCTCCCGGTAAATCAACATCTCTTCAGTTACATCTGCAAGAACGGTCGGGGCGTAAAAATGACCTTTATCCAGGCCATTATCCAACAGGCGATGACCACCGCAAACAAGTCGCGCGCCTTTATCAACGGCATCCTGAACCTGGCGTTCCACCTTTTCAACAGCAGCCGGGCCGACAAGAGGGCCAATGCTAATACCGTCTTCAAGGCCGTTGCCCCCTCTCATCTTGCGAACGCGACTTTCAAGAGTTTCTACAAATGGCTCCACGATGGATTTGTGAACGAAAATACGGTTCGGGCTGATACAGGCCTGGCCCGTATTCAGAAATTTAACAAGCGATACCCCTTTTGCCGCATGTTCAGGATCTGCATCGTCAAAAACGATGAAAGGCGCATGACCGCCGAGCTCCATGGAGACCCGCTTCATGTTGGCAGCAGCGCCTTGCGCCAGCATTTTCCCGACATTGGTGGAACCGGTGAAGGTCAGTTTCGCAATCTTGGGATTTGTCACGAATTCATCACCGATATCTGCAGGTTTTTCTGCAGTCACCAGATTGACAACTCCTGCTGGCAAGCCTGCTTCTTCGAAAATCTTGTACATGGCGATTGCACAAAGAGGTGTGGCTTCAGCAGGCTTGAGGACGATTGTGCATCCGGCGGCGAGGGCCGGGGCGATTTTCCGTGTCAGCATGGAAATCGGATAGTTCCAGGGGGTAACGGCAGCAACAACACCTACCGGATGCTGTTGAACGATGAAACGTTGATCGCCTCGTGGTGCCGGGATTGTTTCTCCATAAATACGTTTGGCTTCTTCGGCATACCAAAGGAGGAAGTCGGCGCCATACTGAACTTCGTTACGAGACGCTTTCAAGGGTTTGCCCTGTTCCTTTGTCATGAGCTGGGCAAGCTCCTCTTTTTGCGCAATCATCAGGCCATGGGCACGATAGAGAAAAGCAGAGCGTTGATAGGCGCTTGTTCTTGACCATGTCTTGAACGCATCCGCAGCGGAGTTGATGGCATCTATTGCCTCTTCACGTCCGCCGTTCGGGACTGTGTCCAGAACCTCACCATTGGCCGGGTTGAAAACCTCAAATCGGGCCCCATCGTTGGCGTCACGCCATTCACCATTGATATACATTGTCACGCAGATCCTTCTTACCAGAATTTCTTTTGCAAAGGGCCTTAGCGTGATTCAGCGCTTTCTGTAAAGAATGATTTTACAGAAAGGCGCTGTAAAAGGGCCGGTTCCGTTTGCGAAAATCAGTGGATAATCTTGTAAACCGTTGTTCTGCCATCATAGATTTCGTAGGGAATACCCTCGAGATCATGAAGGTGAACATCTTCGGCATTGTTCTCCATCAGGATTTCCATAGCTCGTCTTTCATGATCATCATCGCGAACATGCACCCAAAGAGGAATGCCACCATGTTCAAGCTGGCGCAGGTAATATCCTTCATTTCTTCTTTGCATGGTCCGTAGCAACAGATAGCCAATGATTGCCCCGATAACTCCGGCAAGACCAGCTGTGGTGATCAGCATACTTGTTGAGAAACCAAGCGCCGCAGAAATCCCTGCGCCGCAGAGCGTAAGGATATAGATCGGAACGCCCAAAAGCGCCCCTTGAGCATCCCCGACAGATTCCGGTTCTACCACCGGGCCTCGCAAGGCTGTTGGACTGTCTTCTGTCTGAAGGGTATCTTCAATCGGCAGCATGGTACGATCCCCAACAACCTGGGGCCGCGAGAGCATGGTTATATCTGCACGATCAAAACCCTGGCTCTGCAGATCCTCGACACAGTCGTGAATGGCGCCAACATCGTGAAAAACGCCAACAGCTTCACGCACCATTTCAGAATTATCATGTAGATGTTTTTCCATTAGAGGTCCTCCCGTTTTTTGATGAACAGGTTCCCCCAAATGAAATTAAGGAATACTCAGACTTTTTCTAAGTATAGATTATTTTTATCTAATGTGCAAAATCAGCGTTTGTCAAAATCCTGTGAAAGAATGTGCAGACAGTTATGGCTTTCCAGAGACCGGATAACATCTGCTTTCGTACTTTCTTCCAGACTTGCGAAATGCTGCTGAAGGGATCTCAGGCATTTTAGCTGATACTTAAAAGTCCCCTGTCGGTAGGGTGCGCCTTCAATTTCAAGAGAAAAACTGTCTTCATTGCTTTCAAGTGCCTTTCTGTTTGCGTCCAGAAAAGGAAGATAGGCGCGTCCAGCCATTTCAAGCAGCTTTTCCACTGTTCTGGAAGGTGTACTCTTTTCCTGCCAGCTTCCCGTGATGCCTGAAGCATCATCCAGAACACGAAGCCAACTTTCCACCTGCTGGGCTTTTTCACGCATAATGGATTGTGGTGTCGGATCTTCTGCAAGGACGCAAAGCTGGCCAAATAATGCGAAATCTGCAAGCGCCGGACGGGAGCCGAAAAGATATTGGTGCTGATTGACCTGACCTTCGAGGATTTCCAGAATGGTATGATAGGTGTTTTCAACACATTGCCGATTTTCTTCAGTGCAACCAACCAGAGGCATGCGCCCGATCTGCCGATCCGAAAAGGCCTGCATTTCCTGTTCCCGTTCAGCATCGGAGGCATCGGGAAAACGTTCATCAATAATCCATTGTTTGGCATATTGAATATCCGCGTCATACATCCAGCGATAATGGAACATGGCTTTGGTCAACCATTCATCCGCCATATCTTCAATCAGGTGATTAAAGAAAGAGAGGGCCGGATCAGGGGGCATAATGGACCGGTTATCTGGATACGCCTCCTCCAGTTGATGTGCGATGGGAGTGCTGTCCAGCAAGCCGTTCTTTTCACCTGGATAGAAGAGGACCGGAATAAGGAAAGGTTTCATATGCTCGATCAGCCGGTTATTTCGGGTTGTCCTCAGAACCCAGTTATAAGGGAGGTGGCGATAACGCAGGATTGCCCTGACTTTGCGGGAGTAAGGGGAGCCGTTCACCCCAACTAAAGTAAAGCGATCGCTAGAGAGTTCGGTCATTATTTATTCTCCTTTTTCAGCCGAGCAGAAATCGAGGATAGGCGTTTCCAGTATTGCTTGCCACCCCTGCTGGAGTAAAATGCATGAAAAGGGAGATTATTATGACCAGGTCTGAACAGAGAAAAGAGCGGATTGCCAGAAGTATGACCCGTATACGGGATCTTGCAGGCAATCAGGCGCCGAATTATGAAACCTTGGGAAAAATCAAAGGTGAGTTGATTGAGCTCGCCAGGGAAAAAGATCTCTTTTCCATTGAGGATTTCCCGCCGCCGGACGCGGGAGGCAAACGATCGAACTGCCTTTATCGTCTGTCGGAAGATGAGGATCACCGGTTTGCGCTTTACGCTAATGCCGCACAAGGAACAGTGAATGCTCCGCCCCATGATCATACGACCTGGGCCGTTATTGTGGGAATAACCGGTGAGGAAGAAAACCGGTTTTACAAAAAGCGGGAAGACGGGGTGGAAATTTTCGATAAGAATGTAGTCCAGGAAGGCGCAGGTGTCACTCTGATGCCTGATGACATTCACAGCATCCACATTACGGAAGGTGAGCCTGTTTTGAACTTCCATATGTACGGGTTGGCTCTGGAGCAATTGCCAGGCCGCAATTACTGGAGTGACAAGAATAAAGAGTGGAAGGTCTTTCCGCCCCATACAGATATTCGTGAGGCCCGTTCATGACGTTTAAGAGCGTTTCGGCATCAGAACTTCATGAGCTTCTGTCTGGTGATGAGGAACTGGCATTCCTTGATGTCAGAGAACATGGAGTACATTCCCAGGGGCATCCGTTCTGGTCTGTTCCTGCAGCACTTAGTCATCTGGAACTTAACATCGAACGGTTGGTGCCTCGAAAAGACACCTCTCTTTATCTGCTGGATCAGGGAGATGGGGAGGCCCTCGCGGAGAGGGCCGCGAACATTCTCGGATCACTGGGATATTCAGAAATATTCCTCGTTGAAAAAGGCATTCTGGGATGGCAGGAGGCCGGCCTTGAGATTTTTTCAGGGGTTAATGTTCCCAGCAAGGCCTTCGGTGAGTTTGTTGAGCATGAATATGACACCCCTTATTTGACTGCAGATACGCTTAAATCCAGGATCGATCAGGGTGAGAAAATTACCATTTTGGATAGTCGGCCGTTTGAAGAATTTCAGCGGATGAGTATTCCTGGCGGTGTTGATATGCCGGGCGCCGAGCTGGTGCATCGTGTTTTCGAACATGTGCAGGATGATCAGCAAACTATTGTTGTTAATTGTGCAGGGCGGACAAGGAGCATTATTGGCGCTCAATCCCTGATCAATGCAGGCGTGAAAAACCCTGTTTATGCATTGAAAGATGGCACCATGGGATGGTACCTCGCAGGTCATGAACTGGCTCGGGGGGAAGAGGCTGTCGCTCCAGCCTCTTCAGGGGATGCTTTTAACATGTCTCTGAATGCAGCGCGCCGAGTTGGGAAGATTGCGGGAATTGAATTATTGTCAGCCCGGGAGGTTCTTGAATTCACGGAGGCCGCGGTAGAAAAATCCGTTTATTTGCTGGATGTTCGGACCAGGGAAGAATTTCTGCAAGAGCATGTAGCCGGTGCACAGCACGCACCGGGCGGACAATTGGTGCAGGCAACTGACGAATATGTAGCTACAAGAAACGGGACATTAATTCTTCTGGATGACCGTGAGGTGCGAGCCTGGATGAGCGCTTCGTGGCTGAGGCAGCTCGGTTGGGAGCATGTGTATATCTGCTCGGATTTTGAGTCATTGCCGAGGGAAAAAGGTCTGCGCAAATCTGAGGTCCGAAAATCAGTATCTGAGGTCACTGCTTTTGAGCTGGATGCAGTAATTGCTTCGAATGAGCCGGTCGCTGTTATTGATTTTTCCAATTCCCTTGCTTTTAGAAAAGAACATATCCCCGGAGCCTTCTGGGCGATCCGTTCTCGCATTCAGCATGACCTGAAATTTCTTCCGCCTGTCGGATATATAATCGTCACCGCAGATGATCCCGCACTGGCCCATCTTGTAGCGCCTGAGGTAGCGCGTATGTGTCCGAACGCGATTGTCAATGTCCTGCGAGATGGCAATGAAAGCTGGAGACAGGCAGGATTTGACTTCGAGGCAGGGGATACCCACCATCTCAGCAAGCCTGATGATATCTGGTATAAGCCTTACGATAATCGCGAGAAGATCAGAGAGCGGATGCAGGAATATCTGGATTGGGAGGTGGCTCTTGTCCCTCAGGTGAAACGTGATGGAACCGCAAAGTTCAAAAAACTCTCTTTTCCCTGAAAGGGAAAGGAAAGCAGATGCTTGACGTAGGGTTTTCAGACGGTTAAAGCGGTGAAAACTCAGTTAATAAAGGGGCGCTTGCAATCCCATGCTTCTCGGCCTAGCATAGGCGCGAAATGGGTGCAAAAGACGCCCTATTGAATAATGGAGAAACCCCAATGGATCTGTCCTTCAGTGAGGAAGACCTCGCCTTTCAGGCTGAGGTAAGAGAATTTTTCAAAACGAGATTACCCGAAGACATCAAAGATCGGTGTGATCGTGGTCTGCATTTTACTAAGGAAGGCCAGGAACGCTGGCAAAAAATCCTGAATGAAAATGGCTGGATGGCTCCTAATTGGCCTGTTGAATATGGTGGAACCGGCTGGACGACCACGCAAAAATATATTTTCGCGCAGGAAATGGGAAATGCTTCAGCGCCAGCACCGATGCCTTTTGGTGTGAGCATGGTTGGACCTGTGATCTATACTTTTGGATCACAGGAGCAAAAGGATTATTATCTTCCGCGAATCCTGAAATCGGATGACTGGTGGTGTCAGGGATATTCAGAGCCGGGATCTGGTTCTGATCTGGCGTCTCTCCAGACAAAAGCGGTTCGGGATGGGGATGACTATGTAGTAAATGGTCAGAAAATCTGGACCTCTCACGCGCAATACGCAAATATGATGTTCTGTCTGGTGAGAACGGATCCGAATGCCAAGGCGCAGGAAGGGATTTCATTCCTTCTCATCGACATGAATACTCCAGGAATTACGCTTAAGCCGATTATTGGCCTGGACAAAGAGCATACGTTGAACGAAGTGTTTTTTGACGATGTACGTGTTCCTGTGAAAAACCGTGTCGGCGAGGAAAATAAAGGCTGGACCTATGCCAAATTCCTGCTTGGAAACGAACGGACGAGTATTGCTCGTGTTGCGCAATCCAAACGCAAGATAGCGAAGCTCAGGCAAATTGCGAAAAATGAGCATGTCAATGGTGGCCGTCTTGAGGAGGATCGGGATTTTATGCGCAAACTCAATCAGATCGAGGTGGATTTGATGGCCATTGAGTATACGGAGCTTCGCATGCTGTCCATGATTGAAAACGGCAAGAAACTCTCTGCTGAACCTTCTTTGCTTAAGATCAAGGGAACAGAAATCCAGCAGCGGCTGACGGATCTGCTCGTTGAATCGCTGGGAATGTACGGTCTGCCTTATGAACCGCAGAGGGATTATAGCGGTAGCAATGAAGCACCGATCGGTCCTGAATATGCAACCGGTCCAATGGCCGAACACCTTTATCTAAAAGCTGCCTCGATTTACGGGGGCAGCAACGAAATTCAACGAAATATCATCTCTAAAATGGTTCTGGGATTATAAGGAATAATAACAATGGATTTTGAACTTTCAGAAGAACAATCCCTGCTTAAAGACAGTGTTGATCGTTTTGTTCAGGACAATTACGCCCCTGAAATGCGTGCGAAGCTTGTCGAAACAGATCTGGGTTTTAGTCGGGATCATTGGAAAACAATGGCGGAACTTGGCTGGCTTGGTATGCCTTTTTCTGAAGACGTTGGCGGATTTGGTGGCGGTGCAGTTGAAACCATGATCATGATGGAAAGCATGGGCAAAGGCCTGGTGCTGGAGCCGTTCTTCACGACAGTTATTCTGGGTGGAGGCCTTGTTGCTGAAGCGGGAAGTGCTGATCAGATTGAAGCCATTATTCCTTCTGTAATAGAGGGAAATACAATGCTGGCTTTTGCTTATGCAGAGCGTCAGTCCCGTTTTAACCTTAGTGATGTGGAAACAACAGCTGAGAAATCAGGGGACGGATATAGCCTGAATGGCCATAAGGCGGTTGTGTATCACGGTGCGACTGCTGACAAGATTATCGTTTCAGCGCGCACAAGCGGTGAGGCGCGGGATGAAAGTGGAATTTCACTCTTTATTGTTGATAAGGATGCATCAGGTCTTGAGGTGCAGGGATATCGTACAGTAGACGGTCAGCGTGCTGCAGAAGTAACTCTGGATAATGTTGCCGGTGAACTTCTGGGTGAAGAAGGAAAAGCCTTCCCGATAATTGATAAAGTGGTTGATGCGGCCATCGGTGCTCTTTGTGCCGAAGCTGTCGGTGCCATGGCAGAAGCGAACGAGATTACCAACGAATATCTCAAAACACGGAAGCAGTTTGGTATTCCGATCGGTAAATTCCAGGTTTTGCAGCACCGTATGGTGGATATGTATATGGAGGCGGAGCAGTCCAAGTCCATGTCTGATATGGTCGCGATGAAGCTGGATCTTGGCTATAGCGATGATACACGAAAAGCAGTCAGTGCAACAAAGGCACAGATTGGCAAAGCCGCTAAATTTATCGGGCAACAATCTGTGCAGCTGCATGGTGGTATGGGAATGACTGATGAGTATTCAATCGGCCATTACTTCAAACGCCTGTCTACTCTGGAAATGTTGTTTGGTAATACAGATCACCATTTGAGCAAGTTTTCCAGCTTGTCATAGGGATCAAGAACTGATTACGTAAAAGCCGGGCCCAGTGCCCGGCTTTTGTTTGGGATGGCGCAAATGAGACTACCGTGGATATCTATTGCATCCGTGCTTGGTGCTATTGCGGTTATTCTGGCCGCTCTTGGAGCTCACTTTGTTGCTGGCGGAGAGCATGTTCACCGCCTCCATGAAACAGCAAACAAGCTTCATATGTTTCACATCTTGCCTCTTGCCATTCTGGGCTTGTTACCGGCAACATCGAAAACAGTTTCGCTTTTTGCAACGATGTCCGGGATTTTTGTGATCCTGGGGATCGGTTTTTTTAGCGGCTCGCTTTATTTCTTTGCCTATTCTGGCATTCCTGTCGGCTTCCTTATCACACCGGCAGGGGGGATCTGTTTTATTCTCGGGTGGATCTGCCTGGCGATCGCCGGTTTTGCCAGTTGGCGCCAGGAAATTGCGGATCAGTCGTAGCTTGCCTCTTTGAAATGCTTTCGGCAAAGGGCAACATATTTGTCGTTGCCGCCGATTTCTTTTTGTGCCCCTTCCCGAATAGGGTCTCCATTTTCATCAACACGGATCACCATCGTCGCTTTACTGCCGCAAAAACAGATGGTTTTCAGTTCTTTGAGTTCATCTGCCCAGGCAAGAAGATATTTGCTGCCTTCAAAGAGGTTTCCCTGAAAATCTGTCCTCAAGCCATAACAGAGGACAGGGATCTGTAACTGATCTGCAACTTCTGTCAGTTGGTAAACCTGATCGCGAGACAAAAACTGGCTTTCATCGACCATCACACAATCGACTTGCCTGCTGTTCAGTGTCTCTTCAACCAGCTTCAGAAGATCTGTGCTATCGGAAAACAGATTAGCTTCTGCCTCCAATCCGATACGGGAAGCGATTTTCCCAATTCCGTAACGATCATCAAAAGACGCGGTTAAGAGCAGGGTGCGCATCCCTCTCTCTTCATAATTGAAGCTGGACTGCAGAAGGGTTGTTGATTTTCCTGCATTCATGGTGGAGTAATAGAAATAAAGCTTTGCCATTTATTCTGTGCGCCTTGCGTTACATTTCTTTCCACAGCGATGGCGCTGTTGAATAGGGAATATACAGAGGATGCCTGGGATGCCCCTTCTTTGTAAGAGCCAGGATATGAGCCTGAAGACTGTTTTCCTTTAGCAGGTGCCGAATAGCCTCTCCCCGATCCATAAAATCACCATGACTGCCCCATGCACATATGGTCATATCAACCCTTCGGGCACAGTCAAGCAGGACCGTGTCATTTTTCGGCCCCACTGGCTTCTGCGCTTTTTTCAGGTCTTTTGGATCCGTTGCGCGAAAGGCGAAAATATTGACCACTTCTAATGCACCAAAGCCCATGGCAACGGCTCTTCTATGGCAGCGCTCAATCGTTGGGTCGTTATGCTCCGCATCAGCCGTTGAGGGATTGAGCATGACAAAGGCAACACTGGGGCCATCCTCCCATCTGCGCCAAAGACGATAACGGTATTTTTCGCAACTGCTGAAATCAGCGCCACTTTCCTTAAAAAAATCCGGATGCATCAGGTGGTTTCACTTCGCTCGAGTTTCGGGAAAATAGGCCCCGTTTTCCCGGATGACCAAAGTGGTCTTTTCTTCATGATATGTTTAAAGGCAGCACTGGAAATCCAGTATTCAAGCCATTGCTGCAGTTTTGGATAGGGGGCTCTGTCAAACCAGTCACGGTCGCTATTGGCAAATTGCCGTATGAAGGGGAAAATCGCAAAATCTGCAGCTGTTGGCTGATCACCAAAAAGAAACTTGTTTGTCACCAGCCGGTTTTCAAGTTTCTGAAGGAATTCCTCTCCTTGTGCCCGGTAATCTTCTCTTGAATGCTCGGGGAAGCGTACGTGATATTTGTATTTATCCAGGGCGGATTTAAAAGGTCCGTCATTTTCTGCAATCAGGTCCTCCATTTCGGATCTTAATGGAACGGTCTTCGCCAGCAGATGATCCGGATCAGAAGCCTTTAACGCCCAAAAGAGAATATCAATACTTTCATCAATGACAGTTCCATCCTCCAGAACAAGAACAGGTACTGTTCCTTTGGGGCTGGCATCCAGCATGGAAACAGGTTTGTCTTTCAAAAGAATATCTCTGAGCTCAACAGCCAGGGATGACGAGTGGATTGCCATTCTTGCCCGCATGGCATAGGGGCAGCGGCGAAAACTGTAAAGGACAGGCATTTTAAGATTTAAAGGTGAAATTGACACAGCATTCCTTCTAACCGATCCGATTGTGAACGAATTTCATCTCAATATATAGGGACGAACGCGCGCGCGTCTACCAGCGCAGCCGATTGACACGGCGTAACATGGCTTCTCGCATCATGTTATTTTGACGAACCAGTTTTTGCTCTTCTTCTTCAACGGCTTGCTCCAGATCGTCTATATCGGGAACCGGGGCTGATGCGATAGAAACAGCCCGATAGGTTTGAGAGGCTTCCTGCGACGAAATTTTTTGCTCCTCTCTTTTTGTAAAGAGCTCGTTCGGCATCAGATGGGTGAGTTCTTTAGCATTATCTTTGGTTGGAGAGGCAAGCAAAGTCATCTCTTCCGGTGCCAGATCCGGTGTATGAGAAATGGGCGGAATGTCCAGTTCGTTGCTAATCTCCAGGGCTCGTGCCTCAGGGTCTTGAATTGTTGAAGGCGATGGTTCTGCAGACTTTTGCGGTGAAATGCCTAAAGGCTTCTCCTGCTTGATTTCAGGATCTTTTTTGTTTGCAAATATTTGCTGCATTTTTAAAGGAGCCGTGTGATTTTCAGCTGGTGTATTCAGATCCAGTTTCTCGGGCTTCCAGGTCTTCCCAACAATATTTTTCTTCAGCCTCTGAGACGCCAGGCTTCTAACCGGTTCAATCTTGTTCTCTTCCGGCTTTTTTCTGTTGAGCAGCGGGAGACGAATTTCTACCTGCTTGACTAAATACAGCATAGCAGTGCTCAGGCGTCTGTTCCGTTTTTTCAGTTTGGTGTTTTCAGCAAGCAAAGCGCGTTCCCGCTTCGACATTTTAGTCGAACCTGTATAGTGATCGCTTAATTTTTTGCCTGCAAAATTCATCAGACGTGCGTCGCTCCCCTCAGCACCCGCTCTGTTCTTGATTCTTTTGTGTCCTAGTAAGCGGCGCAGTGTAATTCAGTTTATTCTTGATGAAAATACCCTCAAGCATATTTAAAGAAAAATTATTCTAATTTATTGCGCAGGCCGGTTTTACTCAGATCGGTTTTGCTACACGTACCGGTTTTATAACTTTGCCGAATAAAGCACGCACGGTCCATTGAGATCACCATATTCCCTGTGCAACTGCCAAAATTGAGCCAGGCTTCATAGATATAGTCTTCACCAAAATCTTCACCGGGTTTCACTTCGATGGTTATGTATTCTATTTTGGTGAGCTGGCTACGATCAATATCTTGTCGGGATAGCATCTTATCCACGACAGGTTTACAGTCTTGAGCTTCATAGACCGACAGGGTGGATTGTACGCTATTTGCGGAAACCAGGGATGGTAAAAGAAGAAGCAGTAATCCAGCCGGAACATTCAGGACTTTCAGCATATCTGTATCTCCTGTTTAATTTCTCTATATACTGATATAGGGAGCTCAAAATCGAACTTGGGAATTCCTCTCTCATTTCTTTGTTATCGGATGGTGAAATCAAGAATATCTAATCCGGTAACAGAAGCAGATACTTGATCTCCAGGAAGTAAGGCGCCAACACCTGCCGGTGTTCCGGTGAAAACAAGATCACCTGCAACCAGATTAAATAAACCGGATAAATGTGCGACAATTTCTGATGGGGACCAGATCATATCGCTGATGTGAGCCCTCTGGCGAATAGCAGAATTGGCTTTCAGTAGAATTTCTGCACTTAATATCTCAGGTACAAGTTCTTTTGGGGTAAGGGCGCTGCAGGGGGCTGACTGGTCGAAACCTTTGGAAGCATCCCAGGGGCGCCCTTTCTTCTTGGCTTCATTTTGCAAATCTCGTCTTGTCAGGTCTACACCGGCGGCATATCCAAAAATACAGTTCTCGGCCTCGGCAAGTGAAAGGTCCCGACCTCCCTTATCCAGTGCAATCACGAGTTCAACCTCGTGATGCAGATTTGAGGTTTGCTGGGGATAATCGACAATTGAACCATTTTGTACAATGGCATCTGAAGGTTTTGAAAAAAAGAACGGCGCTTCTCTCTCCGGGTCTCCGCCCATTTCTTTTGTATGTTCCGCGTAATTTCGGCCGACACAGTAAAGCCTTCGTACAGGAAATAGTTTTTCAGATCCCTTAACCGGAAGAGAATTGACGGGAGGAGTTGGGAAGAGAAAAGACATTGGGATCGCCCTTCTGATTTTCCAGTATGAGGAAAAGTTGAATTTAAGAGAAAAAGCTCATTACAATGATGTAACGGTTCTTCAAAGCCGCGCAACAAAAACAATAAATATAAAAGGTGCATTATGAATGTCTGGCAGGTCGGGAATGTCAAGGTCACCCGCGTTGTTGAAGTGGAAGCCATTGGAGGAACAAGATTTATTCTTCCTGATGCGACGCCTGAAAATGTTAAATCCATGGAATGGATGAAGCCTCATTTCATGACGGAAGAGGGAAAGCTGATCATGAGTATCCACGCACTGGTCGTGGATACGGGAGATCACAGAATTATTGTCGATACCTGTGTCGGGAATGACAAGGACCGCAAAGTTCCCAGTTGGGACAATCTTCAAACAAGTTTTTTAAAAGATCTTGAAACCGCAGGTTATTTGCCGGAAATGATTGATACGGTACTTTGTACCCATCTGCACGTGGATCATGTCGGATGGAATACGATGCTCAAAGACGGTAAATGGATTCCAACCTTTCCAAATGCGAATTACTTATTCGGCAAGACTGAATGGGAGCACTGGCAGAACGAGGATCAGGACCACTATGGGCCGGTTATTGAAGATTCTGTACAACCCATTGTGGATGGCGGTCTCGCTCGCTTTATTGATGTCGACTACAAGATTTGCGATGAAGTATCTCTGGTCTCTACACCAGGACACACGCCGGGTCACGTAAGTGTAAAAATCTCCTCAGAAGGTGAAGAAGCATTTATTACAGGGGATTCTATTCATCATCCTTGTCAGATGAGCCGACTGGATTGGGCCTGTGCTGCTGACCATGATCCGGAAGAGGCAAAAAAGACCCGTGAAGAAATGCTTGCCGACCTTGCTGATCGCGAGCCTCTCGTTATCGGAACCCATTTTGCGACACCAACTGCCGGGAAAGTTAGATCTGACGGAAAAGGGGCTTTCTGGTTTGAAGTGTAACACTCAGTTGTGAATTGCTGAGCTGCTTTCATCTAGTTATTATCTCCAGTTCGAGGGGGTAACATGAATTTGAAAGCAGTTTTTTTTCTACCTGTCATGGTTCTGGCGGGTTGCGCAGGAGACCGGGAGCAGGTCAAGCCAGCCGATTTCTTGAAAAATTATAATCTGGCAGAACCCAGCATTACGGCGATGGTTCATTGCAGTGAACATGACTGCCTGACCCGCACACCGATCTCGCTTGAGGGAAAAACATGGAAAAAAATCTACGGCCTTTTTGAAGTTTCCCCGGCCTCGGCCGCCGTTGAACGTCAATTGCTCGCTAAAGCTGCTGGAATCTATGAACAATATGCTGGCAAAATCGCGGGGACCCACAAGGATCAGGCAAGAACAAGTGTAAACAGCAGCAGGCAGCTGGACTGTATCGATGAAACCCTTAACACAACAATGCTGTTTATGGTTCTTGAGAAACAGGGTTTGATCCGTTTCCACACTCTGGCAGGAACTGTCGGGCGCGGAGAGGCTTTTGACTGGCCTCATTTTGCTCTCGCTCTTGCAGAAAAAGAGGGGAGACAACAGTTTGTCCTGGATAGCTGGTTCCGGCCCAATGGCCAGCCTGCAGATATCCTGACCTTGGCGGAATGGAAAAAAGGATGGAACCCGCCTGAGTTCAAATAATTGTGACCACAGTTTCTTCCTCTTCGAAATTTGTGAGGACATATGATAGGAGAGGGGTAAGGCGCGTATTACAAAACCCGATTGAGGTTATAATGAAGTTATATGACTTTCCTGGACCGCCTAGCCCTCGCCGCATTCGCATGTTTCTTGCTGAAAAAGATATCACGATTGATATTGAAGAACTGAATACTCGCGAAAATGCCCATCTGACACCAGAATTCAAAGCCATCAACCCGCGTTGTACTATTCCAACGCTTATCATGGATGATGGAAATGTTCTAACCGAAGGTGATGCGATTTTGCGCTATCTGGAAGAAAAATTTCCTGAAAAGCCTCTCTTCGGGAAATCCGCTGAAGAGCGGGGTATTGTCAATAACTGGCTCCATATAGCTGATATTGATGGATTTCATGCGGTAGCTGAACATCTTCGGAATTCTCTGGATCGCTTTGAAAACCGGGCAATTACCGGTTCCAGAAATGTTCCGCAGATCAGTGAGCTTGCCGAGAGGGGAAAAGCGCGTATCGGGTATTTCTATGAAGATCTGAACACCCAGCTGGAAGGACGTAACTATGTCGCGGGAGACACCTATACAGTTGCGGATATCAGTTCATTGATGGTGGTGGATTTCGCCAAGATGGCAGGTCAGGATATTCCAGAAAGCTGTGCAGAGGTCGCGCGCTGGTATGCGGAAGTTTCCGAACGCCCAAGCGCCAAGGCCTAGGAGCGTTCAGATTTCTCCCGGATAAGGTAAATCCTGTCAAGCGGAGGAGGGGTATATCCAATCTGGCTTATCATCTGGTGAATTTGACCACGGTGATGGGTCTGGTGATTAAAGATATGCCCCATTATATCGGCCAGTTTGTCACGACAATGAATTCCTTGAGATGTCGTATATTCAAGGATGGTCTGCAATCTGTCATCTGTTAAAGAGCTGGTGATGTTAATAAGGCGCGTATCCGCTTCCTCACGTCTTGCCGATAGGCTTGCCAAATCTTCATGAAGAACGGTATCAAGGGATTTTGGTGTAGGACCTAAACCATCCAGTCTTCCCATCCAGAGAAAGTCTCCTACCAGAAGATGATTTAGGGTCCCCATAATTGTCCCAAAAAAGGCCCCAAGGTCTCTATTTAGCTCCGCCTCATCAAGATCCGTTGAGAGGAAGGAATAAAGCTTCTCATTTGCCCATTTGTTATAGAGGGCAAATTCCTCAAAGTGTTCTTTCATAATCGTGTATTTTTCTATTTCGATGTTGGCGTGATGATGACGGTGCCATCCTCATCTTCGTCCTCTTTTGCAAGCGCTTTTTCCTTTGGCCATTCACCAACGGGGAAAGGCTTATCATGACTTGCATAGGTGAGAAACTCAACAAGCTGTTTGATATATTCAGAAAGCGCAGTACCAAAAGTTCTGAGTTGATGCAACGGAGTGCCTGTGATCAGGCTGCTGAAGAATTGTATGATTGCGATCGCCGCCAACACAATTTCGGCGACATTAAAGCAGATGGCATAGAGTATAATGTATAACAGGCGTGACCAGGTTGATTTCGATTTGAGATTGTCTTCGGTTTTATCGTCCATAATGTCCCTCTCACTGATGGTCATCCTGACCGGCGCGCAAGATCTAGATCCATCGCCGGACAGTGGCTTTATATTCTAGATAGATATCCCCGAACTTATCTTCAAGATAGACTTCTTCTCTCGCAATCACGTGGTAACGCAGGATAAAAATACAAAGGGGAAGTAGAAGAAAAGCAATCCACGAACCCGCGGCGATCGCAACCCCGGAATAGATGAGAACCATCGCAACATAGATCGGATTACGGGAATACCGATAAAGCCCGTCTGTCAGAATAAGGGTTGTCGGCTTCCAGGGCTCGACATTGGAGCCCGAGCTTTCATGACGCCACGCCTCGTAAATAGCAGCTATTACGCCGGCACCAGCAAGCGAAAGTCCGGTGGCAAAAGGCAGGAGAGGGCCGATGCTTCCTTCAAACCAGTTGGACTGGATATACAGACAGAGAAAAAGAGGCAGGCCAAAAACAAGGGGAGGAGGCAGACGTACCTGAGGGTTGTCGGCTTTTGCTGACTTGTTACTGCTGTCTGAATTTTCTCCGTTTTTGGTCATTCTCCCGATATTCCGTCTGTGAGTTGTCAGGCGGGAACCCGCTCTGCCAGATATTTAATCGCAGCTTGTACACCGCCTTCACCATGCGGGATCTTGAGCGCCTGCAGTCCCATTTCGATTGCACTTAAAGTACCCAGCACCATGGGGGCATTTGTATAGCCCATGTGAGCGATCCGCATGGCCTGACCATCAAGGTCACCAATTGCGATACCTACAACAACCCCGCATTTTTTCTCACAATATTGCAAAAGAGGATCCGGTTTGTAACCGTTTTTAAACAGAACAGTTGTGACAGCCGAGGCGCGATGATCACTCTCGATAACATTAAATTCCAGTGCCTCGGCTTCAGACCATTTTGCAACCGCTGCATGGGTCGCGCCTGCCAGAAGCTCATGGCGGAGAAACGCGTTTTCAAGACCTTCTTCTTTCAGGATATCAAAGGATTTTCGAAGGGCGAAAAGCAGATGCTCAGGCGGTGTTCCTGAATATTTCTGGTAATGGATTTCGCCAAGTCTTGCAGTCCAGTCCCAGTAGGCTGTCCGTAAATTCGCCTTTTCATGTCTTTCAAAGGCTCGCGGTCCGGCGGCGTTAAAGCTAAGACCAGGTGGGGACATAAGGCCTTTCTGGGCGGCACCGACCGCAACATCCACGCCCCATTCATCCATCCTGAATTCCATAGTTCCAAGAGACGCAATTGTATCCACCATGAAAAGAGCAGGGTGATTGACGGACTTGATCGCCTTGCCAACAGCCTGAACGTCATTGACCAGGGAGGAGGCGGTATCGACCTGTACCATCAGGATGGCCTGGATTTCATGATCTTTATCTGCAGCGAGTCGCTTTGCAACAGCATCTGGATCAACTGCCTGTCTCCAGGAACCTTCCAGAATTTCCACATCAAGACCGAGGGACGCACCGGCAATTCCCCAGCCATTGGCAAATAATCCGCTTTCCAGGACAAGAACCTTATCACCGCGGTTCAGAACATTGCTTAGCGCAGCTTCCCAGGCACCATGGCCGTTCGCGATGTAAATAAAGGATTTCCCCTCGGTGCGGAATGTTTCCCGAAGATCTTTGAGAAGACTATCTGTAAGGGGCGGAAAGTCCGGTTTGTAAATATCGATCGCAGGCTGATGCATGGCATTCAGTACAGCATCCGGAATGTTAGTGGGACCCGGAATGCTTAGAAATTCACGACCATTACGTACGCTCATAGAGGGATATCCTTAATGCTGTAAGAGGAAAGCAACGCGGAAGTTTAGCGAACATTTTAAAAGACGCAACTTTTGTGGAGCCGGTTCAAGTTTTCTTGTTCTTTTTCCGCCAGAAAGCGGACTGCACGTTGGTATAAAGCTGCTTGTTGGAGGCGCCTAAACTGCCAAGCGGCAGGAAACGGGCTTTGCGTGTTCCGGAAGGACGCTGGACAATACGAACAAGGACGAAAAGTGTGAGGAAGGCCGTCCCCGCCGCGATACAAAGGAAAAGAGCTTCGGGTTTGAAGCGTTCCATAAATTGCGAAGTTACCACCGGCCCTATAGTTGCCCCGAGACCATAGGCAAAAAGCAGGCTGCCGGAAACCTGCACCAGCTTTTCCTTATCAGCAAGATCGTTGGTTTGTGCGGATGACATCGGGTAAATCGTGTAAGCAACTCCGCCATAAATCAGGGCTGTCAGGAAAAGCAGGTTGATATTGGTCTGCTGACTGGCCCAGACAATTGCAATGGCTGCACCTGTTGTTAATACAGCAACAGTGACAAGGATGGCCCGTCGATCAAAATAATCGGAAAGTCTCCCGACCGGGAATTGTAACAGCATTCCGCCTAGCAGGATGCTTGCCATGAAAAGCGAGATGTCACCGACACTCATGTTTATGGATTTTCCGAAAACAGGGGCCATGCTATTAATGGAACTGTTGGAAAGGCCTGCAGTAAAGGTACCAATAACGCCAACCGGTGAAATCTTGTAGAGTGCCTTGAAACTCATTCTTTCAGGAGTGGACGGTTTCGGGGCTGCCGCGCGTGTGAGAAGGATCGGAACAAGCGCCAGTGAAAAAATGATGGAAGCACCAGAGAAGAGCTCGAAGGAAGCCGGATCTGCGAGAGGAAGCAGCAGCTGTCCCATGCCACCCCCAAGGTAACTGGTCATCATGTAAAGAGAAAGAACCCGGCCTCGATTGTCATTGGTAGATCTTTCATTCAGCCAGCTCTCGACAATCATTACCATCCCCGCCATGCAGAATCCGCAAATCGTACGCAGGATCACCCAGACCATGGGATTAATGATGAGAATATGGGCAAGTACTGCAACGGACATGATGGAGGCGAAAGCTGCAAAGGAACGGATATGGCCGGCGCGGGTAACAACGCGCGCTGCGTGAAGCGCACCAAACAGCATGCCAAGAAAATATGCTGCCATGATCAGGCCTGTAATATCCGTTGTAAATCCTTCCAGTTTACTTCTCAGGCCGAGCAGGGTTCCAAACATCCCGTTTGCAAGGAGCAGTAACCCGTAGCTCATCAGGAGGGAGGCAATAGACTTTGCGGTATTCCACATGTCAGTTCCTGGCAATCCTTGAATTGGTAATATACATGACCATCAGAGAGATCAGCCCAAAGCCGGTAAAGCTGATCACCAGCGGAAGAATTGTTCCATCATAGGACTGGGCGATCAGGGTTCCGAGAATTGCGGATTGTAGCGTGGAAACCGAAGTGACAATAGCAGAGCCTACACCGGCTATGTGACCAAGCGGTTCCATCGCCATAGCGTTCATATTCCCGAACAGAATGCCAAAGCAAAAGAAAGTGACGAGCAGAAAGAGCATCAGACTCCATAGAGGGGGATGACCTTGCAGAAATAACGCAAAGACCAGATAAGATGCTGACAAGATACACAACGCCCACAAGGCCTTGGTGATCAGCTTTTGCATGCCTAGTTTCATGACAAGTGTGGAATTGACCAGGGAAGCGCTCCCGATTGCAAGTGCAAGGATGCCAAAATATACCGGGAACATTTCTCCAACACCATATTGGTCCTGAAAGATTTGCTGAGACATGGCGAGATAGCTCAGAAATCCTGAAAAAACAAAACCGGCCAAGATGGTGTAGCCAAGAGATACCGGAGTTGTGACAACTTCTTTTGCGGCAAGAAACAGCCTTTCACTGGAAAAATGCAGCCGGTCTCCTTTTGCCAGGGTTTCCTGCTGTCTCAACGCAAACCAGATATAGGTGAAGGCACCTAGCGAAAATATCATCCAGAAAATACCGCGCCAGTCAGCAACATAAAGGATGAGTTGCCCGATTGCGGGAGCAAGTACAGGGACCAGTATAAAAACCGTCATAACAAGAGACATGAATTTTGCCATCGCACGGCCTTCATATTCGTCCCTGATCATTGCCATTGAAACAACGCGAGGGCCAGCCGCCCCTAATCCCTGGAGGAAACGACCAAAAAGCATCAATTCATAATTCGGGCTGAAAATAGAGAGCAGGCAGCCAATTAGAAAAATTGTAAAGCCCACATAAATTGGCCTTTTGCGGCCTAAACTGTCAGAAATAGGGCCATAGAAAAGCATACCAAAGGCCATGCCCGCAAAAAGTGCGCCAATAATATATTGGCGGCCATTCGGGTCCTGGATCTGCAAATCCCTCTCGATAAAGGAAAGGGCGGGCAACATGGCATCTATGGATAACGCAATCAGTGATGTGACCAGGGCAAGAAGAATAACCTGCTCCACATAACCGATTTTTTTTTCGGGTTGGGATATCACTACTTGGCTCCCGTTCGCTTGAACGAACGCAAAAGGTATGATCCGGCATACTGCCTTAGCCTTCTGGGGCTGTCCAGAAATGTTTGTTCGCAAGACCAGGGCTTCTGTTAAAAATGCCCCGTTGAAATTGACAAGGCCTTATGGAAATTGGTTTAATTGAGATATGTATACGGATTTACAACCTAGCCCCCGGTACCAGCAATTGCTTGGTTATTACCGGTTGATGCATAAAAACGGCTTTAGTCGTCGCCAGGGGGAGCGGGTTGTGCATGTCCCGCCTGAAGAAGCCTTCGCCGGCCGGGCAATGACCAGCTTCATTTATTCGATCCGCGGAGTGATCAGAGCAACCGGCTCGGAAACCATTCTGGATTACGGGAGCGGGAAAGGCCTTCAATATTCTGAAGAGCTGGTCCGCAAAAGGAAGGTTATTGCATCTTCGATCCATGACTTCTGGAAGGTGCGGGAAATAACCTGTTATGATCCGGCCATAAACAACAGTTTTCTTTCAGACAGAATTAAGTTCGATGGTGTTGTCAGTACAAATGTCATTGATCATATCCCGGAAGAAGATCTGGAGTGGGTACTGAAAAGACTGTTTTCAAAGTCCCGGAAATTTGTATTTCTAAATGTAGCAAACTTCAACTCGCCATTTTGGCTTCCAAATGGTGAAAATGCCCGAATTATCCGTAAACCCAGAACCTGGTGGACTGCAAAACTGGAAAAAATCAATCAACATTTCCCGGATGTCGCCCATTGTCTTGCCTATGCAGAAACGAAAAAGACAGAAGAGGGCATAAGACGTCAATTCACGTCATATCTCCATAATTGTCCCGGTCTCATCCTTCCAGGCCCAAAGGTCAAGGTGAAAGGAAGCCTGAAGGCGTCCTGATCCCATTTTGGTTTCGTGTTAATTTCTTTCCCGCGAGGCAAAGCTGATATAAGCTCAAGAAAAAGGCGAATAACGCCAGCCTTCCGGAGACGCTCATGACATCAGGCAAGCATAATGTAACGGGATTTGATGCCCGGCTGGGGAAAGCGCCGATTTTTTATGGCTGGATTGTCGTGATCATCGTTTTCATAACGATGGGTGTTGGCGTCAATGTCCGAACATCTTTCTCGCTTCTTTACCCCTCCATTCTGGAAGAATATGGCTGGGATCATGCGACAACGGCAGCAACCTTCACTATCGGTTTTATCTGCGCAGGGTTATTGTCACCTGTTATCGGGCGTTTGATGGATTTCACGTCCCCTCGCTACCTTCTCTCTGCTTCAGCGTTGCTGGTCAGCATTGGTCTTGTTCTTTCGACGTTTGCGACGGCTCCTTGGCATTTCTATGCGACGCTTGGATTTATGATGGTTGGAACCGGGGTGGCAATGACCTATGTCGGCCATTCCATGTTTCTGCCTGTCTGGTTTGAACGCAAGCGCGGGCTGGCGATCGGGCTTGCTTTTTCCGGGGTTGGCATTGGATCGATTTTTCTCTTGCCGCTCATACAAGCAACCATAACGCAAGACGGGTGGCGCGCGGCCTGCTGGATGATGGCGGGAGTCCTATTGGTTGTAGTTGTACCGCTAAATCTTGTTTTACAGCGAAAAGACCCTGCAGAACTTGGGCTTTTACCCGATGGTGAGGAACATCAGGATGATCAAAATGGAGGCGCCAGTGCTGTTGCCAGTAATATTGTCGATGAAGACTGGGTCAATACTGAATGGTCCTTGAAGAAAGCCGTGAAGACAGCTTCCTTCTGGTGGTTGAGCCTGACATGCTTCACCGGATTATACGCATGGTATGCGGTTCAGGTTCATCAAACCAAATATTTGATCGAGATCGGGATATCCCCTCTTGAAGCATCATTTGCGCTGGGCTTTGTGGGCTTTGCAGGAATTGTTGGGCAGATTTATCTTGGACATCTGTCTGATCGTATTGGAAGGGAATGGATCTGGACCATATCCTCCCTTGGATTTGCCGCCTGTTATCTTCTGCTCTTGGTGTTGGAGACAATCAATAACCCTGTGATTCTATATGGTATGGTCATTGTTCAGGGGGGACTGGGCTATGCCCTGGCAGCTGTTTTCGGTGCCATGCCTGCGGATCTCTTCCAGGGGAAGAAATATGGTGAGATTCTTGGGGTAATGAGCTTGCTTGCTCTGGTTGGTGGTGGTGTCGGCCCTTGGGTGACAGGGTACTTATATGATCTGAACGGTGATTACAAGATGGCCTTCTGGCTTGCTTTCGCGGTCTGTATGGTCTCTATTTTCTCTGTCTGGATGACGGCCCCTCGAAAGAAAAGGCTGGTCGCCGGTCAGGCCGAAAAACGGGCCCTTGCACAGGCTCAAAAATAAAAGAGAGAGCAGTATGAAAACCGCTATTGTTACAGGAGCAAGCGCAGGAATTGGCCGGGCAGTCTCCTTAAAACTCCTTCAAAATGGGTACCAGGTGGCGCTTGCAGGCAGATCACAGGCAAAACTGGAAGAAACACGCGAACTTGCCGGTGAGCAGGCTGAAAATACACTTGTTTTGCCGACAGATGTGACGGATCCGGATGCAGTAAAAGCCTTATTCGACAGTGTAAAAGAGAAATTTTCCCGCCTTGATCTTTTGTTCAATAATGCAGGAGTTGGAGCACCACCTGTTCCGGTAAATGAACTGTCGCTCGATAGTTGGCATGCTGCTGTCAATACAAATTTGAACGGTGCCTTCTATTGCGCCCGCGAAGCTTTTGGGATGATGCGCGAGCAGTCACCTCAAGGGGGGCGTATTATCAATAATGGTTCTATTTCAGCACATGTTCCCCGACCCTTTAGTTCGGCTTATACCTCGACAAAGCATGCAATCACGGGACTGACCAAGTGTCTGTCACTGGATGGCAGAGGATTTGATATCGCGTGCGGGCAAATCGATATTGGCAATGCCGCGACGCCAATGACGGAAGTCATGCAACAAGGGGTTCCCCAAGCAAATCTTGAAATCAAGGCGGAACCGGTGATGGACGTGGATAATGTTGCCAATGCTGTCCTTTACATGGATAGCCTGACACTGGATGCCAATGTTCAGTTTATGACAGTGATGGCTACAAAGATGCCGTATATCGGGCGGGGCTAACTCTCAAAAACAGTATCAAGATAAGCTGTTACCATTTTACGAGATTCTTCTACAAGATGGCCAACTTCCTCTGTCCAGTAGCGAGACTTGCTCCTGAAAATAATTGCGGAAACTGTTATCACCAAAGTCTGCGCAATAGATTTCTTATGTTGCTCAGACAACCCTTTTTCATCGAAGAGCGGATAGCTGGCCAAGAGTTCGACAATTCTTTTTTCGGAAAGCAGATTGGCTTTTTGCCAGTTGGGATTGTCTGAAAGGGCAATATCCAGCCTGTAATGGGTATCATCCTCCCTTACAATTTTGTGGAAGGCAGAAAGCAAGCCCGAGATGGCCTCTTTCCAGTGGACATGAGGCGTGATTTCCTGGAACGCCTGGGTGAATTTTTCATCTTCGTCATCGAGGACTTTGTTGCCAAGCGCGAGGAGAATTTCGTCTCTATCCTTAAAATACTGATAGATTGATCCTACCGGAATACCAGCTCGCGCCGCGATACGACTCGTAGTGAGCTGTGAAAGGTCATCCTGCTTGAGGAGAAATTCCGCGCTGGAGATTATTTTTTCAACCCGTTCTTTCGAGCGGGCTTGCAAAGGGGTCTTTCGACTTGTTGCACCGGGTATAAGCATTGTTATCTCACAACTCGAACTCTGTGAAATTGGGGGATAAGGAAAAGCAGGACAAAATACTCAACTGTGTTAACCATATGCTCATAGACGTTTTTTCTATAAAAACAACAAGAAATGTGTCCCCAAACATTGATTCATAAAATAAATTTGAAAACTAGGATTATCGTTTTATTGATATAATCTTGTGGTGACAGTGTGATTTAGCACCAATAACAAGAAGACACTGAATAATACCTTTTCAGGCCATCTTGAATTCTAGCATGAAGATTATTTTGTTTGTGTACAAATAAAATGCTTGAGAAATCTCAAATATGAGGGCATGATTTTCCTATCGATTTCTAAAGGTCTGCGAAATAATCAAAATAATATCTTTTGTAGACCGGGATTTGGGAGATCCATTCCGATTTCGTCTAAACGACAACTGGAGCTGAAGGGAGCGTAAGTCATGATTTCAAGGAGAGGTTTATTTACCCGGACACTGTTAGGGGGTCTGATTGCGGTCGTCGCGTCAACCGCGCATATGGCAAATGCCGCAGAAACCATTAAGATCGGTGAGATTAATAGCTATACCCGGCTGCCTGCTTTTACAGAGCCTTATCGCAAGGGCTGGGAGCTCGCTGTGGAGCAGATCAACAAAAAGGGCGGTGTTCTTGGTAAACAGCTCGAGGTGATTTCCCGGGATGACGCAGGTAAGCCTGGCAACGCTGTTAAGATTGCCGAGGAGTTGGTTGCCAAGGAAAAAGTGGCCCTTCTTGCGGGAACTTTCTTTTCACATATTGGTCTCGCCGTTACCGATTTCGCCAAGCAGAAAAAAGTCCTCTTCATTGCCTCCGAGCCTCTGAGTGATGCAATCGTCTGGTCAAAAGGCAATGATTATACTTTCCGCCTGCGTCCCTCCACCTATATGCAATCTGCCATGCTGGCGAAAGAAGCAGCCAAGCTTCCTGCCAAGAGATGGGCAACTGTTGCCCCTAACTATGCCTATGGCAAGGATGCTGTTAAGGCTTTTAAATCGGTCTTGAAAGAGTTGAAGCCGGATGTTGAATTTGTCGAGGAGCAATGGCCAGCCCTCTTTAAAATTGATGCCGGCGCTACTGTTCGTGCCCTTGAAGCTGCAAAGCCTGAAGGCATTTTCAATGTTACGTTCGGAGGAGATCTCGCAAAACTGGTCCGTGAAGGATCAATCCGGGGCCTGTTTGAAGGGCGTGAAGTTGCGAGCCTTCTCACTGGCGAACCTGAATATCTGGACCCTCTGAAAGCAGAGGCACCTGAAGGCTGGATCGTCACCGGTTATCCACGGGACTTCATTAAAGATGCAACACATCAAACCTATGTGGATGCCTATAAAGCTAAGTTTGACGAGCTTCCAAAAACAGGGTCCCTGGTTGGCTATAACACAATGTTGACCATCGCTGCGGCCATCGAAAAAGCAGGCAGCACAGATCGGGATAAAATGCTTGCGGCCATGAAAGGCCTGACATTTGACAGCCCTTCAGGGAAAGTGACATACCGCCCTGTTGACCATCAATCCACAATGGGCGCCTGGGTTGGGCGTACGGCTGTTAAAGATGGTAAAGGCATCATGGTCGATTGGTTCTATGCAGATGGTGCAGACTATCTGCCTAGCGCTGAAAAAACCAAAGCATTGCGCGCCTCTAATTAACGTCTGTTTCCTTCCGGCTTCGGCCGGAAGGCTTCCCATGTTTTGTACCATGCCTAGGAGAGGTCAATGGGGTTCTACCTGGCTCAGTTCCTGACAGGACTGGCGAGTGCGTCATCTTTGTTTCTGGTGGCGTCCGGTCTGTCAATTATTTTCGGTGTGACACGCATCGTGAATTTCGCACATGGTTCCTTTTTTATGCTGGGAGCCTATCTAGCCTACACTTTCGTTAATATCCTGCCTCATGGTGTTCTTGGATTTTGGGGCGCGATTATTGTTGCCTCGCTGCTGGTAGGCGTCATCGGTGTCTTTCTGGAAATTACGCTTTTCAGGCGTATTTACAAGGCCCCGGAATTGTTCCAGCTGGTGGCGACATTTGGTGTTGTGCTGGTTATTCAAGATCTGGCTCTTTGGATCTGGGGTGCAGAGGACCTGTTTGGTCCGCGCGCGCCTGGTCTTGGTGGTGCTGTTAGAATTCTGGGGGAGCCTATACCTCAATATGATCTTCTTCTGATTGTACTGGGGCCCGCTGTCTTGCTTGCGGTCTGGCTTTTATTTAACAAGACCCGCTGGGGAACACTGGTCCGGGCGGCAACACAGGATCGGGAAATGGTGAGCGCCCTCGGGGTTAATCAAAGCTGGCTTTTTACCAGCGTGTTTTTCGTCGGCTCCACGCTTGCTGGCCTCGGGGGAGCTATTCAGCTTCCAAGGGAGGCTGCCAATCTTTTGATGGATCTCAACGTGATCGGAGAAGCCTTTGTTGTTGTGGTTATCGGTGGTATGGGGAGTGTTCCCGGCGCCTTTCTGGCCTCTGTCCTCATCGGTGAGCTCAATGCCTTTGGTATCCTGATTTTCCCGGAAATCACACTTGTTTTGGCCTTTTTGGTAATGGCTGTTGTTTTGGTTGTTCGCCCCTGGGGCCTGCTGGGTAAGCCGGATGCTGTTTTACGAGGGGCAGATGGTCCGCCTGAACAACCCCTGAAACCCTTTACAGCAACTTCAAAATATCTTGTATGGGCGCTGGCGGCGGCATTGCTTGCGACACCTGCTATAGCAGATGAATTTGTTCTGGTGCTACTTTCAGATATCCTCATTTTCACGCTTTTTGCTGTCAGCCTGCATTTCATTATGGGGCCTGGCGGTCTGGTATCGTTCGGGCATGCAGCCTATTTCGGGCTTGGGGCTTATGGTGCGGCTCTGGCGGTCAAATATCTAGGCGTCGATATGATCAGCGGCCTGGTTGTTGCGCCTATTGCAGCTGGCCTTGGCGCCCTGGTTTTTGGCTGGTTCTGCGTTCGCCTAAGCGGTGTGTATCTTGCAATGCTCACGCTGGCAGCCGCACAAATCACATGGTCCGTTGCCTTTCAATGGCAGGATGTAACGGGCGGCGATGATGGTATTCTTGGTATTTGGCCTGCTGAATGGGCTTCGGAAAAAATGGCCTATTATTATCTCACCCTGGCTCTCGTCGGGGCGAGTGTTTATGTGATCCGCCGCATTGTCTATGCGCCCTTTGGATATGCGTTGCGTGCAGGGCGGGATTCCCAGCTTCGTGTAGAGGCAATCGGGATCAACCTGAAATCCCAGCAATGGATGGCCTTTGTCATCACAGGTATCTTTGCTGGTATTGCAGGCGGCCTTTATGTCTATTCAAAAGGAAGTATTTTCCCCGACGAACTTCATATCGCCCGTTCAGTTGACGGTTTGATCATGGTACTGCTGGGCGGCATTCAATCGCTGATCGGGCCAATTGTCGGGGCTGTTAGTTTTACCATGCTTGAGGATCTGGTGACGCGCCTTGATTACTGGCGGATAATATTTGGTGGGGTGATCCTTTTCATTGTTGTGATCGCGCCGGAAGGGCTTGCAGGTTTTGCCAGGAAAATCCTGCCAGAATCCTTGACCGGAAAGAAAAATGAGGGGGTCCAGATATGAGTCTCCTTGATGTCACCAATCTGTGTAAGTCCTTTGGCGGGGTTCGTGCGGTGAATGATGTGAATTTCTCTCTTGAAAAAGGAGAAATGCTTGCTCTCATCGGCCCCAATGGTGCAGGGAAAACCACCTGTTTCAATATGCTCAATGGGCAGTTAAAGGCAGATCGCGGATCCGTCAGTTTTCAGGGGCAGGAGCTGCTCGGGATGAACCCGAGAGATATCTGGCGGCTCGGGATCGGGCGCACCTTTCAGATCACGGCCACATTTGCTTCAATGACAGTTCGGGAAAATGTTCAAATGGCCCTTATTTCCCACCATCGGAAAGTGTTTTCATTGTGGAATAGAGCAACAAATAGCTATGCGCAGGAAGCGAACAGCCTGCTTCAACAAGTGGGAATGGAACATCAGGCTGACCGCGCCTGCGGTGTGCTTGCTTATGGGGATCTGAAGCGGCTTGAACTTGCCATCGCGCTTGCTCATGGACCGCAGCTTCTTCTGATGGATGAACCAACTGCAGGAATGGCACCTCAGGAGAGGATTACTCTGATGGAACTTGTCGCGTCTATTGCCAAGAGCTCCAATGTAAGCGTCTTGTTTACGGAACATGATATGGATGTGGTATTTGCCCATTCTGATCGGTTGATGGTGCTTAATCGCGGTGAAATCATCGCAACGGGGACAGCAGATGAAATCCGGTCAAATGAAGTTGTAAAGGAAGTCTATCTTGGTGGCGGATCTACCTTCGATACTGGAGAGAAGGAGAAAACAAGTGCTTGAAGTACAAGGAATAAACGCCTTTTACGGCCAAGCGAAAATTCTCGATGATGTCTCCTTTTCAGTCGGGGCGGGGGAGGTTGTCGCCTTGCTTGGCCGCAACGGAGCAGGAAAATCCACCACCATGAAAACCATGATGGGTATGGTCTCCTCGACAAAAGGGGATGTGACATTTAATGGCGAAACTATCAAGAAACTGCCAAGTCATGTCATCTGCCAGAAAGGTCTTGGATATGTGCCGGAAGAAAGACGGATTTTCACTGAATTGACGGTGATGGAAAATCTGGAAGTTGGAAAGCAGGACAAGCGACCAGACGCTCCTTTCTGGACGCCTGATAAGCTTTTCAAGCTATTCCCCAATCTCGCTGAAATGCGAAATCGCCCCGGCGGGCAGATGAGTGGCGGAGAACAGCAGATGCTATCAATCGCCCGAACATTGATGGGAAACCCTTCCGCTATTTTGCTGGATGAACCTTCCGAGGGGATTGCACCTGTCATTGTTGAACAAATGGCCTTCACGATCATGGAGCTTAAGAAAGAAGGATTGGCAGTGCTTTTGTCAGAACAAAATCTGCATTTTGCAAAACTGGTGTCAGATCGCGCTGTGATAGTGGAAAAAGGAAGTATCCGCTACCAGGGAACGGTTAAGGAGTTAGAGGAGAATCCTGAAATCAGAGACGCCTATCTTGCAGTCTGATCTCTAACGGTCCAGCAATGCCAGGCATTCAAGAGCGACTGTTGCCGCAAGCTGGGCGGTCGTTCCATTGATGTCATAAAGCGGGCTAACCGTGTTGATATCGAAGGCAACAAAGTCCAGTCCTTTCATGGCTTTTAAAAGTTCAAGCCCTTCAAAGGTTGTGGGGCCTCCTGGTGTTGGGGTCGCAACCCCTGGTGCGACGGAGGGGTCAAAGAAATCCATATCAAAACAAAGATAAACCGGTTTCCCTTCAAGGCTCTTCCTGATCTTTGAAGCCGCTTTCTCTACGGGTAGATTTGCAAGATCTCTCCAGGGAAGAACCCGATATCCCACTTCTTCAGTAAACTGAACGGAAGCGTTGGCATCCACGGGTGCGCGTGTACCAACATGAACTGAGGAGGCGATGTCAAGAACGCCTTCATTGGCGGCGTGGGTGAAAGGGGTGGCATTGTCGAAATGATCGTTACTGCGCAAAGGATAGCAATCTGTATGTGCATCGAAATGAAGGACAGCTATTTCCGG
>JAKSCD010000362.1 GCA_022360775.1 Sneathiellales bacterium | reverse complement strand
TTAGAAAACCGAAAACCCAGAACGAGCGCAAGGCGGACCAGGAAGTGCGGCAGACGGCCAAAGAAGAGGATGTTGTTATCTCAGGCCGCCGTCGCACCAAAAGCAAGGAGGCCGCACGCCTGCCTACCGAATGGAGCGATCTTTCCCCTGCTTCTCAGAAGGACCGCAGCCGCGGCAAATCAAGCCATAGCCCGGCACGAAAATCCAAAAGCAAAGCGCGGGATCGATTATTTGAAGAATAGACCCACCTTCTTTTGAACCCTTTCTTTTTCTCAAACGACCTAACAGGCATAGACATGGAGAAAAAGAATGATCTCAAAAACATTTACAGTATTGACCGCCTTTGCCGCTGCTATCTGTCTTTCAGTTCTGTGTTCACATACTTATGTGAAAAGCAATGTAACCTCTTTAAATGCAAGCGAACTGGTTCAGATTGCGAAACCACTCTGAGAGTTGTTCTCTTTGGATCTTAGCTCAATTTTACCTATTATTGTCTGGAAACTGGTACGCGAAGCCTGTACCGTTTCACTATGACAGGAATTCAAGCACAACCCCTTATCGCCGTTGAAAATGTTGTTCTCAGCAGCAACTGGTATTCAACCCTTCTCAGCGCCCAGCCCCTTGGCAAAAGCGTCGAGGATACACATGGTGGTACTTATAACCGCCTCATGGACGGGGACAGGGTAATCCTCCAGCTTCATAGTTGGGACGATGAAGATCATCCTAATCTTGCAGGCCGCGAAAAAGCGACAGTCGGTCATGGGATGCTTTTATGGTTTGAAGTAGAGGATTTTCGGATGACCCTGCAGCGGATTGAGCTTCTGGATGCTGAAATCCTGAAACCTGCTGCGCAAAACCCGAGTTCCGGCCTAAAGGAAATCTGGATCCGTGATCCGGACGGTTATGTGATTGTAATTGCGGGCTAAGGGGCGGCCCGAAGACCACCCCGCCCCTGTTGCTTTCACACCCTCTAAGCAACAAAGGCTTTTTCAACTACAAATTCGCGCGGAGCCGCATTGGATCCCTCTTCAAGTCCCGCTTCTTCGAGCAGGAGTTTCGTATCAGTGATCATCGGGGTTGAACCGCAAATCATGGCGCGATCAAATTCTGCATCGAATGTTCCAATGTCCAGATCTTCAAAGAACTGCCCCGTGGAAATCAGGTTTGTGATCCGGCCGGTATATTGAAATTCTTCCTGCGTTGTTGTGGGATAGTACCGAACTCGAGCGGGAGCGATCTCCCCGACCAGCGGATCATTTATCAACCCCTCAACAACAGATTTTCCATAAGCCAGATCTGCTACATTCCGGCAGGTATGGGTCAGGATCAGCTCGTCGAACTTGTCATAGGTTTCCGGCTCCCGTAAAAGGCTGGCAAATGGCGCAAGTCCCGTACCGGTGGAGAGAAGAAACAGTCGTTTTCCGGGTTTCAATGCGTCCAGTACAAGGGTTCCGGTCGGTTTTTTTCCGAGCAGGATCTTCTGCCCCTCCTGGATATGCTGCAGGCGCGACGTCAATGGTCCGTTCTGCACCTTGATCGAATAGAAATCCAGACCGTCATCCCAGGAAGGGCTGGCAATGGAATAGGCACGAAGAAGCGGCTTCCTGTCTGCCATCAATCCGATCATCACAAATTCACCTGAGCGAAAGCGAAATTCAGGCGGGCGCGTCAAGCGAAAGGAAAAAAGATCTTCTGTCCAGTGATGAATGCCCTGAACGATTTGCTCCGTCACTGATTTTGGAAGAGGTATCGGGACTTCATCCGTTATTTGCGGGTCTGCGTCTTGCTGCAGATTAAGGTTTTCATACTCCATACGGCGTTGCCTTTCCATCCAATCAACATATGCCTGCCGCCCTTATGCCGGCACCTTCAAAACAGGTACCGTTCCCCGCTTTTACGGCGACGAAGGAAGGCATATACCAGATGAAAAAGAAATGCAATTAATAATTACTTGCAACAAATATCTAAACTCGATAGGATCGCGCCGCTATCAGAAAGACATAGAAATCAAGGAATTGGCGAAAGAATGAAGTATCAGGCGAAAACTGAAATTCAAAATTTTCTCTCCGAAGCCGACAAGTTATATCTTGAGCTTACCGAGAATGATACCCTGTCCAAATGGCGTCAGGAAATGACCTCGGGCAATGAGGCTTTCCGGAAAAACAAGCCCGGCCTTGCCCTTCATTTTTTCGAAAAAGCTACAACAATCGTTGAGGAAATGCTCGCCTCCTCACTCGCACGGGATCTCTATCCGGACAGCGCCCTTACCGCCCTCTCCCAGACCAAACGCAATAGTGCTGAAATCTATCTGCGCCTCGGCCAGCTTGAAAGAGCGGTCCGCCTGAAAGAAAGCTTCTTTGACCAGCTCTGTGATTGCGCACAAACGCCGCATCTCTCCTCGTCGGTTCGAGGAATTCACCTGGACGGAATGATGGCGGCCCTTGAAGACTATATCCACCTCCTCGATCACCTGGATGCTCCCCTCGATCGAATGACATCTGCCTATGCAAAAGCCAACAGGATCCAGTGTGAGTTTGGCTGAACAAACTCTTCTTAATCGAAATTTACTGGTTCCGTCTAAATCCGATTACCGATCAAACTCAAGGCGCAAGGGGGTGCCTGGTTGGGTGCAGATATTCTGGCCGTCATAGACTTCTGAACCATTGACCCAGGTGCTTCGAATGGTCGATGAAAACTGCTGTCCGTCAAAAGGGGTCCAGCCACACTGATAATGGACGCTGTCATGGCTGACGGAGGTGCCCCGGTTCATATCCACAAGAACCAGATCAGCATAATAGCCTTCGCGAAGATATCCGCGTTCCTTCACGCCATAGCGCAGGGCGGGATTATGGGCGGTTTTCTCAACGACCTGCTCCAGCTTTAATCGTTGATCTTTGACATGATCAAAAAGGCTGAGCAGCGCATGCTCCACCAAAGGCAAGCCTGCTGGCGCTTCTGGATAGGCGACTTGTTTTTCATCCCAGGTATGGGGGGCATGATCTGTTGCGATAATATCAATTCTATTGTCGCGCACCGCCTGGATCAGAGCATCCCGATCTGTCGATGATTTAATGGCCGGGTTACACTTTATAAGATTGCCAAGGCGCGGATAATCCTGATCACTGAACCAGAGATGATGAACGCAGGCCTCGGCTGTGATATGTTTGCCTTCAATAGGTCCCTGTTCAAAGAGGTCCAGTTCCTTTTCCGTAGTAACATGCAGAACATGAAGCTGGCTTTTATATTTCCTCGCCAGACCCACAGCATAGGAAGAAGACGCATAACAGGCTTCCACATCCCGGATTATCGGGTGATCCTCAATAACAGCATCCCTGCCTTCCCGCCGCATCACCTCCATATTCTGGTTGATAACAGGCGTACTTTCGCAGTGCGTGACGATCAGGGTTGGGCTTTCACGAAAAATCGCATCGAGAGCTTCCGGATGTTCAACCAGCAGATCACCGGTTGACGCCCCCATAAAGACTTTTACGCCGCAATGTTTCGCCGGATCGAGCCGTTTGATCTGTTCAAGATTGTCTTCTGTCGCACCCAGATAAAAAGAATAATTGGCGATAGAGCTGTTTGCTGCAATCTCGAACTTATTTTCCAGGGCTTCAATTGTTGTAGTTGACGGCTTTACATTGGGCATTTCCATAAAGCTTGTGATCCCGCCGGCAACCGCTGCACGGGATTCGCTGGCAATCGATCCTTTATGGGTCAGGCCCGGCTCCCTGAAATGGACCTGGTCATCGATCATGCCCGGAAGCAGATACAAACCTTCAGCATCTATTACCCGGTCCTCGGACGCTGCTGGAATTGTCTTATCAATACGGCTGATGCGCTGATCCGTGATCTTCAGATCGGTTTCGATGATCTTGCCTTCATTGACAATTCTGGCATTTTTTATAAGCGTGGATTTATCGGTCATGAGGGCGCATCTCCCACGATACGCACATGACGATCATCCATGTTGACATCCAGATAAAAGCAGTTGGGGCGCCCGGTATGACAGGCTGGTCCGGACTGGACAACCTGACATAATATTGTATCCCCATCACAATCAAATGCCATGGAGACCAGCGCCTGAGTATGACCGCTTGTTTCCCCTTTTATCCAGAGTTCCTGACGGCTGCGAGACCAGTAGGTGACACGCTTTGTCTCTATCGTCATCTCCAGAGACTGCTTGTTCATCCAGGCAAACATCAGGATCTCTTTTGTTTCAGCGTCCTGGGTGATCACAGGGATCAGACCCTGCTCGTTAAAGGCAAGCTGCTCAATCACGTCATCAAGATCCAATATCGTGCCATCAGGCAATTGTTCCTGCTTCACAAAATAATCGTGCTTCATTTACAGATCCTCGGTCAATTGCAGCCTATTCAATACAGGTGTTTGTGGCCTGTTTCCATATATTCTTTCTGACCAACTCAGTGACAAGGCATTGACGCGGCATATCCACCTCCTGTTCTGGTGTAACACCTCCCTGCTCCACCTAACCGCCGCTTGTTAAAAGACAAACCGAATCCAATGTGATTTAGGTAAAATCGTTGGTTTAGGTCAAAAACACAGCTTAATTTGCAGCCCCTTGCAAACAATGTTATACTTTGCGCAACAATATAAAGGCAAGTTCATGAGCAGCAAAACCATTGGATTAAGAGTGAGCGAAGAAACAAAAGTTCGCCTTGAAAAACTGGGCGAAGCCCGTGACCGCACCCCTCACTATCTCATGAAGCAGGCCGTTGAGCGGTTTTTGGAAACTGAAGAAGCGATCGAAGCAGAACGCGAGCTCGTTCAAAAGCGATGGGAAAAATTTGAACTGACGGGAGAAACCCTGCCCCATGATCAAATCAAAACATGGGCGCAGTCACTGACAAATGACAACTCGTAAAGATGTATCAAATCAACTGGCTACCGGAAGCGCGTGACGATCTGGAACGTCTGTATGATTTCCTGCAGCCCCATAGCAAGACCGCCGCTCAAAAAGCGATCATGACGTTAATTCAAGCGGTTGACACGTTAAAGGACTTCCCGGAGAAAGGTCGCCCCTGGCCCGCTGATCGTAACTTCAGAGAACTCTCCGTCCGTTTCAGCGCCAAGGGCTACTCAATTCGTTACCGAATACACGAAAACACAATATTGATTGTCCGCATCTGGCATATGCTGGCAGAGCAATAAGGATAAAATAAAAGATTCTTCGGTACGAAACACCGGCATAATCTAGCACTCACCTTTTATACATACTCTCAATTCCCTCATTTGATGTAATTTAGATGGCATATCCGCTAACCAAATTCTAAAATACTCTTATTAAAAGGAGTAGTGAATTTGGGACTAAAAGAACAGGAAACTCCCATCTTTTTTGGTGGCGTGATAATCGGCATTCTAATTACAGGAATTCTATTCCTGATAGCCGCAGATATCGAGCTTCAGGGCTATCTAAAAGACTATGGAGGCTTCTTCGCAGGTTTACTCGGTGTTATTGCAGGATTAATTACAACCTTGGTACTCCTTTGGCAAATCTATCTCATAAACCAAGCGCAAAAAGAGGAAAGAACAAGAAAACTGAAAGGTGTTCAGGCAATTCTTCCTTTAATTATTTCAGAATTGCATCAAAACTCTGAAGCAAACCTCAAAGCGTCTTTGGATATTATTAAGCGGCAGAAAAATAAAGAAGAAATCGAACTCTCTTTATTTTCTCAAAACACGCTAAGCGAACTCAAGGAGCTAATAATATACTCAAATCCAAATGAACAAGCGCACCTGTCAGAGTTTATTCGTGAATATCAATTGCTAAAATCAAGATTTGAAGGAGCACTAGAGGAGTATTCAGTAGATCCTGATCTTGCAACTGTAAACTATCTACAAGCACAAGCTAAGCGGGATACTAATGCGCTATACTCTGGCCATGTTTTTTCGGCTGTTACGGTTTATCTGATGATAGATGCAATGTTTGAATTTGCTAGAGCTCAAACCGATACATTTGACTATTCTAGGCTTCACGAAAAAGTGGAACGACAAGTTATTGGTTGGACGGATAAGAGAGAAAACTGGGAGCAAACTATTAGCCATATAGAACGACTTCTGAAACAACGGTATCAAGAATAAATCTCGCTTAAACGGTTAACAACGTCTTTCAGCTTCGCCATTTTCATTTCTGCCTCACTGAGTTTCTCACACTCTGTCGCGACCAAATGCTCAGGGGCGTGAGCATCAAGAAAGAATACTTCCACCAGCCTTGCGATTTAATACACTCCCACTGTAATGCAAAAAACCAGCTATATCTCATACCTATGGCTTACACAAAAGCAAACACTATTCTGTATGAGTCTGAGTGAAGTTTTGATTACTATTCGTATAGTGAATAATTAAAGGTCGATCTATTGGCATCTTTTCTAACGGCGTGTAAGATCATCATTCATCGTTAGGATCAGATATGCAGCATGTAAAAATCTCAGACAAATTAAGTTCATTTAATCAAATTGAATCTTCACTTAGCCAAACTTCTGCTTTTCCAGAAATACGGTACATGGGTTCCAAAAGAAGGCTTCTACCTTGGATTTTTGAGATTCTAGGAAAAGTAGATTTTGAAACCGCAATTGATCCATTCAGTGGTAGTGGCGCTGTTTCCTATCTGTTAAAAGCAATGAATAAGCAAGTGGCTTCTAGTGACTTTCTAAATCTTTCTAATACTATCACTGCTGCGCTTGTTGAAAACAATACCAAGATCGTAGAAAAAAAACACCTACGGACAATACTAAGAAAAGTCGAAAATCAATCCCATTTTATCGAAGATAACTTTGAAGGTGTTTTCTTTAAGAATGAAGACTTAAAATTCTTAGATAGAGTTTCACATAATTTGTTGAATTTTGAAGACAAACATATTGGAGCACTCATTAAATCTGCACTCATTAGATCCTGCGCCAAACGTCAACCACGCGGCGTTTTTACGATTTCAGGTGATCTTAGTAAGTATGACGACGGTAGGAGGGACTTACGTCTTTCAGTTGAAGAACATTTTTTTGAACAAATCGAAACTTTTAATGCTTCTGTTTTTAACAACTGGAAAAACAATGTATCCGCTCATAGCGACGCTTTTTGTGTCGACCCAAAGAACTTTGATCTGGTTTACCTAGACCCGCCATATGTCCCTCGCTCAGATGATAACTGCTATGTAAAACGCTATCATTTTCTTGAAGGCCTCTCCTGTTATTGGCAAGGTTTGGAGATAGATTACTCAACAAAAGTCAGAAAAATACCAAAGAAATATACCCCATTCAGTTATCGCAGAACTGCGATTGACGCATTTAACAGGTTATTTTGTCACTTTAAAAACCAAAAAATTGCTCTATCATACAGCTCAAACGGGTATCCCGATCTTGAAAAACTGATCGAATTGTTGGAAAAGTATAAAAAAAACATCACTGTTCATAAGAAGGATCATCGCTATCACTTCGGAACCCATTCAAACGCAAAACGTACTAAAGTAGAAGAGTATTTAATAATAGGACAATAATGAAAGTCATTAAACAGAGTACTGAATCAGTTCTTAAAGAACTCTCCACTTTAGAATCCGACTGGAAAGATGAAACATCCAAGTTAATTATTGAGAAATTGAGTTCTGTGAAAGTTAAGGATCAATATACTTATGTTGACTTAGAAGAAATTATTAATTGCAATTCAGCTAAAGAATTTGAAGTATCACTTTTTACAATTGGCCTATTTTTGGGATTATCGAAGGACTCTCTACGCACCAAATTATCAAGCTTTTTAGGGCGAGGTGGCATTGGAGTGAAAAGATATAAAACAAATAAAAAGCAATTTTTATTCGCACTTGAGAAAATGGGTATTCTCAGTGCTCTTTCAAATTCAGTCAATTTCAAACCTGTATGGAGCGATATACTAATTGAACGCCTTCGGTCTGGAAGAGGAAGCGCTATAC
>JAKSCD010000280.1 GCA_022360775.1 Sneathiellales bacterium | reverse complement strand
TCAAGAAGAACAGCAAATAATACACAAAATAGGCCCAATCATTGACCAGGGCGTGTGTACTATTGGGAAAATATTGTCTCAAGACAATCTGTGACAAGATGAGAACGGGCAAAAACCAGTTGAGCCCCATTTTTTTTGAGACAAATTTGATCAGTTTTCCCCTGATCATGTTATAATGACCACTTTTGGTATAATTTAAAAATGGAGCGATCAACATGGAGATCAATAGGAGGTACAGAATAAACCACAGATGGTGCCAAGAAATATTCCCTGCAGGGTATGGGCCTCCATCAAACATATGCGGAATAAAATTCCAAAGGGTGCCATACTGGTCTATCCGTTCCACAAATACCATAAGCGGAACCAGCGTAAAGAACCCCACAGTGAATGGAATATACAACCTCCTGAAACGCTCTTTCACATATTGCCAGGTGGTTCTGTGTCCAATAGCATAAAAAGTCCCAACTCCAGATACCAGAAACAATAATGGCATTCTCCACAGGTGCAACCACCACATAAAGGGATCTAAAAACGCAAATGTTTCGGTACTGTTCACATGCCATTGTTCTGGCCTAAAGATCATCCCCACATGAAAAAAGAAAACGCTTATGATCAAGGCAATCCTTAGCCAGTCAATAAAATATTTTCTGTCCTTTTTAATCGATTTTTGAGAGTTCATCGCTGCTTGTTTTTTTGTTTTACCCAAAAGTATTCACCAAAACAGCTATGTAACGAATCTCCCGATAAGTACGGTGTTCGAGCTTATAGGAAAGTACTAATTATTACTGATAATCAATTGATTACAAATCCCTAAAGCTGGAAGGGGTCTGTGAAGTAATCTTCTTAAATGCGGTGTTGAATGCCGATTTTGAGTTATACCCGACCCGTTCGGCAATCTCCTCAATGGTCAGTTTCTTTCCCATTTCCGAGTTCAATATTTCCTTGGCCTCTTCTACTCGATAAGTAGCCAAAAGCTCAAAAAATGAGAGCCCCAACTTTTCATTG
>JAKSCD010000201.1 GCA_022360775.1 Sneathiellales bacterium | reverse complement strand
TTCTATAAAATTCAGGGCAACGGCCCGCGTATTATTCTGATTTCGGGCACAAATTCTGATACGCGTCATAAACCCGGTGTCTATGATATTCCCGGCATTGAGAAATATCAGCTGGTCAATTTCGACAATCGGGGTATGGGGCAGTCTTCAACACCTGCCAATGAACCTCCCAGTATGCAAGCTTATGCCCATGATGTGGAACAGTTAATGGAAAAAATAGGTTGGGAGAAAGCCCACATTATCGGGATCAGTTTCGGCGGGATGATTGCCCAGCATTTTGCGCTCAATTATCCTGAAAAAGTGTACAGATTGGTCCTCTGCTGTACCAGCAGCGGCGGTATCGGCGGTGCCTCTTATCCCTTGCAGAATTTACAGGATCTGGATGCAGAGAATTATGCCAGGACTTTTATGAAACTCATGAATTTGCGGCATACGGAAGCCTGGCAGAAGGAAAATCCAAGGCAAGCAGAGCAGATCTTTGCCCTTCATTGGCAATCCGCAGATGCAACCTTTAATAACCCGGTCAAGCATGCAGCCATGAAAGAGCAACTGAAAGCAAGGGCGGATCATGATACCTATGATCGACTGGAAGAGATAAAAATGCCGGTTCTTGTTGCTTGCGGAACATATGACGGCTTGGCCCCGCCTGAAAATTCCCGCAATATGGTGAACAGAATTCCAAATGCAGAATTCATGGAGTTTAAGGGCGGGCATATGTTTATGAAGGAAGACCCGTCTGCATGGCCAAGCATGTTAGGTTTCCTGACTGATCGCCCCGGAGAAGCCAAGTGAGCAATACACGGAATATCCTGTTCATTATGTGTGATCAGCTTCGCGCGGATTACCTGGCCTGTAACGGCCATCCAACCATGAAAACACCCCATATCGATAAACTGGCTGATGGAGGGGTCAATTTTACGCGTGCCTATGTCCAGGCCCCCGTTTGCGGCTCTTCTCGCATGTGTTTCTATACAGGGCGCTACATGTTCACCCATGGGGCAACCTATAACGGTGTTCCTTTGAATGTTGGCCAGCCAACCCTGGGAGATCACATGCGAGAACTGGGCGTTCAGACCGGTCTGATTGGTAAAACCCACATGGCTGCGGACAGGTCCAGTATGGAACGGCTCGGGATCGACCCGGTTTCCAAAAATGGTGTTCTTGCCTCGCAATGCGGGTTCGAGCCCTGGGAAAGAGATGACGGATTACACCCGGATCAGTATACAGACCCTAATCTTCCCTATAACCAGTATCTCAGGTCGAAGGGCTATGACGGGGATAATCCCTGGCATACAGCGGCGAATTCCGGGCGTGATGAAAATGGGGAGTTGCAGAGCGGTTGGCTGCTACGCAATGCCCATTTAAAAGCGGAAGTCAGCGCAGAGCATTCCGAAACCGCCTATATGACGAACCAGGCAATGGAAAAGATTTCTGCCCTTGGTGATACCCCATGGTGCTTGCATTTAAGCTATATCAAGCCTCATTGGCCTTATATCGCTCCTGCCCCCTATCACAATATGTATTCAGAGGCAGATATTCTTGTAGCGAATAGATCATCGGCTGAGAAAGAAAACCCCCATCCTGTTGTTGATGCATTTATGGGCCATGAAGAAAGCATCAATTTCTCCGATGAAGACAAAAGAAAACATGTAATCCCGGCTTATATGGGCTTGATCACCGAGATTGACGATAATATTGGTAGACTGATGACCTTCCTTGAGCAGCAAGGCCGGCTTGAGGACACCCTGATAGTCTTTACCAGCGATCATGGCGATTATCTCGGGGATCACTGGCTTGGTGAAAAAGAACTGTTCCATGAAGAGAGCATTCGCGTTCCCATGATTGTGTCCTCGCCGGAAACCCGGGTTCAGAAAAAAGGTACTGTTTCTGAAAGCCTGGTAGAGGCTATAGATCTGGTACCAACCTTTATTGATGCTCTCGGCGGTGAGGAAAAACCACATCTTCTTGAGGGCCGTTCTCTCCTTCCTTTCCTGAACGGAGAAACGCCCGCAGACTGGCGTAAAGCGGTTTTCAGCGAGGTGGATTATGCCTGGCGCGGCGCGCGGCTTTCCCTCGCGCTTTCACCGGATGAAACCCGCGGCTATATGATCCGAAGCGAGAAGTGGAAATACATCTCCTTTGACGGCTTTCCCCCGCAACTCTTCGATCTGGAGAACGATCCGAACGAACTTGAGGATCTCGGCCAGCGAAACAGCCATGCGGAAATCTGCAAAGACCATGAAAACCGGATTAATCTCTGGATCCGCAAGAGAAAGACACGCTTTACAGTGCGTCATGATACTATTGAAGAAAAAACAGATAATGCCAGGGAACGCGGCATATTTTTTGGTGTATGGTAGCCGGATAACATAATCGAAGAAGCCTGATGACATTCCTGACCGCCCACAAAATCCTGATTGACCATGAGCTAAAAGAAGATTGCTTTATTGAAATCCTCGAAACAGGATTTATTGGCGGTATTTTTAACTGTGACACGCTGTCTCCCAACGCTCTCATTCAGGATTTGGGAGATGTCATCCTTACGCCCGGGTTGTTTGACCTGCAAGTGAATGGCGGCGGCGGCATTCTGTTAAATGACAAACCCGATTTAGAGGGTATCAAGACCGTTCTTCAAGCGCATCAAAAGACGGGCACAACATCTTTATTGCCGACCCTCATTACTGACAGTTTTGATATCATGCAGCAGATGGCTGATGCGGTTGAAGAAGCTCATGTTAAAGGCCTGACGGGCATACGCGGTATCCATTTCGAAGGTCCTTACCTGAATGCAGAAAAAAAAGGGGTTCATTCAGCGTCCCTTATCCGGGGCTTTGAAGAAAAATTCCTAGATCTGGTGAAGAGCAGAAATCTCGAAACAATTCTGGTGACCCTGGCTCCGGAATGTGTCTCAAGTGATTATCTTGCCGAATTGGTTAAGGCAGGCGTCATTGTCTCCGCCGGTCATAGCAATGCAAGTTACGAGCAAACAGCTTTTGCCCTTAAAAAAGGAGTAAGCGCTTTTACCCATCTTTTTAACGCCATGCCACCCTTCCTTTCCCGAGAACCGGGTATTGTCGGGGCCGCATTGGAAGACAGGGAAAGTTACTGTAGTTTTATTGCAGATGGTCATCATATTCATCCTGCAACGCTTTCAGTCGCCTTGGCTGCAAAAGGAACAGGAAAAAGTATCCTTGTCAGTGACGCGATGCCTTGCGTTAGTAATAATGAACAGGATTTCCAGCTGTATGGGGAGAGCATTTCGGTAAAAAACGGGCGCTGCATCAATAAGGCGGGAACGCTTGCAGGATCTGCAATAGCCCTTTCAGATGCTGTTCATTTCTGTGTCGAGAACGGTCTTGCGGACCTTGATACGGCAATCGGTATGGCCAGTGGCAATCCGGCAAAACTTATGAAGCTTGACGGCCTGATCGGATCCATCAGACCAGGCCTGCAAGCAGAATTTTCTATCTGTTCGGCAGATGGAAAATTTCAGGAAGCCTTGACAACTTTCTGATCAATTTTGCCAAAAACGGACCGGCCATCCCTATCCTTCATTTCCAGGACGACGTGATCGCCGGGTTTCATGAATGCCGTTTTCGCGGCCCCCTGATCAATTGTTTCAATCATTCGGATTTCAGCAATACAGGTATATCCTTTTCCGCCTTCAGAAACCGACTTCCCGGGGCCGCCTTCAAGTTTATTGGAAACAGTACCAGAACCGATCACCGCCCCAGCAGCCAGTTTTCTGCTTTTTGAAGCATGAACAACCAGATCCGCAAAATCGAAAGTCATATCCACGCCTGCTTCCGGATACCCAAAAGTCTCCTCGTTATAAGTGACTTCAAGGGGCAGATGGACTTTGTTATCTCTCCAGGCCTCTCCAAGTTCGTCGGGTGTTACGGCTACGGGACCAAACGCACTGGAGGGCTTGGAATGAAAAAAACCAAATCCCTTGCCCAGCTCCGCCGGGATCAGCCCTCGAAGTGAGACATCATTGACCAGCATGAGAAGCTTTATCCCCTCAGCTGCCTCTTTTTTATTGGCGCCCATCGGGACATCACCTGTGATGACGGCAATCTCCCCCTCAAAATCAAGACCCCAGCTTTCATCAACCAGGGGAATATTATCTGTCGGTGCCAGGAATGTGTCTGAGCCTCCCTGATACATCAATGGATCTGTCCAGAAACTGGGAGGCATCTCAGCGCCGCGCGCTTTTCTGACCAGTTCCACATGATTAACATATGCGGATCCGTCAGCCCATTGATAGGCTCTTGGCAACGGAGATAAAGTGTCAGCCTGATCAAATCCCATGGACGCTGAAAGGGAGCCTTTATTCAAGGCTTCATAGATTTCCTGAAGTTTTGGCGCCTGGACATCCCAGAAATCCAACACCTGCTGCATCGTGTTTGCAAGATGAGGAACAGCAATACACTGGCGTAGATCCCGGCTGACAACGACAAGCTGGCCATCTCGTGATCCGTTTTTCAAACTGGCAAGTTTCATTCTTATTTTTCCACCTTGGTATAATCCGGCTCAACAGTTCCATCATGCATCCAGCGTGCATGTTCCGGCGCCCGTTTGGTCTTTGACCATTCTTCAAGCATTTCCCATTTCACATCATCCAGTTTTCTGTTCATGGTTGGTGTATCCGTGTTGGCGGCAAGCTCAATACGGTGACCGTTGGGGTCGAAGAAATAAATCGACTGGAACAGGGTGTGATTAACAGGCCCCAGAACATCAATATCATCCGCTTCCAGACGCTCTTTAGCCTCATGAAGTTCATCCATGCTGCCGACCTGCATGGCAAGATGCTGGACCCATTCAGGTGTATGGGGATCCTTTCCCATTTCAGGAGAATTCGGAAGTTCAAAAAATGCAAGGACATTCCCCTGCCCCGCATCGAGAAAAACATGCATATAAGGGTCAGGCGCCTTGGTAGACGGAACCTCATTTTCCGCAATCGCAAGTACAAAATCCATGTTCAGATATTTCACATACCATTCAACAGTTTCCTTGGCATCCCGGCAACGATAGGCCACATGGTGGATCTTCTGAATTTGCATTGTCGTTTCCTCATCTGTGTTCTCGTCTTCCTAATAATAGTTTCATATGTAACCATATCAAGAAATTTTCTCGCTCTCCCCTTTCCCGAATTTCTGATAAAGGAAAGCAAGGCCAATCAGGCAGGCACCAAGCCCAAGGAAGGAGATCGCTCTTAACAAGCCTTCAAGGGCTCCCATGTCGAAGAAGAAGACTTTCACAACAGTCGCCAGAAGCAGCAAAAGCGCAGCCTGACGTATTCTGTGGTCGTCCTTCCAGATCCCAATTCCCATAATTGCGCTTGCATAAACAAGCCATCCGATCGAATAGCTATAAATCTCCTGATCAGACATGTGCCAAAGCTTTATGTCTTCTCCCTGGAAAAGATGACGTATTTCGGTATTGAGATATAGAAAACCCAGAACTGCTGCCCCACCAAGAAGATAGGGTTTTAAATGAATATGCTCTGTTCGGACAATCCTAGACGAAACCGCCAACATGAGAGCAGGGAAAAGATAAGCGAGCATTAGCCAGTCAAGGATGTACCATTTGCCCACTGTGCCAACAGCGTCCATTCCCCTAAATGCCGGATTGAGAATAAATACAAGACCATAAACAAGCGCAATCCCGGCCGCAGTTCCAAGAATTTTCCAGCCCATTTCCCGGACAACGGTTTTTGCCCTGCTTGCAAGCCAGTATAAGCCAAGCGCATTTAATCCCCAGCTGCCGACGTGAATAGCAGTTTCGGCAAACGAGATCATTCCTGTTCCCGTGCCAACCTGCAGCATATTAATCCGGATCATTGTCGTCAGGATAGAAACCCAGAATAACAGGAAACCGCTCTCAAGCAGGTAAGTCAGGTAGTCTTCCTTTTCGCGAGAGAACCATATCCAGGCTCCGCCGAAAGCCAGCAACGGAATCCCAAAGCCATAAAGATACCAATCAACCGCATATTGGGCTCCAATAAGGGTTCTGATAAAGTCGCTATCCAGTTCCAGACGAACGATCACAATAATAGCAAGAAGAGCGGCAATCGGCCTTAACAGTCTGACTGTAAGGAATTTATTGATCCAGGACAGCGCAAAAACCTGAAGGGCAAAGGCTATTGTCAGCCATTCATTGCTCATAAACGCGGAAAAAGCGAGAGATAACCCTCCGCTTGTCCCCAAGGCAAGATAACCCAGAATTTCCTGACTACTGATTTTCTGAACGGATGCCCAGACGACATATCCCGCTGCCAATATAAGCGCGACCAATCCCCACTCAACAGAGGTTCCGATCCCGTGATAGCGCCAATACAAAATGCAAAATGTGAGTAGCGGCATATAAACAGCGTAAAAAACCGGAAGGCCCGAAGTTGGATCTTTGCGCAAGCGCCATAAGGCATGGCCAATGAAGTAGAAACTGATCGCCACCAGCATACTAATCTGAAGCTGGTTTAAAATAGGGGTAAGCTCGGGCGTTTTTTCAATAGGCCACACAACCGCCAAAATCAGTATTCCAATTTGAGAAATCCAGATTGTTCCCTCGAGAAACGGGTTTCGATAGGCAATCCAGCAGGTCAAAAGAAGAAGCGCGACCGGTGTGATAAGAGCTCCCGCCGCAAATTCGTTACGCAAGGTTATTATCAGGCCAACAAGAAGCGCATATAAAACAGCGCCATAGAGCAGCCGATCCGCGATATCTGTTTGACGATAACTCCTAAAAATAGAGATAGTGCAGTCTGCAAGGGTCGCCGATCTCAGGAACTGGACGACGTAGAGAGATAAAACAACAGCAAGATGAAGGGTCAGAACAACAATTTCACCTTTTGCAGGCTGGATTTCCGCGCCCCAAAGAAAAAACCAAATGGCTTGTGCAACGAGATTAACAACACCAATCCAGGTCCAACCCTGGTACCGCAACAGGAGAAAACTTCCGACCACAATTGCCGAAAGATAGAGATACAGAAGCTCCGTAGAACTGTTTTCAGTAGAAACCAGTGCTGGCGCTAAATAAGCACCGATCAAGGCAAGCAAAGCCAGTAATGGCCCCATCAATATGGAATAAGCCAGACCTGCAGCTGCTGTTAAAGCAAGCAGTAAAATTGTCGGGAGAGCCGACAAAAGGTCGTAAAAAGCAAAGGCCGAAAAAAGAGCACCATAGATTGTCGTAAAACCAGCCGCAGCAACAGCAATAGGAAGATAGAGGCTGGATTTTTCAATCACTTCCTCCTGGACCTGTTTACGCAACCATTCACTGACTAACAGCATAATCATTCCAGCCAGCAGACCGGCAGTAACCTTCCCCCAGGGTCCAAGAAAGCCTCTTTCAATTGAGTACTTGACGATAAACACACCCCCAAGCGCAAGTGCAAGTCCGCCAATCCATATCATCAGACGGGTGCTTGTCAGGAATTCAATGATTGAAAACCGAGGGGGCGTATTTCTCTCTTGCTGAGGATCAGTATCGTTATCCGGGGTTGCCTGCGATGTAGGAATACCGCTTGTTAGATCGACCGCACTCTCCTGCTCTATCGATGTACCTTCAGCAGGCATTGTTTGCGACACATACGCCTGAGGTGCCTCTTCAGGTTCAGCTTCCTTTCCCTCTTTCAAGAGCTGTGAAACAGCAATCTTTAAGACAGAAACATCCTGAGAAAGGGCTCTAACCTTTACAATCAGCCAGATAAAAACAACGAGAAACCCTAACGGAATAATCAAGCTCAAAAGAGCAAATAAGACTTCCATGAAACGCCCCTACTTTAATCAGGCATCATCATAGCTTTACTTACAGGAAAGGAAAACTTTAACGCACGTCTTTGCCAGGAAACACTTTTATCATTTCTCAAGCGCGATACAGATCTTTTTCAAGAACTGTGTGCCACCAGGCAATGGTTTCGCGGCTGACCTCTTCCAAAGGAGGAAGGAGCTCTTTTGCACTATCTATATCAGCGGAATGTTCTTCCATCTGCTTGGTGTAATGAGCAAGACGTCGAACCTGAACCGAATAGCAGGCCCCTTTCAACGCATGACAGGCTTCTTTAAGCTTTTCAGGGTCATAATTGGCAATTGCTGCCCGTATATCCCTCAGTTCTTTTTCCACTGCTGTGGGGGCGCTTTTTATCAATTCGCGCACCGCATCAGGACTGGAAACCGAAGAGATATGTTGCAGGTATTCTAGATCCCCAATGGGAAGATGCTCCGGATCTTTTGATGTCAAGGCGCCCTCCATATATCAGAACAGAAAAGCTTCTCTCTCCTGTCGTTCTATATAAAGCTGATATTACTTATAGGCCGTCTGCAAAATCAACAAAGATGACGCATTTTTAACGCTCATGGGATTGTTTGCATTCTCTTATAGCGAGATATTTTACAGCTCATCATGTATAAAAATCTTTATGGAACAAATAGCTGACACCAGTTTCGGGATCTTTTAACTCCTCGAGTTCTATTCCATAAGTTGTATTTATGTAACGGGGCGAAAGGAGTGAATTAGTACTTCCGGATGCGTATAATCCCCCGTTTTTCAAGAGAATCACATGATCCGAAACAGCTTTAGCCAGATTTAGATCATGAAGGACAGCAATAATTGTATATCCTTTATCATAACAAAGCTGGCGAACCAGTTTCAAAACTGCGACCTGGTGCTTTAAATCGAGGGCAGATGTCGGTTCATCAAGAAAGAGATATCGCTCCTCCTCTCCCCAGATCTGGGCAAGAACCCGGGCAAGCTGCACCCGTTGCTGTTCCCCACCGGAAAGAGACGGAAATATTCGGTTCCTCAGATGAATTGCATCCACGGATGCCAGAACCTCCTCAAGGATTTGCTCCTGCCTTTTTACCGTTGTTCCAAGATCCTTGTCATAGCGCCCCATCGTGATAACTTCTTCAACGGTAAATGGAAATTCCACTTGAAAACGCTGGGATAAAACAGCCCGTTTTGACGCCATTTCCTTCAAGCCATAATCCGAAAGCTTTTTTCCGTCCAGTCTCACAGTTCCGGTAAAGCCTTTCTCTGATCCTGTCAGACATTTCATAAAGGTCGATTTACCGGCGCCGTTAGGCCCCAGAATTGCAGTAAAGCTGCCTTTATCGATACCGGCTGAAATATTCTTAAGGATAGAATGGCCTTTAAGCTCCAGTGACAACCGGTCTATCTCGATCATATCCCGATCCTTCCAGAAAACTGACGGATCAGAAGCCAAAGGAAAAACGGACCACCAATCAGGCTGGTTAATATGCCGACAGGCATTTCAGTCGGCGCAACGATCACGCGACTGACTGTATCCGCGGCCGTTAGAAGAACCGCGCCCATTATTGCAGACGCAGGAATAAGAAATCGATGATCCGGGCCAATGGTTAAACGTACTAAATGCGGGACGACCAACCCCACAAATCCGATAAGGCCGGTCAGTGCAACGGATACACCGACACAGAGCGCAGTTGCCAGAATAACATTTCTTTTCACCTTCTCACTATCTACACCAAGATATTTTGCCTCATCTTCACCAAGGATCAGGATGTTCATTGCCTTGGAATTGGCAAACAAAAGCAGGATCGCCGGGATAATAACAGTGACCGCAACCATCACGGACGGCCATAAAGCACCGCCAACACTTCCCATTTGCCACATGCTTAATGCGCGAAGCTGCTGATCATCACTGACGAAAGCGAGAAAACCCACCCCAGCCATTGCAAGTGCATTTATGGCGACACCGCAAAGAAGCATATAGGTCACCGAAAAATGCCCTGTCTTCATGGCAAAAGTGAAGATTAGGAAACAGGCGGCAAGGCTACCGAGAAAAGCTGCAATACTCAGACCATATAAACCAAGCATTCCGGGCAAGGAGCCTGCAAAAACAATCATCAACGCAACAGCAAGATTTGCACCGCTGGAAACACCAATCAAACCTGGATCTGCCAGCGGGTTCCTGAACAAGCCCTGCAGAGCTGCACCGGATACGGCAAGGGCACCTCCGACAAGAGAAGAAAGAAACAGCCTTGGGAGACGTATTCCGGTTAAAATCTGTTGCTGGATTTCGGAGAGATTTCCGCTCACCAGATCAAGGATCGGAATTTTAGACGGCCCCTGACTGGCCCCGACAAGCACGGCAATAATCAGAAGGCTGACAAGAAGCAGAAGAAATCGTCTTCTATCGCTTAGCCAGTTCGATGGTGACAAATAGAGGGTCAGTGTTTTCACATTAAATCCAGATTAGTTGTGAATTTTCTCAAACAGCTCCTCAGCAGCGTCAACAGTACGCGGTCCAAAGCCCAGCAAAAGAAGTGTGTCCATCGAAATAATCTTCTTGTTTCTACCGGCTGGCGTTAGATCCATGCCCGGGAGTCTGAGAATTCCCGCCATGCCCCCCACGGTTTTAAGTCCGAGATCAGTTGTCAGAATATAATCCGGTTTTTTCTCTACCAGGGACTCAGCTGTTAAAGGCCGAAATCCTTCAAACTCACCGACAACATTCACGCCGCCTGCCATCTGGATTACGCTTTCTGCTGACGTCTGCGTCCCCGCCACCATCATCGGGCTTCCGCCATGCTGCATGACAAACATGATCTTCGGCTTGGACCCTGCTTTTTCAACTCTTTGCTGCAGTGCCTTGCGATCTGTTTTAAGGGCTTCAACGAGGGACTGTCCCTTTTTCCCGACACCCAGTTCATTTGCAATTGTCTCAATATTTGCAAGTGTCTGATTAAAGTCTTTCGCAGCTTTCACGTTAATCCGCTTTACCCCGATAGCCTCAATCTGTTTTACAACAGGTGGCGGACCGGCATCCGTGGTTGTAACAATAATTTCCGGAGATAAAGAGAGCACACCTTCCGCAGAAAGGGCACGTTGATATCCAACTTTGGGATGTTTGTTTGCTTCAGGCGGGTAATAGCTTGTCGTATCGCTTCCGACAATCTGCTTGCCAAGACCCAATTCATAGAGAATTTCGGTCACCCCGCCCCCTACGGAAACAATTCGCTTATTTGCTTCTTCCGCTAGAGCTGGAAACACACCTGTGAGAACCATTACACAGGCCAATAACAGTGATCTCATTGAGAAGATCCTTTCAACATGAGTATATTTGCGGCATCGATTTTCTGGCTTTTCAGGTAAGTCAGAATTTCTAAAAAGCGTTCGATTGAAACCTCTTTATCACCGGCAATGACTACTTCCCGTTTTGGAAAGTCCTGACGGATTTTGCTAAAAGCGCTTTTGAAGGCAGCAATATCTTTCAGTGATTTTTTATCAATCAGATATTCGTTCTTCTTAATCTCGACAACAATATGCTGTGCAGCTTCCAGAGGGGGAACGCTATCGGTTTTATCCTCTGGCAATGTAAGATCCAGGGATTGAAAGACGGCCCCCGCTGTCAGCATGAAAAAAACCAGAAGGATAAAGAGAATATCCAGCATAGGTGTCAGGTCCGGCGCCAGATCAGCAAGTCCCGCATCCCCTTCTCCACCGGAATTAAGGGAGATCATGCAACTTTCCCCCTGGCGGGAAAGGGTGCAGAGGACGAAGCTAGCCTCGCCTCATTTTCCTTCTCCATTTCCAGCGATAAGGCGTTCAGAGAATTTACAAGCTGTCCCAGAAAACGATCGGATAAATGCTGAAAAATATAAGCCGCGAAAAGTGTTGGCAAGGCAATCAGCAGCCCAAAAGCAGTTGTCAGCAAAGCTGCCCAAAGCCCATCTGCGATCAGATTTGGTGATACCGGGCCGGTTTGCGCCGCAATGATCTGAAAGGCCGTCACAATACCGAATATCGTTCCCAGAAGCCCAATGAGTGGGCTCAAAGTTGCGATGAGCCTCAAAAACCTGATCCCGGACATAGCCTTGGCTTTCAGTGTCTCCAGACCCAGGGTGATCGCTTCATCCCTTAATGCCTTAGAATTGAGCGAATAGTCCTTGGCAATTTTTGTCAGCGCTTGCAAATGACGCCCGAGCGTCAAACGCAATCGCAGCACAAAAATCAGTCTTTCAAGGCAGACCATCATTGCCAGTATGGAACAAAGGACCAATGGCCATCCCATTGGTCCAAGCTTGTGAAAATCCTCAAGCAGCATTCTTGGTGTCCTTGCCCGGAATTTGCGCAAGAATTTCGCGCCACAATTCCTGCTCGGGATTACCTTCTACTCGGCGACCGAAGAAGGTAACGATCAGGTCACCATTTTTATCAAAAACTTCAAGGGAGCTGATCAATCCATCCTTGGTTGGTTTGCGTGTGATCCAGCTTTCTGAAATACCGCTTTCATCCAGATGCAGATTGAACTTTTTATCCAGTACATTGTACCAGGATCCGAATTCCTTCAGATTTTCAAGCTGGCCGGTATGGATCTGGACAATTCCGCGGTTACCGACAAAGACCATGATTTCGAAATCCCGTTCCGCAGCCATATCCAGAACTTTACGGGCGGCATCATTTTCAACAGGCATGGCGAAATCATGACCGATATGGCGATGTCCCTGAAGGCGGGTCACCTTGAATTTTCTGAGAAGCGGGAAGAACTCATGCACATCCTGCATCCCTTCCCATTCGCTGCGAAAACGTTCCCAATTCACCTCATCATCGGTTTTTAGCTTTGTATCCTCTTCATAGGCTGTGACGTCCAGGTCGGCGATCTGTTCGTTATCACGGAACTGATCGACCAAAGGCGCGAAGGCATCGTTGTTGGAATGCTCTGTCAGGTAAATTTTATGAATTGCAACACCGGCTTTATCGAAAAACTGAAGGCTACTGCGGGGTCCCTCTTCTGACTTCTGCAGAACTGCAAATACATAGGTCCACTGACTGATGAAAATTCTGAGATCAATATCCGGATTGATCATCAGGACGTGCTGGGCAGCGCCTTTTCCAAAAACCTGAAGCTTCTGATAGACACCTTTACGTTCATGCACGCAGTTCTGATTGCGGGAGAGCGCCATGACTTCACCAAGACTTTCAACGGCTTTCAGAATTTCAATAGGCTCGTTGCGAAGACGGATAATATGCTCTCCCATCTGGGCGGCAATAAGTTGCCCTTCGCTCACCTTCAAGGCATCTGCTGCGTCTTTCATCCGCATTTTCGGATTATCCGCTTTCAGTGTCTCATATTCAGTTTTGATCTGTTCTGCATTTTTCATGATCTTTTCCTTAGACAATAGGTTTGATCCAGGGCGTTTAGCGGCGAAGAACAAAATCGACCGGTACACTAACCCAGCTCAGTTGAGTTTTATTGTTGGTAACAGGGGGAATAAATTCCCATTTTTTTACGGCTGCCAGTGCAGCCTTATCCAGCAAAGAAAAGCCGGAAGATTGCGCGACTTTCAACTCCATCGGACGTCCGTTTTCGGAAATCAGAACATGGAGTTTGACCTGACCTTGCTGTCCTCTTCTGCGCGCTTGCGTCGGGTAGACTATCGGTTTTCTGTATTTATACTGGGCCTCTGAAATAATCGTGGAAGGTCCCGCCCCAGTTTCGTTCAGATCCGTTTTTGATGTATCTTGCTTACTCGTTGCCTCCAAAGCGCTTGATTTCTGGATTTCCTCTGGAATTTCAATCGCTCTATCGGGCTGAAGCCGTGTTTCAGTTACAGGTTTCTCTTCCGGTAGAGGTTTCGCCAGTACTTTTTTCTTTTCAATCGATTGCGATGCAGGATCCTTAACCGGTTGAGTGATCCTCATATTCCGGGGTTTACGTTTTGGTCGCGGCGCTTGGGCGACCACCCTATCCACTTCAGGAACCGGTTTTGGTGGGTCGGCCTGTTCCCTCTTCTCTGCAACCAAAGGCAACGCTTTTATCGCCTGTGGCTGAGTAATCACTGGATCCATCTGTGCTGTTTTGGTTACCACAGGTGTTTGTGGCTCTGGATCAGGCGTTTTAATTTCGGGTATTTGAGCAACCGGTTCAGAAAGTTCAGGTACAGATGTTGGCAGGGCCGCTTCTGTACTAACTTTTTCCGAAGGTGCTGGAGCCGACGCGGATCCGGCCAGGCTTCGAAAGCTCACCCTGATCTGCTCCGGTATCTCGACGACTTTGACATTGTATTTGATGTCAACATTGGCGAGAATGAGAATGTTCAAAAGCACCGAAAGGGCGAGAAAGAAAATCCATCTCACCCCATCAAAAACCGGTTTTTCAGAAACTGAAGCAGCAATCGCTACCATTTATATCCTACTCTTGCATTAAAGCTCACACCTTCTTCGAAGACCACCGCACCCTTGCGCACATATTCCGTGTCAAAGAGATTTTCGATGGAGAAGTCGAAGGTCAGGTTTTGGAATTGTCCTTCTTGCGGGGCGTACCGGTAATACACATCATGGATCGTGTATCCGTCAGTTTGCGTCCCGCCATCTTCCACCTTATCCGCATCATCTGACGCTTTCATGCGCCAGCCGATAACGCTATCGATGGATTTAGCGGTATAGCTGAGATCACTTACAAAAGTGACAGGAGTGGAATTTGCGAGATACTCACCCGTGTCATCATTTTCTGCCTCAACATAGGATAGGCCAGTCCTGATGTTCCATGGACCATAGGCGTACGATCCTTCTAGCTCCCAGCCGAAAAGTTTGGCATCGGGAACATTTGTATTTTCTGTCGTCCCGGCGAAGACATCCACATCGAGTGCGATGAAATCCTTACCCCAACTTTGGTAGACAGAGCCTTTGACAAGCAGAGCATCATTTTCAGTAATGACGTTGTTCAAATCCACACCGGCACCAATTTCAACAGTATCGACGGTCTCTGGCTTCAAATCCGGATTAGGAACAAAGAAGTTGTTCGGGATAAAACCGCCCCCTGGAAAATGCAGACCTGTGGCATAGGTTTCGATAAGTGCTGGTGCCCGAAACGCGCGTGCGACACTCGAGAAAACCATAAATTCGGGAACAGGCTTATAGGTTACAGCAATTTTCGGGGAGAATGCCCCTTCACTTTGATCATTTCCGTTATTGTCTTCACTGCTGTAATGGTCATAGCGGACCGCGGGAATAATCAGGAACTGTCCTGCACTCGTGCGAATGTCAATTTCATCCTGGATATAGATCCCGAAAGTATCGGATTGGGCATCAGGAACACCATCAAAGGTTCCTGTCGTGCTGGAAGGCTCCAATGTATCACGGTAAGCTTCGATACCGTATGAAAATGTGTGATTGTGATCATTTCCAAAGCTCAAGCGGCTTTGATTATCCGCAGTAAAACCGAGAGTATCGAAATCTCTGCTGCGGACCCGTCCGGCATTGGCGCCAACCAGATCACGCTCATCCGTTTTAGTCAGATTATAATAAAGGTGGAGTTTGGGATTAATCAGATCCTCTTCAGGATTTTCATACTCATACTTGAAACTAAACTGATAATCAGAAACTTCCTTGGCAATCACATCTCCGGTTGATGCAGGGTTATTCGGCTCCTCACCATCATTGTTGAAGATAGTCGCCGAGAGAGACGTTGTATGAAAATCGCTAAATGTGTAAGCGCCTTTCAGGATCGCATTGTAAATTCGGTCTTTTGATTCAAGTTCTCCGCCATCACCTTGCTCGATATCCCCGGCACGCTTGTAGGTCAGGCTACCGACCAGATCAAAATCACCCAACAGGCCATATGCCGTCACGTTCGGAGAGACCGTATTATTACCGGTTCTGAAAAGCAAAGACGTAGAGGCTCCGAAATCTTTACCCGGCTCCAGAAGATCGGCCGCATCCTTGGTTTCGAAAGCAATAACCCCGCCAATACCACCGCCGCCATAAATAGAGGAGGAAGATCCTCGAACAATCTCAACAGTTTTCAGAAGCGAGGGATCGACAAACTGGCGTCCATCATGGCCGGTCGGGAATTGTTGCCGACGGCCATCTATTAGCGTGATAATCGCTTCATCCGAATACCCACGAATGTTGACAACCTGTCCATTGGACCGGGGCCCGCCTGAAACCTCCACGCCAACCTGGTGATCAATAAGATCCTGCAGCATACCGGCATTTGCATTGCCAGGTGCATCCGCATCAATGGTATTGACCATTGCCGGCACATCGAAGGTCGATTGCTCACTTTTTGTGGCATAAACCGTTGTCGTATCCAGTGTAGTAACGGGTTGCTCGTCTGCTGCAAAGGCAGGTGTCAGAACAGTCGTCGATAAAAGCGCGGCCTGCAGAGCCACGCGCAAAGAACCACGCATAAAGAGTACCTCATATTGACTTTATGGGCTCTTATCGCTGGCTGCCTGGCTAGTCGGAATTCCGTTGGCTGGGTGGCGTGCAACAAGCCTTATTATTTTGTCAGGATTAGCTTTCCGTTCCCGGTAATTCGCATCCTGTATTCCTGATTATCGTGAATGATGATGAGCTCTTTACTGTCGCCAAAAAGATCATCACTCCTTACCTTCCCGGATTTCAGGTTTTCCAGGACGTCAGGCGTCATCTTTTCAACCATTGGCTTTTTCATAGTCCATCAATTAACATCACTCATTTTCGGAATGACTATCAATTGCGTATTCTATTGTCAATAGCTATTGCGAACTATTATCAATTGCAGAAATTAACTGTTGTCGGAAAGGATCATTTCTGACGCTTTTTCAGCAATCATAATGACGGGCGAGTTAGTGTTTCCAGATGTTATTGTCGGCATGATGGAAGCATCAACAATTCGAAGGCCTGTCATCCCCTGCAAGCGCAATCGGTCATCAACAACAGCCATGGGATCAGCACCCATTTTACAGGTGCCTACAGGATGGAAAATCGTTGTGGCAATATTACCCGCCTCAACTGCCAACTCCTCATCACTCTGGATTGAGGCTCCTGGCAGGAATTCTTCCGGTTCGTATTTGGCAACCGCCTTGGCAGCCAGAAGTTGGCGGGTCAGACGAATACTCTTTGATGCCAGCATTCTATCGGTTTCCGCAGAGAGATAATTGGCCATTATGGCAGGTTGCTCGTCCGGATTGGTGCTTTTCAGGTGAATGCTCCCCCGGCTATCTGGCCTAAGGTTACAGACGGATGCGGTCACTGCGGGAAAAGGATGTAAAGGATCACCCAGTTTATCCGTGCTCAATGGCTGGATATGATATTCAAGATCCGGTGTTTCCAGACTGGGGTCACTTTTGGCAAAAATACCCAGCTGGCTTGGCGCCATGGATAATGGGCCGGATTGACTGACAAGATATTGCAGCCCCATCTTCGCTTTGCCAAGGAGGGACTGGGATTTCTCGTTCAGGGTTTCTGCGTTTTTAAGTTTAAAGACGGTCCGGATCTGAAGATGATCTTGAAGATTTTCCCCGACACCCAGCAGCGCATGCTGAACCTGAATACCAAAATCATCCAATACATCCGGACGCCCGATACCTGATAACTCCAGTATTTTGGGCGAGTTGACCGCTCCCGCGGCAAGGACCGTTTCTTTTCCTGCTCTTGCTTCAGATTTTTTACCCTGATAGCGAAAACAAACGCCGGCAATGCGTCCCTCTTCCAGAATAAGATGATCTGTCATCGCACCTGTCAGAACGGTCAGGTTTTCTCTTTTTTCAGCGGGCCGTAAAAAGGCTTTCGCTGTACTCCAGCGGATACCGGCACTTTGATTTACCTCAAAATACCCGGCGCCTTCGTTACTTCCCTGGTTAAAATCATCGGTTTTCGGAATCCCGATTTCCGCCGCAGCGTCCCTAAAGCTATCGAGGATTTCCCACGAGAGGCGCTGTTTTTCAACACGCCATTCCCCTCCACTTCCATGCACCTCACTTTCACCGCCATGGTAATGTTCTGATTTGGTGAAATAAGGAAGAATATCGTCCCAGCCCCAGCCCGTATTTCCGAGCTGCCGCCATTGATCATAATCACGGGCCTGCCCGCGCATATAGATCATGCCGTTTATCGAAGAACATCCGCCAAGGACTTTGCCGCGCGGATAACTGAGGGAGCGCCCATTGAGCCCATTATCCGGCTCTGTCACCATCATCCAGTCTGTTTTCGGGTTCCCCATACAGAAAAGATACCCGATAGGAATATGGATCCAGGGATAACTGTCCCGATCACCGGCTTCCAGAAGTAATACCTTGTTAGATGGATGTGCAGAAAGCCTGTTTGCCAGGACACAACCTGCTGAACCGGCCCCGACAATGATGAAATCGAATGAACCAAAATCCTGGATACTTGTCATGGACTTACCTCCCTGTCTTAAGGTTTAGCCAATGGCATCAGGCAAGTCGACAGATTTTTAAGACGGTTTAAGGTCCAGAGCCTGAAAAGCTAGTGTTTCAGCAGATGCAGATTATTGGCAATTGAGACAGCCTGCGTTCTGTTTTTTGCGTGCAGGTCTTTCATCAAATTAGAAACATGAACCTTTACTGTACCCGGAGATATCCCGAGCTCATCCGCAATGGCTTTATTCGATTTCCCTTCAGAGATTGCCCGAAGGACCTCTATCTGTCTTGGTGTCAAGATACGCCCTATTCCCTCAGCAAATTTCACAGATGGTTCGTTGGCACTTCTCATCTGGGTTTGCTGACTTTCATGAGCTTCCGGGGGGAAATACTGCCCACCTGCCAGAACGAGCTGAATTGCTGCGATGGTTACTTCTTGCGTTGCAGACCGATCGAGAAAACCTTTGACATTATGGTGCAGCATTTCATTGACATAGGATTTATTGACAGCATCACCGACAACGAGAACTGGAGTTTTGCCGGCATTTTCCTGAAGCAGGATGACTTTCGGGTCCTTCATGTCAATGCGTTGATCCAGGGTGAGCAAAACAATATCCACACCATGATCTTCCATACATTCAAGGGCTTCATCAATTGAACTCGCCTCGCAGATATCGCATGCGTCAAATCGACCCTGCAATGCCAATTTGAAACCGTTTCTACAAATTTCTGACCTATCGACGAGTAGAGCACGCATTCCGAGAACTTTCTTTTTTAATTTTCCTTCAAAACACGCAGAGAAACTAGCAGTCTGCAAGACAACTGTTAAGCCCCGCGAACCTGAAAATTGTTAAAACATTACAATAGTTTGCAAGTTTCTCCCATCTTTCCTAAATTCAACCCAAACGGCATAATATTTAAGTGATATTTGCCTATATAAATAGTAGCAGTATTCTAAAACATGAATTTGTTTCAGATCAAAAGAACCATAAAAATTTCAAAAATATGAATCATTAACCGGTTAAAAAATATTATTTTTTGTTGAGGCTATGGGGATTCAACGAAAGCGGATATACCAGATACTACAAACCTGCTAATGAATTTGGCTAGGGATAACGAGTTTTCAGGGAAAGGCGAGACAGTCAGTCATGAACCAGATAAAGCCGCATCACTCCACTCATGCCGCAGAAATAGACACCAGAAATGATAGTCTGAAAATCTATGTAAATGGCAAGATTGTCCCCAAACAGGAAGCAACGGTTTCAGTCTATGATTCCGGTTTTATGCTGGGAGACGGGATTTGGGAAGGGATCCGTCTCTATAATGGAAAATGGGCCTTTATTGATGAACATCTCGACCGTTTGTTCGGTGCGTCGAAAGCCCTGGATATGGATCTTGGTCTCACCAAAGAGGGCTTTATCCGCGCTCTTGACGAAACTGCCGCAGCTAATGGAATGAGCCATAATGTTCATGCGCGGCTGATGGTGACACGCGGGATCAAGGTCAAACCCTTTCAGGACCCCCGCCTCAGTCAGTCCGGTCCGACGATCGTTATCATTATGGAACATTCGAAACCGAGCACCGACCTCGTCGACAAGGGCATCAGGCTTCATACGGTTCCTGTTGTCCGCGGCCTGCCCATGTCACAGGATCCAAAGCTTAATTCTCATTCAAAACTCAATTGCATACTTGCCGGCATTCATGCGCAAAAAGCAGGCGCGGATGAAGCCCTGATGCTGGACCCCCATGGCTTCGTCAATACGACCAACGGATGCAACTTTTTTATTGTCAGGAAAGGAGAAGTCTGGACGTCTACCGGCGACTATTGCATGAACGGGATCACCCGCAAGAAAGTAATAGAGCTCTGCCGGTCCAATGACATTCCCGTCTTTGAAAGAAATTTCTCGCTCACCGACACGTATGAAGCCGAAGAGGCTTTTATTACAGGGACTTTCGGTGCACAGACCCCCGTCTCCGAAATTGATGGCCGGCAGATTGGCGAAGGGGCCGCAGGTCCCATGATAAAGAAAATCCGGCAGCTATATTTTGAGTTGATAGAGATAAACACGAAATAACGGAAATAGATTTGTTCGGAATGCCTCTTGTAATTAGTTGCAAGTTATTGTTTTTATTGACTTTTTTCCTTTACAAACCAGTTTTGAAACTATAAAAATCCTGCATTGGATTGAGGGAGAGAGAAGATATGAAAGGCGATAAACAGGTTATTCAGCATTTAAATATTGTGCTGAAAAACGAGCTGACTGCTATCAATCAGTATTTCCTGCATTCCCGAATGTTCGGTGACTGGGGCATGGAGGAACTGGAAGAGAAGGATTACAAGGAATCCATTGCCAAAATGAAGTCCGCTGACAAGGTCATCAAGCGGATCTTGTTCCTGGAAGGCCTTCCAAACCTTCAAGACCTTGGAAAACTTCTTATCGGTGAAGAAGTTGGTGAAATCATTGATTGTAACATGAAGATGGATGAGGCCTGCCATGGCGCTCAGAAAGCAGCCATTGCTCTTTGTGAGGACAAACAGGATTACGTCACCCGTGACATGCTCACAGATATTCAGGAAGACCAGGAAGAACATATCGACTGGCTGGAAACCCAGCAGGGCCTGATCAAGTCCATGGGCGAGAAAAATTACATTCAGTCAAGCGCATCCTAGGAGATTATCATGAAGGGTAGCAAAAAGGTTTTAGACCAATTGAACGAACTCCTGAAGGGAGAGCTGACTGCAGCAGATCAGTATTTTGTCCATTCAGAAATGTATAATGACTGGGGCCTGACGGAACTTTATGAACGTCTGCATCATGAGTTTGAGGAAGAACTGGAGCATGCTAAAAGACTGATCGAACGTATTCTCTTCCTTGAGGGAACTCCAAAGGTTGGTGCTCGGGATCCATTGATGATTGGCAAAGATGTGCCAAGCATGCTGAAAAATGATCTCAAATCCGAACTGACCGTTGGTGCCGCCCTCAGAAAAGCAATCAAGATTTGTGAAGAGGAAATGGATTACCAGTCCCGGGAAATTCTTGTCAGCCTTCTGGAAGACACTGAAGAAGACCACACTTACTGGCTGGAAAAACAGCTTGGTCTTATTGACAAAATGGGTCTTGAAAATTACATCCAGTCCAAGGCATCATAACTAGACAGGACTTCAAGATCATAGTGAAGACCAAGGCTCTCAACCCTTTTCCTTCACTGTGTTGCGAACCGTCGGATCCGTCCCCCTGGTATCCGGCGGTTCTTTTATGTCGGCTCCTTTAAAAGCATTTATATGTATGGATTGAATTTAATACTTGACTTTATTGCGAATGATTATCATTTTCAATTTAACCATTATTTAAATTCAGATATCCAATATGCAGCCTCTTCCCGACCGACTTACACATCTGTCCTTTCCAGAACAGCTCACACTCTGGAGTGTCCGGCTATGGGCAGAGGGTTGCCGCAAAGGCCAGTCTGTTCACATCCTTCTTAACGACGCCTATAGGCTTGCCAAATGTGAAGAAGCTTATCTGCATCTGGAAAATTTCCTGACACTAATGGTCTCTGCAAATTGCCGCGCAATTGATGTACGGTGTCTGCATTGTGATGGAATTTCCGCTGATGAATGGCGGATCCTTCAGTCCATTGCGTTAGCACAGCATCAAAATGCCTATGCCCCTGCCCCGCTTCTTTCCTATTTTCTGGAACCGACTGCGACCCGTGTCTCCCTGCCGATTATCAAGCAGTGGGCAGATACTCTCAAGGCAACCAAACTCTTCCTTCCGCTAAGAGAGGAAGCCCTTGCCATTGCACGGCAAAATTATAATCCGGATCAGGACAATATCTCCCATTTTGATATGCCTCAGCAGAATAAAGAACTGCTCCACTGATCACCATAGATATGGAATAAGCCTGAAGGATGTTTTTTGCTGATATTCCCTGTATCCTTGCAAATTCTGCATCAGAAGCTTTTCCTCTTGCTGGATACGGATCATAAGCAGGCCGATCATAAGGAAACTAATCAGCTGCGCCATCCAGGATCCCAAAAGCAAGGCCCCACCGATCATCATCAGTGACATTCCCGTATAAAAGGGATGCCGGATCACCCGATAGGGACCATGTTCGACAAGTTTATGCCCTCTCTTCTGCTGATAAGAGACGATGGCTATCAGAAACCGATTGGCCTCGAATGACCTGAGTTGCAAAAGAAATCCGGCCTGAAGAAGTCCTGCACCCAAAATTTTCAGGATTGGCGGAAGAATACTAAAGCGAAAGCGTTCTGCATCCAGTCCAGCGATTATACACCAGGCAAGCCCGGCAACTATAAAAAGTAATATCAGCAACTTATCCCAAAAGGGCTGTTCTTTCTGAATGGAGAACCGAAGCCGTTCTTTTAATAACTCCGGATCATTCCGGTAAAGCCACCAGGAAATCCAGAAGGTATTTACAAAAACAATCCCGATAAAGATCCATCCTTCCAGCCAGATAACTCTCCCTGCGGGGTACAAAAGCAAACTGACAAAAACTGCTAGCTCGCAGCAGAGCAAAAGGATCGATTTTTTTGTCAGGATCTGTTGCCTGGCCTTTTCCTCCATCCTACCTCCCCGCTCTTCCCAAAAGAGGAATACAAAATACCACAATACCGGCCATTCCAGCATACCGTGGTCTTCAAATGTTTAGTGAATTGTTGATTTCTACCCTTGCGAGCAGATGTGACTCTTTTAACCACAATTATGTGAGGTTCATAATGCTTAAGAAATCACTCCTCATAGGAACGATATTTGCGGGTAGCCTTCTAAGCTTTTCTGGATGGGCTGACTCATATAAACCACTCACCTATCATGACGCACATTTCCATCTCTACAACTATGTGCAGCGCGGAACATCATTAAAAGATCTCGAAACAATCATGATCGAAGCAGGTGTTTCCCGCACCACAGTTTTTGGTATTCCTCTCCAGCAAAGATGGCATGGCAGGGAAGATAAGAAACAAGGAGACGAATTGTTGGAAGGTCGCCTGAATACTGACAGTTATGGCGGCGACGAAAGACATCCTTACTATTACTTGCAATCGGATGAACCTCTTTATTATTTCAGCGCAACGGATCTTCTGATCGGGGATATTCTCGATAACCGGGAGAATTACAAGCGCGAGCAGGAACAGGATGGAGATGAAGATGGAGATGCAGAACAATTAACGCCTTTCAAAAAAGATACGATGAACCGAATTCTCGATGGCATGATTACGGGATTTAATCCAACTGACATGCGGGCACTGGATCACATTGATTCAGTTATGGCCGCTTATCCGGGTATTTTTAAAGGTGTTGGTGAATTTACAATTCACAAGGAATTTGTCTCCAGTAAAGTTGCGGGAGGTGCAGCAACCCTTACAGATCCCGCCTTGCTCGAAACGCTGGTAGGTGTTGCAAAAAGAGGGCTGATAACAATCCTCCACAACGATATCGGCACAGCAGATTCAAGAGAGCATTTTCACCAAAGCAATTACGGTAACCTCAAGAACCTGCTCGATGACTTAAAAGCCAAGCTCGTACCGCCACAAGATAACAATGCGCCTGCTGATGGTGCTGAAGATGATGCTGTGCACGATAATAATGAAGCAGGCGATATTGCTGTCGATGTAACAACCACACCTCCTGTTATCTGGGCTCATACCGGCATTGGCCGTTACGTGAACCCCGCTGCCAGTCATGCTGATCAGCTTAGATCGCTTCTTGAGGCTCATCCGAATTTATATATGGATATATCCTGGGATTATGTGGGGTATAAAATACTCAATCAAGCTCTCGAAACAGAAGAACTTGCCGGAAAGTGGCTGAATTTATTTATTGATCATTCAGATCGATTTTTGCTGGGCTCAGACTCCCTGTCACCCGATACAACAACGAAGGACGAAAATAAGGAAAACACCTATTATCAGACATTCCTTGAGGGTCAAATAGCGCGTAAGCTCAATCATGATTTCAATGAAGAATCCCCTATACGGCGCCATATCAAACAATATTTTGCTAACGAAGCCAGTGATGTCGCACGCTCTTCCCATGCGAAAAACATCCATATGTATGACTGGCTTTTTCATCTCCTACCCGCGGCAAAAGGGGAAAGCGTTTCTGCAGGCAATCCCACTAAAGATGAAGTGAGAAGCACCTCCTGTAAAAAGGACAATATTGCTGCAACACGAGGAGCCAAAAAATACAGAATTGCATCAAACTGTATTGCCTGGGCAAATTATGAACGGATCTTCAACAGTAGCAATTACAGAACCCTTCGGCGCAACCATACGAAAGATCTTGCAACAAAACACGCACAAAAGAACGGTTTTACAGTGGATAGTTACGAGACCGATGAACTCGCCAAATTTGATAGAAACAACCCCGAAGACCAGAAGGCCGTATTCTGAAAATCGCATTAGCACATGATAAGCAGAAATAAATCATAACTCATCAAAAAGGGCTGGCAGAAAGATCAATTCTGCCAGCCCTTTGCATAATTGGCGACCCCAGTACGATTCGAACGTACGACCTACAGATTAGAAGTCTGTTGCTCTATCCAGCTGAGCTATGGGGCCTGGAATTCTGTTATGGCCTAGCCGAGTACTCTGTTGGAGGCAAAGTTGTCAGCATAGGCTTTGATATTGAGTTTACGTTCCTTGGGTTCAAAGACTGTGTATTCAATACCGTTTTCTTCGCAATAGGCAATTGCGCTTTCTTTATCTTCAAATTTCAGGCTGACCTGAGAGGCCATGTCTTTCGACCCTGTCCATCCCATCAGGGGGTCTCCTGAACGAGCGGCAACAGGTGAATAGTCAAGACGCCACTTTTTCATATTACGGCGCCCGGACTGCATGGCATTTTTAGCAGGCCTGTAAATTCTAGCTTTCAGACTCATGTCACATCATTTCCCGATATGTGCGAACGCTTTCGCCGGCACAAGATCAATTTCCTCAGGCCCTGGAGGGTCCCAGTAAAGTTCCAGTGTCGCCGTGTTTTTCTTTTCGAAATAAAGAACACGCACCGGATACCAGCCTGGCTCTGAAATCTCAAGCGTTATTTCATCAGAAAATCGATCCGCATGAACTTCAGGATCCTCATGGACCAGCTTATCTCCAATGGTAAGACGTACGCCATCATTGGAATGTACCATGACAGTGTAATTTCCAGACCTTTCGAAATTGATAAAGCCGGTTATATCCGCACCAATAAGATCTGTTGTTGTAGAGGTGAGGACATTTCCCTGCCCTACCTGGTAATTCAGCATCGGGATCGGTTTTCCAGCCTTGCCCTTTTCATAATCCATCCATTCAACAAGCTGACGAATACTGTTGAATTTTGCGCCATAATATTGAACAGCCAAACCTGGTTTTAACGCGTCTGCCGCGGGTTGCGGACTTGCCGGTTTCAATCCGGTGATGGAACCTGCCCATGCGGCTGAACTAGATATCGCTAATCCAAGCCCGACAAACGCACTTGCGAGGACCTTTTTTTTCGTACCCTTCATAATGCCTCCCACTGCAAACAGGGTGTATGCCCTAATTTATTGTGAAAAAGCGACAAATAAAAGACGGTTTTTCCAGCCCGGAGATATAAACCTTCTAAAATGTCTTTATGAAAGAGCTGTGTCAGGTTCATAAAAACATCCCGCGCTTCCAGTTAGAGAATCAAAAAAGCCTTTCAAGATTTTGATCTTGAAAGGCTTTTTGTTGGTCGGGGCAGCAAGATTCGAACTTGCGACCTCTCGCTCCCAAAGCGAGCGCACTACCAGGCTGTGCTATGCCCCGTTCGTCGGTGGCGATGATCTACACCATTGGAACCATGCCTGCAAGAGCTTGTTTCAATTTTTTTCATTTTTTTGCAAAAAAACAGGATCAGTTTTTCTTGATATAGTGAAACAATGCATCCGCTTTAAAGACATTTCGGCGCCCAACCTTCAATATTCCCCGGACAAAGGCAATGGACCGGGTATCTCTTACAAGTTCACAATGCGCCTCTATCCAGTCTCCCTCCCGAACGGGAGCGAGAAATTCGGAATTCATTTTAATAGTAACACATCTCTTGCCGGTATTATGCTGCACTGTTCTGGCAAGGGCTGAATCCATAAAACTCATCAGCATTCCACCATGAACATATTGTACGCCATTTAAATGGCGCCGATCCGATCTAAAGGCGCGGATCACCTTACTCTCGTCGACAACTTTCTCAAAATACGGGCCATTACGTGTCGCAAAGGCTGCAAATCCTGTAACTTCAGAAAATCCTTCAGGCAGGGAAAATTCTTTTTTGTTTTTCATTCTTGTTGGTCGTCCCCATTACTCATCTCATCGATCTATCGATCGAACAAAGTGTAAACCAGTCGATCACCTATTTGCACCTTCTGTTTTTTGACAAATCCGGCATTCACCTCCAGAACCGCATAGATAGGCATGGGAGGCTGAATGATTGTTAGATCAAAAGGTTCCGCATTTTCATGAATAAATAAAATTTCGCCGAGGTGATTGGTAAAAATCATATCCAATGGAATTCTCGTATTCTTCATCCACATGGCAACCGGCGCATGGCGCTTGAAATCAAACAACATACCGGATGTATCGGCCAGTTGGTCTCTGTTCATCAAACCACGGCTCCGTTCTTCCTCGGTATCTGCAAGTTCAATATCAATAGCTATCTCCCGTCCTGCTGTTTTAATAATGAGCTGCTCAGCATGAGAGATATTTTCCGCAAAAACCCCTATGACAAAAATCAGCAAAAAAACTGAAAATCTCGCTGAATTATTCTTCTTTGCCATACGCCTAAATTTCCCTATAGTGAACCCGCCTCGGGGGGAGCCGGAAGTGCTGAGAGGTTCCATATCGGAACGACCCCGTTACCTGATCAGGCTAGAACCTGCGTAGGAACGAGTAAATGGTTGTTGACGATACATCTCCCTCTTCTACCGAAGAAGACGATCTGAATATATATAGGGCCTTTCCGAATGGAACCCTTTTGGGTGAGGAAAAAGCGCCTGGGCTACATATTTCCCTGTCACAGTTTGCCTTTGGAAAACGCACGTTATTCTCTGATTTTGAACTCGATCTTCCGGCAGGAAAGACTACCTGTATTCTGGGGCCAAGCGGTGTTGGCAAAACAACAATCCTGAAAACGATTGCCGGTTTCATTCCCCTTGCTGAAGGAAGCGCAATAAACGCGACAGATGGCAAGCCGGTACAAGACAGACTTGCCTATATGGATCAGCGCGATCTCTTGCTGCCCTGGGCCTCTGTAATCGAGAATATTGTTATCGGAGATAAGTTAAAGGGCGAAAAAGCTGCCTATGAAAAGGCGGAGAGCTTCCTTCAGGATCTGGACCTTCAGGAATACCGGTATGATCGCCCAGACAAGCTCTCTGGCGGCATGCGACAGCGTATCGCTCTCGCCCGCACTCTCATGGGGGAACATCCAATTGTTCTTGTAGACGAGCCTTTTTCCGCACTTGATGCAATCACACGGTACCGGTTGCAACAACGGTTTGTTTCCATGATGAAGAACCGGACTGTCCTGATGATCACTCATGATCCATTGGAAGCGCTTCGTGTGGCACACAGGATTTATATCATGAGGGACAGACCTGTGAATTTATCCGATCCGATTTCGCCCCACAATCAGCCTCCGAGGCAGGCGACCGAAGCCCAGTACCAAGCGGCGATTGATCGTATTCTTTACGAGCTTGGCCTGACCGAGGAAGACTGGTAATGCGTCTCATCAGAATAATGACAACCTTTATCGGGTTAATTGCCCTTTGGGCTGTCATTGCAAAAATCAATGATTTACCAAAATTTATTCTGCCCTCCCCTCAGGATGTTCTGATCAGCTTTTCAGAACGATATGACATCCTGTTTCAACATAGCCTGACAACAGCTCTTGAAATCGGTCTGGGCCTGTTTTTCGGGATTATCGGCGGTATAATATCGGCTTTACTGATTTCAATGTATCAGCCGGTTCGTCAATGGGTTATGCCTCTTTTAATCGCCAGCCAGGCCCTGCCGGTTTTTGCGATCGCACCCTTGCTTGTGCTTTGGTTTGATTATGGCATCACCTCAAAGGTGGTGATGGCAACATTGATTATTTATTTCCCCGTCACTGTTGGTTTCTCTGACGGTCTTAACAGAACGCCCACTGCGTGGAGAGATATGGCCGCTGTAATTCAGGCAGGATCGACCAGCAGGATTTCTAACCAAATTCGCCAGTATCGCTATATCCGTATTCCGTTCGCCCTCCCATCCCTTGCCTCAGGTATTCGGGTGGCCACTGCCGTGGCTCCCATTGGCGCTGTGGTCGGAGAATGGGTTGGTTCTTCATCAGGGCTTGGATATCTGATGCTTCATGCAAACGGACGCATGCAGACTGACTTGATGTTTGCCGCTCTGTTGATCCTCACGCTTATGGCAGTCAGCCTCTATTACCTGATGGATTTTTGTCTGCGCAAAGCCATTAACTGGCAAACCGATCAAAATTTGATGTGATCCCTTATAATGGAGTTTTTCAATGAAACTTAAATTTATGGCCATTTTCCTGGCCTTTCTTTTGCCGCTAAAACTGGCAGCTGCAGATGAAAAACTGACAGTTCTGCTGGACTGGTTTGTCAATCCTGATCATGCTCCGCTTATTGTCGCAAAGGAAAAAGGGATATTCAAAAAGAACGGCCTGGATGTTGAACTCATAGCACCAGCAGACCCGAATGATCCTCCCAAGCTGGTAGCTGCCGGAAAGGCGCCGCTTGCCATTTCCTATCAGCCTCAGCTTCATGTGCAGGTTTCTGAAGGCTTGCCGCTCAAGCGTATTGGAACACTGGTCGCCACCCCATTGAACAGTCTGGTCGTTCTGAAAGATGGACCGATCCAGAGCCTTGCCGACCTTAAAGGAAAGAAAATCGGTTTCTCCGTTGGTGGATTTGAGGACGCACTGCTCAGCGCCATGCTGAGCAAGCACGGGCTGTCTCTTAAGGATATCGAACTGATTAACGTGAATTTCAGCCTGTCCCCATCTTTGCTCGCCGGCAAGGTCGATGCGGTCATTGGCGCCTTCAGGAATTTTGAACTGAACCAGATGGATATCGAAGGGCATTCCGGTAAAGCCTTCTATCCTGAAGAAGAAGGCGTACCTGCATATGACGAGTTGATCATTGTCGCCAATACAGCAAATCTTGACGACAAGCGTTTTAAGCCTTTCCTGGCAAGCCTCGAAGAAGCAACGCAATATATCATCAATCATCCTGGAGATGCATGGAAGCTGTTCATCAAAAATCACAAGGATCTGGATGACGAGTTAAACCGCCGTGCCTGGCGCGACACCCTTCCGCGCTTTGCCTTGCGACCAGCGGCACTGGATACAAACAGATATGCGCGCTTTGCTGATTTCCTGAAGAAATCCGGACTGATCAAAAAAGTGGAAGCAGTCGATAAATACGCGATAGAGATAAAATAACCCCAAAAGATAAGGGGCCTCGGTCTTGCAACCTGAGGCCCCTTTTGCGCACCCGTCTATACCAAGTTTGGTATTCTCCCGATTAAGTCTAGTACCCTATCAGACTTGCTTATCCACTTTAGCTCAAGGTCTTTGAATGTCGATTTCTGCGACTTGCGGACCTTTTGGGCTGTCTCCCAGCCGAATTTGAAGTTTCTGTCCCGCCTGGATTGGCAATGCACCTTCCCTGCGGAGTGTTTCCATGTGAATGAAGATATCCTGTGTTCCTTCACCCCTCGTCATAAAGCCGTAGCCTTTCACTGGATCGAACCATTTCACTTCTGCTTCAACAAAATCACCTTGCGGCTGAATGGCCGGGTGCTTTGCCACATTATTAGGCTCTGGTGGCCGAGGCTGAAATGGAACTGCCGTAGACGTATCAATATCCAGGATTTTAATGGCTTGCAGCCCCTTGGCCCTGCGGACGACCTCACAACTCACTGTCACCCCTTCAGCCACATATTCATGTCCTGCCTCCCTTAGACAAGACAAGTGGAGAAATATGTCACCGGGTTCATCTTCCGGTGTAAGAAATCCGAAACCCTTTATCGTGTTAAACCACTTCACGCGGCCTTTAAGTTCAAAGGATTCTTCTTTCTGCTCAATAGGGGTAGAAAACTCTTGGTCGTTACGTAATGGTTCAACTTTAGCTGACATAGGTTACTCCCACCCGAAATATATACAAAATGCCCCCACACAGAGAAATTAACCTAACATGACGTTTCTCTAAAGTTCAACGATTGATTAACCTTAATTTCGTCCCAAACTGGTGGTTTGTTTGTATACGTTTGAATTTTCGCATTTATATACGAGAATATGAATACTTGTAACACACGTATTATATTTATGAAATAGATAAATCAAGCGTAATAGAAGTAAAAGTCGTAGTCTTTTTGTCGAATCTGGTGATTTTTGAAACAAGAATCTAAAAAATAAACTCACTTTGATTCGAATCTGAAACATCCTCATTTTATATTTTCCGGGATTTTCCCCTTAATCTTGAATAGTGAAATTGCGATCCCCTTATATCTTGCAGCAACACGCTTCTCATGGCATACACTGATGCCAAAAAACGTCATGGACCGGGCGCGCCCGGAGGGGATAAGGAACTTATCTTGAGAACAATTAGCCTGATCATTGTCCTAGTGATTGCCTGGCTTCTTCTTTCAGGCATCTACGACAACACTCTTATATTGGGGTTTGGTGCCGCTTCCTGCCTTCTTGTTGCCCTCATTGCCAGGCGGATGGATGTTCTGGATAAAGAAGGTTTCCCGTTGCATCTGAGCCCGCAAATCTTCGCCTACTGGTTCTGGCTTTTTGCGGAAATCGTCAAATCCAATATTGACGTTGCAAAATGTGTTCTGTTCCCAAAACAATATTTGCAGCCAAGCATGTTTAAAATAAAAGCCACCCAGACCAGTGACCTTGGCAAGGTTGTCTATGCAAATTCCATTACTCTGACCCCTGGCACAGTAACAGTAGATCTTCATGAGGATACCGTCCTTGTTCATGCTCTGACCAAGGAAACCGCTGACGGCGTTAAATCCGGGGAAATGGATGAACGAGTAACTAAAGTAATGGGGGAAGGATGAGTATTTTTGCTGTAACGGCGATTGCCATTCTGGTTAGTGTCGCCATGGCGCTTGGCCGTGCAATATTAGGCCCAACAGCCTATGACCGGATCCTGTCCGTAAACGCGATCGGTACCAAGACTGTCCTGCTGATTGCTGTTGTCGGATTTCTAAACGGGCGCCCGGACTTTCTCGATCTGGCCCTTGTTTATGCCCTTATGAATTTTATCGGCACGTTGGCAGTCTTGAAATACTTCAAATTCGGTACCCTGCGCGGCGGCCTTTCCGGCACTCCCAAAGGAGAGCAATAATGGATCTTGTTCTCGATATCCTGACATGGGCGCTGATGCTGGGAGGGTGCTTCTTCATTTTGATCACCGGCTTTGGCCTGGTCCGTTTCCCGGATCTTTATACACGGATCCATGCGGGTGGAATGGCTGACACGCTGGCAACTTTTCTGATCTTTGGTGGTCTCGCCTTGCAGGCAGATGACTGGCTGGTCGTGGTAAAATTGATGATGATAGTCGCATTTCTGTTTTTCACCAGCCCGACAGCGACCTATGCCCTTGCCCAGGCCTCTTTTGTCGCGGGACTGAAGCCTGTGGTTGATGGCTATACCGATGCAGATGAAAATACTGACGGGAAGGAGGAAGGAAAATAATGAGTGAGTTTATCGATATTTTCCTGATGTTCCTTCTTGTTGCCGGTGCGCTTGCCGTTCTTTATGTGCGCAACCTGTTTGTCGCAACCATGCTGCTTGGCGCCGTCAGTTTCATCATGGCCCTTATATTTGTGACCCTGGATGCCGTTGATGTCGCCTTTACGGAAGCCGCTGTTGGCGCTGGGATCAGTACTGTCCTTTATCTTGGGACACTTGCGCTGGTCGGCTCAAAGGAAAAGGAAAGTGCCAAAAGAACGGTTGTGCCGCTTCTATTGTCTCTGGCTGTTGGCGGGATCCTGTTTTATGCGACCCTTGATGACCGCATGCCCATCGTCGGCGCTGCCGACACTCCGGTTCAAACCAGTCCTGTAACCGATCGATATGTCAATAAAAGCGGCGAGGAAATAGATGTTCCCAATATCGTCACTTCTGTCTTGGCCAGTTATCGCGGTTTCGATACATTCGGCGAGGTTACCGTTATCTTTACAGCAGGTATCGGCGTTCTCCTGATCCTGAGCCAGCTTCGCCGCCGTGAAGAGCAGGATGGGGAGCAGACCTCAGAGACCGCAACCGCAGAACAACTTGAAAAGCTTGGAAGCCCTCATGATCTGGTTCCCCATGTGGTTTCAAAGCTCCTGATCCCGTTTATTTTGCTCTTCGCATTTTATGTCCAGTTTCACGGGGATTTCGGACCCGGAGGCGGCTTCCAGGCGGGCGTTATTCTCGCAGCGGGCTTTGTACTCTATTCACTTATTTTCGGCCTGCACCTCACCAAGAAAATCATCTCCAAACGTGTTGTCGAGTATCTGATTGCAGCAGGTGTGTTGCTTTATGGTGGTGTTGGTGTTGTCAGTATGATGAACGGGGGGAACTTCCTTGATTACAATGTCCTCAGATCTGATCCGGTCGCGGGTCAGCATTTGGGCATCCTGCTGGTCGAGCTGGGCGTTGGAATTACTGTCACTGCCGCCATGCTTGCCATTTTCTATGGCTTTGCAGGACGAGCCGAGGGACGTGGGAAGGACATCAACTAGGGGCAATATGTATGTTTTTTGATCACTTCAATTACTGGGTATTTGTCATTTTATTGATGATTGGCCTCTATACCGTCATGAGCCGGAGCAATCTGATCAAGAAAATGATCGGTTTGTCCCTGTTTCAGATTTCTGTCTTTCTTTTCTATATTACCCTCGGAAAAATCGAGGGGGGCACAGCACCGATCCTGATTGAAGGCGATAGCAGTGTCGTCTATTCCAATCCCCTGCCCCATGTTCTGATCCT
>JAKSCD010000202.1 GCA_022360775.1 Sneathiellales bacterium | reverse complement strand
TCAGTATGAGGCCGGTTTCCGGCGCCTGCGCCTGTTCCATTCAGATCCTGCCCCCAAAGCAAGAATTCGATCGCATGATAGCCCGTGGCCACATTAGCCTCGACCTCTTCAGCTTCATGCAGGGTATCCGCCAGGAGTTTCGGGGTGATTTTTGCCGCATCCACTGATTTGCCATTGACGGTCAGCGTGCGATTGGCAATCACATTGACTGTGTAAAGTGCGTTCTCATCAGAATCTTTTCCGTAAGAGCCATCAACATAGTCAATCAGACCTTCATCCAGCGGCCAGGCGTTCACTTTACCTTCCCATTCATCCACAAGACTGTTGCCAAAACGATAAACCTCGCTTTGCTGGTAAGGTTCCCGTGCTGCAATCCAGGCGGCGCGAGCGGCATTCAGGCTGGCGGCAGTCGGATTTGAAACAAGGTCGGCAACACTGGCTTTCAAGGCTTGTGCTGTTAGCAGACTATCCTCAAAGATTGCTTCAGCAATATTTGCATAATTTTGAACAACAGCTGATTTATCTGCCGCCCCTGCAGCAGCCGGGAAACTGGAAAATGCCAGAATAGCGGCAACTGCACCGAGAGTTTTTAATGTCTTCATCAGATCGTCCTGTTCCTAAAATTCAATTACATATTCGGCCATGACACCAAGGCCCCGGTTATCCACATTGTCTTCTTCTGAAAACCGGTACCCCGCGGAAAGTCCGAGACCAAAATCGAAACTGTATCCCAGGGTGAAAGCCGCCACATAATCATCGGTATCTGCGCCGCCGCTCTCCGTATCCCGCCGCTGATAAGTCGCCGCGGCCGCCCATTTTCCAAATTCAAGCCCGAGAGCACCTGTCAGGTATCTGGCACTGTCTCCGTCCACACCGCCCGCATTATCCAGATAGGCATATTCCACTAATGGAGTAAGCGTTACGCCATCACTAATTTCATGGGAATACTGAACGGCAGCCACATATCCAAGCTGCGCCTCGTCCCCGTCATCTCCTTCTTCAAGCGCGCTGAAGCCGAGGTGATAATCAAATCCGGGAAGCGCTTCAAATGCGCCATTAAGCGCCAGTGCAAATGAGGAGAGAGATTCGGTATTGGCTGGACCACCATCATCCTCGTCAAGAGGTCCCCGGCTTTTTCCGGCGGAATCGCTGAGAAATGTGGTGTCAGCAAAAAAGATACTGCCGCTAACGGCATGCTCCCCTGCCAGCGTAAACGGAATTTCCCCGCCAAATCCCAGCATTTCGGCGAGTTCCAGATCCCCATTGATATCGTCACTATAAAGACCGGGTGTCGCATCCCAGGCGAGCCCGAAATTTGGCGTGAATTTACCGACATAGACCGAAAAGTGCTCGTTATCATAATTGGCGGTCAGAATATTGATAAAGCCGCCCAGATCTTCAAACGCCCGGTCATCTGTCGCATCCTCGACCGGTTCCAGCGTGGCTTCCAGATTTAGGGAAAACGCTTCGTTAAATGCCAGTTTTGTCGCCAGGGTCAGCGTCGGGTACAAATCATTGAGCTCCGCTTCTTCATCATCGGATGAAAAAGTCCAGTCATCCTGAACCTCAATGGCCAGTTCCCCCGACAGCTTTGGATAACTTTCCTCTTCTGCGGCAACAGGCGCGCTTATCTGCAATGCTGAAAGGCAGGCTGCAGAAAACAACAGTTTTCTCATGGTGAAACTCCTAAAATATTTAAAACGCGCGAGAAGGGGATTTGCGAAATCTAATTGTAGTAACGCTAATCATTCTTATTTTCAATACGTAATAAGAACTATTCGCATCTATATCTTTCCTGTGGGGAAGAGCCGGGTTCCGGATGACGCGGAGAAAAAGCGTCCAGGACAAAGGGTGACGTGCATAATCAGCACTCACATGGTGAATTTTGCCCTTACGTCACTGTGATAGATTTGTGAAAAAAGTCACTGGAAATTGAATTTAAAACAAAATCCGTGTGCATATCTCTTTTGAAGAGGCCATTCCAGTGTTATAGCCAGATAAGTGATCGATAAACACTAAAAGACTTTTTTAAAAAGGTTGTTCAGATTCTTCTAGACATAACTTTTTCGCATCCCAGATTTACCAATGACATATATTCCGTAATATTAGCCATAATAAAGGCAAGTCTGTAAAATGAGTATTCTCGTTGACGAACAAGAGGGTCTGTTTGTGACCCAGGCACTCGAAGTCCATGTAGTGCATACCTGCAACTTGCATTGCGACGGATGCAAGCATTACAGCAACTACAATCATTCTGGCAGGCTTGACCCTGCGACCTATAGAGACTGGATTACAGGTTGGGCAAAAAAAATCAAACCCCAGAAGATGCGGTTGTTGGGCGGCGAACCAACGCTTCACCCGGATTTGATTTCCTTTTTGTATATTACGCGTGAGGTTTGGCCGGACACATCCATCTTTATTACGACTAACGGGTATTTTCTGGACCGGCATCCTCTTCTGTTTGAAGCCATGAAGGATACCAACGCGCGTCTCTCCATGTCTATTCACTCCAATGACCTTGCATATCGCGCAAAAACAGACCCCATCCGCGCCGCCATCCGTAAACATCGTGAAGAAAGCGGTATCGACCTGATGGAAACAGATGTCACTGAAGTCTGGACAAAAAATTACCATGGAACCGGGGCCACGATGAAGCCCTATCAGGACGGTGCTCCTCAGGAAAGCTGGAAGCATTGTTCTGCAAAAAACTGTATGCAGTTGCACGAAAACAGACTTTGGAAATGCGGGCCTCTGGCTTATCTGGAAATGCAGCTTGAAAAATTTGATCTCCTGGATGATCCAGACTGGCATCCGTATCTGAATTACCAGAGCCTCGGACTTGAGGCCAGTCCCGAGGAAATGCGAGCCTTTCTTTCCAAGGGGCCGGAAAGTGCCTGTGCCATGTGCCCGGCCGCACCGCCACATATCAAGGACAAGACAACCGACTGGAAACAGAGTTTTAACTCGAAGACAAAAACCTCCGGAAGTAAAGCCGCCTGATCCAACAAAGCGGATTGCTTTGTCTATTAAAACCGATAATATCCCTGGGGTACCCTGCCGCTCGTCATATGCGCCTGTATGGCGAACGGTATTTCGCAATCGATATCAGTCCTTTTCAAGACAAGTAACGCAAGAGCGCATTCTTAATCTTTGAAGGAAGGACCCTCATCTGTGCAATGCAGATGCAGCATATATCCTGCAAAAAAGAAAAGGATAACAATAATGAACGGTGCAGAAAGTCTCGTCAGAACCCTTCTTTCCTCAGGTGTCGATACCTGTTTTGCCAATCCCGGAACCAGTGAAATGCATTTTGTGGCGGCACTTGACCAGATCCCCGGTATGAAATGCGTGCTGGGATTGCAGGAAAATGTCGTGACCGGCATGGCAGATGGCTATTATCGCATGGCCCGCAAACCGGCTTCCACATTGCTGCATTGTGGACCCGGCCTCGCCAATGGTCTTGGCAATCTGCATAATGCCCGCCGGGCCCGCAGCGCAATCCTTAATATCGTGGGGGACCAGGCCACTTATCACCGCCCCCTTGATGCCCCGCTCACCGCCGATACGGACAGTATGGCAAAAGCAGTTTCAGGATGGGTGAGAACCAGCAGCCGCTCAGAAGATGTCGGCTCAGATGCAGCCCAGGCCGTACAGGCGTCAAAAGCCTATCCCGGGCAGATTGCTACGCTTATCCTGCCTTCCGATACCTGCTGGGACGACGGCGGTGTGGAAGCGGCTCCGCTTCCGGACACAACTTCTGCTCCCCTCGATCCATCAACAGTTGAAAAAGCGGCAAGAGTACTCAGGAGCGGTGAAGAAACCCTGATCCTGCTCGCAGGACAGGGTGTTTTTGCTGAAGGACAAAAGCTTGCCCACAGGATTTCGGAAGCCACTGGCGCCAAGCTGATGGGTGATTTCACAGCCTCACATTTCGCACGCGGAAACGGCAGGCTTCCGCTTCACAGGGTCCCTTATGTCTCCGAGCTTGCCCGAAAAAAGCTCGCGTCCTTCAAGCATATTATTCTGGTGGGCGGCAAACCCCCGGTCAGTTTCTTCGCCTATCCCGGTCAGCCTTCCACTCAATATGCTGAAGGCACCCGATTTGTCACCCTCTCCCGCCCGGATCAGGATGCGATAGCCGCCTTGCAGGCCCTGGCCGATGAGCTGAACGCGCCAAATGCAGCAATTCCAGACGCAGGACCGCGCCCGGAAGCCCCGTCCG
>JAKSCD010000442.1 GCA_022360775.1 Sneathiellales bacterium | reverse complement strand
GATAACGCCCAGTTTGGTCAGCCGGAAATCAAGCTTGGCACTATTCCGGGAGCCGGCGGTACGCAGCGCCTGACCCGTTTTGTCGGCAAGTCTAAAGCTATGGAAATGTGTCTTACCGGCCGTATGATGAGTGCTGAAGAAGCAGAACGTTCAGGCCTTGTCAGCCGTATCGTCCCCCTGGACGACCTGGAAGATGAAGCCCTGAAAGTCGCGGGCAAGATCGCGGAACTGTCCCAGCCGATCGTGATGATGTGTAAAGAGAGCGTCAATAAAGCCTATGAAACCACGCTGAAAGAGGGAATCATGTTCGAAAGACGCGTTTTCCACTCCACATTCGCAACAGAAGACCAGAAAGAAGGCATGGCCGCATTTGCCGAAAAACGCTCTGCTGCTTTCAAAAACAAGTAATTGGACCAGATATTTCCCGGAATTTTGGTCATTTGGGAAAATATGGACATAAATTACCATTTTCTGCTGTCCGAGTGAGATTCTCCTGTTGACGGCAGAAAAATGGCTGGCTATAACCCGGCTTCCGAAATTCGAAGCTAATGTACAGGATTGTCATGGCGCATCATAAATCAGCTATCAAGCGCATTCGGCAGACAGAAACCCGCACCGAGCGTAACCGTGCTCGTCGCAGCCGCATCCGGACTTTCGTCAAGAAGGTTGAAGTTGCGATCTCAGAGGGTGATCAGTCCAAAGCCAACGACGCGCTGCGTGTTGCCCAGTCTGAACTCAGCCGTGGTGTTGTTAAAGGTGTATTGAAAGCCAATACAGCTTCTCGCAAGATCTCCCGCCTGAATTCACGGGTTAAAGCACTGTCTGCATAAGACAGCTTTAAAAACGAGAATCAAGCCGTTCCCGAGGAATCGGACGCGGCTTTTTTTTCGCCTGAAAAGTGTCTTTGACATGATCCGTATGCTTGCATGAATGCCACATATTTTGTTTATTTTGGCAAAAGAATGGGTCCCAGATACTACATTTTGTAGGTCAATATTTTCTTTGATCAATTCAAAAATTTATTTTCACAAAAGGGGCTCAGGCTCTCTTGCATCTGTGGATAAGTTCAGATTAAATGCTTCGCCATTGGGAGCATAAACAAACATATGATAGAATGCGATCCGGCGGTTTTGGGGAAACCCCAGATCCTGGGGTAACCAGAAAAAGGGGATAAAATATCTCCCATTAGCCCAGTTATCTGATCCAGCTATCATTTCACGTTTTTTACGTTCTGACCCTCTCCGTGGACCTGATTTACGGGGAAACGGTATCGTATTGTGCTTTCGATTTATCGGACAGTATATTTTTTTGAAGGAAGGCGAGACTATATGACTGTCGAAGGAACCCAGGCCAGCAATAACGGATATGCTGGTGATGTTACGGTACAGGAAGCCTGGTCAATGCTTGAAAGCGAACCGGGCGCTGTTTTGATCGATGTGCGGACAAATGCGGAATGGAATTTTGTGGGTCTTCCGGACCTGTCCCGTCTGAATAAAAAAACGCATACCGTTTCGTGGGTTCAGTTCCCTGATATGTCACCCAACCCGCATTTTATTGACGGTGTGAAAACAGCACAGGCGACACCTGATGCGCCGGTTCTGTTTCTTTGCCGTTCGGGTGTAAGGTCCATTGCCGCTGCCATTGCCGCAACCAATGCCGGTTTTTCCAAAAGCTACAACATTCTGGGCGGTTTTGAAGGCGATCTGAACGAGAGCCGTCACAGAGGGACCGTCAGCGGCTGGAAGGTAGAAAATCTGGATTGGGTGCAAGGCTGAAATGGCGAGTAGAGACCCCCTTCCCATAGATCAGAATCATGTTGACTGCTGGACCCGTGTTCGCGACCGCCTTCTCAAGGAATATGGCGAGGCCACCTTTAATTCCTGGCTGAAAAATATTGAGCTGGATGCCGTCAAGGGCAGTCATGTACTGATGTCCCTGCCGACAAAATTCCTGCGGGACTGGGTGATTAACAACTATGCCAATCGCATCAGGCAGATCTGGTGCCAGGAAGATCCATCCCTTCAATCCATTGACATCCAGGTGCGCGAAACCACAACACCGGTTCAGGAAATACAAAGCCCCGAAGCCACGCCACCTGAAAGCGCGACTGTTATTCCTGTTGAAGCCGGTATGGACAAGGATGCACAGGACAGCATCGCCTCACAGCTTGATCCGCGCTTCACCTTTGAGAATTTCGTCGTGGGTAAATCCAATGAACTGGCTTATGCTGCGGCGCGGCGGGTTGCTGAAGCCAAGGATACCATTCCGTTCAATCCTCTATACCTGTATGGCGGTGTCGGACTTGGTAAAACCCACCTTATGCACGCTATTGGTCATGCCATCACAGAAAACTGCCCGCATAAAAAAGTGCGATATCTTTCTGCCGAGAAATTCATGTACCGCTTCATCCGGGCCCTTCGCTACAAGGACACCATGAATTTCAAGGAGCAGTTCCGTTCTGTAGATGTGCTGATGATCGATGATGTACAATTCATCGCCGGCAAAGACACCACTCAGGAAGAATTTTTTCACACTTTTAACGCCCTGGTTGACCAGAACCACCAGATCATTATTTCCGGAGATCGCTCTCCCACTGATCTGGAAGGAATGGAAGAGCGGATGCGCTCCCGTCTGGGATGGGGGCTGGTTGCCGATATTCATCCCACCGATTACGAACTGCGCCTGGGTATCCTGCAATCGAAAGTGGAACAGGCCCAGATCGATATTGATGGCCGTATTCTCGAATTTCTCGCCCATCGGATCACCTCCAATGTGCGGGAACTGGAAGGCGCGCTTAACCGGGTACTGGCCTATTCCGATCTTGTGGGCCGGGCCGTCACCCTTGAAAGCACACAGGAGGTACTTCGTGATCTCCTGCGGGCCAATGACCGGCGGATCACCATCGAGGAAATCCAGAAACGGGTGGCAGAGCATTTCAACATCCGCATGTCCGACATGCATTCTTCCCGCCGGGCAAGGGCCGTTGCCCGTCCGCGCCAGGTCGCGATGTATCTGGCCAAGCAGCTGACCAGCCGTTCGTTGCCTGAAATCGGCCGAAAATTTGGCGGAAGAGACCATACAACCGTGATGCATGCGGTTAAGAAAATCGATGAACTGCGTGAGGGGGATCTGTCGCTTTCCGAAGATATTGATCTGCTCAAGCGGATGCTCGAGAATTGATCCGGTTTTCCAGGCCGAAAGAGGCGGATTTCCGCCCCATGAAACCATTTGGGGCCTGGAAAAGGATCTGATATAGTGCAGGACCGGTCCCATCCATCTGGGTAAAAAGCGGGTGGCATGGATTCAAGTTTTTGAATCAAGTTCTTATCTGGAAGATGTGTCCTTGCAGACCGGAGATTAAGTATTGAACTGTTACACCATTGTCAGGCAGAATGGTGTTTCACATACGGGTTTTGTCTGAAAGCTTAGTTGGGACCATGAAACTAACAATCGAACGCAGCACTCTGCTTACCGCCCTCAATCACGTTCAGAGTGTTGTTGAACGCAGAAACACCATTCCGATCCTGTCCAATATTTTGCTGATCGCTGATAATGGAAATCTTGGCCTCACTGCTACAGATCTTGATCTGGCGATCAATGAGCAGATTGCAGCGGACATTCTCACCCCTGGTTCGATCACGGCACCGGCCCATCTTCTTTACGACATCGTTCGCAAGCTTCCGGATGGATCACAGGTTGAGCTTGACTATCAAAGCGCGGAAGGACGGATTTCTGTTCGCGCCGGTCGCTCCCAGTTTGCCCTGTCCTGCCTGCCGAAAGACGACTTCCCGATCATGGAAACCGGGGAACTTCCCCACCGTTTCTCCTTATCATCAGAAGAGCTGAAACGGCTGATCGACAAAACCCGTTTCGCAATCTCTACTGAAGAAACCCGATACTACCTGAACGGTGTTTACCTTCATGCGGCCGAAAATGATGGCATTCCTGTCTTGCGTGCTGTTGCAACAGATGGGCACCGTCTGGCCCGCGTCGAAACACCAATCCCGGCTGACGCAGAAAAAATGCCCGGCATTATCATCCCGCGCAAAGCTGTGAATGAGCTGCGTAAGCTTATTGATGATACAGAAAGCAATATCGATATTTCCCTCTCGGAAAATAAAATCTGCTTCTCTTTCGACGGATCCGTCCTGACATCCAAGCTGATTGACGGGACATTCCCAGATTATGAGCGGGTTATTCCTGCCGGAAATAACAAGGTACTTGAACTGGACGGCAAAACCTTCGCCCAGGCTGTAGATCGTGTATCCACCGTTTCCACAGAAAAATCCCGGGCGATCAAGCTGACCCTGAGTGATGATACCGTTACGCTTTCTGCAACAGGTTCCGAAAGTGGCAGTGCCACAGAAGAACTGGCGGCCAGCTACAATTCCGGCGACCTGGAAATCGGCTTCAACTCCAAATATCTGCTGGATATCACCGGCCAGATCGAAGGAGATAATGCACATTTCGTTCTTGCAGACGCCCAATCCCCGACCATCGTCAAGGATGGTACCGATGACGGCGCTCTTTATGTGCTGATGCCCATGCGGGTCTGATCCAGATCGGGAGAGAAATCTCCCCTTCGGATGATGAGGAGATTTATTTGGAGTCTCACGCCCTGACACGGCTGGTTCTGACAGATTTTCGCAATTATGAAACGCTGAAAATTGAGACAGACGCCCGCCCTGTTGTCCTGACCGGTCCAAATGGCAGCGGAAAAACAAACCTTCTGGAAGCCATTTCCTTTCTTTCCCCCGGACGCGGGTTGCGCCGCGCAACCCTTGTGGATCCCGTGCGAACCGATAGCAAGGGCGGATGGGCTGTTTCCGCACGGTTTCTGGAAGATGGAATAGAGCGCACGGTCGGTACCGGCCTTGTCATTGAGCACGCCTCCTCCTCTGAACGGCGGGAGAAACGAACTGTCAGGCTGGACGGTGAAAATCTGAACGGGGCGTCCGCCCTTGCCGGTCTTATTGGAATGAGCTGGCTCACCCCCCAGATGGACCGGCTTTTTCAGGAAGGTGCTTCCGGTAGAAGACGGTTTCTGGATCGGCTTTCCTTTGGACTGGATCCCGCTCATGCAAAACGGACAGCACTTTTTGAAAAAATCATGCGCGAAAGAAACCGTCTTTTGAAATCCGGACGGATGGATCCCCACTGGCTTTCATCGCTTGAAAACCAGATGGCAGAGCAGGCCATCGCCATCAGTGCTGCACGTCAGGAAACTGTCCTTCGGCTGAACGGAATGATGGATCAGGATACCGCGACAAAAGGGGCAGAAATTTTCCCGAAAGCTGATATCAACCTGGTGGGGGACATGGAAGATCTGATGATCAATCAGACAGCCCTTGCTTCAGAAGATCTATATCGACAAGAACTTGAAAAAAATAGAAAAATTGACGCGGCGGCCGGTAGTACAACTTTGGGACCGCATCGCTCAGATCTGGATGTTTTTCATCGGGAAAAGGGTCAAAAAGCCCGGCTTTGCTCCACAGGGGAACAAAAAGCGCTATTAATCTCGATTATCCTCGCAAATACGCGTCTACAGACTGGATTACAAGGCAAAGCCCCGGTATTATTACTGGATGAAATTACGGCCCATCTGGACCAGAAAAGACGCCTCGCCCTTTTTGACGAAATTGTCGCCATGAATGTGCAGGCCTGGATGACGGGCACGGATTATGTGTTATTTTCAGAGCTTGAGGATCGGGCTCAGTTTTTTACGGTTCAGGCAGGGACAGTAAGCCTTGCTAAAATGGATTGAACTTAAGGGACGTTACGTATGAGTGAAGTACAAGATCAGACCGCCGGTGAAGAGTATGGCGCGGATTCCATCAAGGTTCTGAAAGGCCTTGACGCTGTACGCAAACGCCCCGGTATGTATATCGGTGATACCGATGATGGATCCGGTCTGCATCACATGGTCTATGAAGTGGTGGGTAACGCCATTGACGAGGCCCTTGCCGGTTATTGTGATCTTGTCTTTGTCGCCCTGAACAGTGATGGTTCTGTTACGGTTCGGGATAACGGCCGGGGTATCCCGGTGGATATCCACGAAGAAGAAGGCGTCTCTGCTGCTGAAGTGATCATGACACAGTTGCATGCAGGCGGTAAATTTGACCAGAACTCCTACAAGGTATCTGGCGGTTTGCATGGTGTTGGCGTTTCCGTGGTAAATGCACTTTCCACCCGTCTTGATATGAAAATCTGGCGAAATGGCAAAGCCCATGAAATCAGCTTTTCCCATGGTGAAGCCCTTGATCGCCTGAAAGAAACCGGCGATGCCCCGTTAAAAGAAGGTACGAGCGATCTTTTGACCGGTACTGAGGTGACCTTCATGCCGTCGGAGGAAACCTTTACCAATATCCGCTTTGAATATGCAACTCTTGAGCATCGCCTGAGAGAACTCGCCTTCTTGAATTCCGGTGTGCATATTCAATTGAATGATTTCCGTTCTGCAGAGCCGGTCACCACAGATCTTCACTATGAGGGCGGGATATCCGCCTTTGTGAAATTCCTCGACAGATCCAAGACTGCACTGATCAGTGACACCATCGATTTCACCAATGAAAAAGACGGGGTTACCGTTGATGTATCCCTTGAATGGAATGACAGTTATCACGAAAATGTTCTCTGTTTTACCAATAACATTCCGCAGCGTGATGGCGGGACCCATCTTGCCGGTTTCCGCGCAGCGCTGACCCGGACCATTAACAAATATGCCGCCTCGAGCGGGATTGCCAAAAAAGAAAAAGCCTCCATTACCGGTGACGATGCCCGCGAGGGCCTGACTTGCGTGGTTTCCGTGAAGGTTCCGGATCCCAAATTCTCCTCACAGACCAAGGATAAACTGGTCTCCAGCGAAGTGCGGCCAATCGTTGAAAGCTGCGTGAATGACTCGCTGGATCAATGGTTTGAAGAACATCCAAAGGATGCAACAACCATTATCACAAAGATTTTTGAAGCTGCTGCAGCCCGGGAAGCCGCCCGAAAAGCAAGAGAGCTTACCCGCCGTAAAGGCGCGCTTGATATTTCCAGTCTGCCTGGAAAACTTGCCGACTGTCAGTCCAAGGACCCCGGTGTTTCCGAACTTTTCCTAGTGGAGGGTGACAGCGCGGGCGGTTCTGCCAAACAGGGACGGGATCGTCATAACCAGGCCGTGCTTCCTCTTCGCGGTAAAATCCTGAATGTGGAGCGGGCCCGGTTTGACCGGATGCTCTCCTCTCAGGAAATCGGCACGATTATTACTGCACTTGGTACCGGGATTGGGGCCGAGGAATTCAATATCGAAAAAGCCCGCTATCATAAAATCATTATCATGACAGACGCGGATGTGGACGGCTCTCACATCCGAACCTTGCTGCTGACATTCTTCTATCGTCAGATGCCGGAACTGGTCGAAAATGGCTATCTCTATATTGCGCAACCTCCTCTTTACAAGGTGACCCGGGGTAAATCCTCGGTTTACCTGAAAGATGAAGCGGCCATGGAAGATTACCTGATCGAGCAGGGAACAGAAGATGTGGTCCTCACTCTTGCGGGCGGTGAGCAAAGAAGCGGCCAGGATCTGCTTGAGCTGATTAACCATGCCCGGGAATGCCGCGATCTGATTGAAGCTATTTCACGTCAGCATACCAAATTTGTCGTGGAACAGGTCGCGATCGCTGGCGCGCTCAGCGATGAGCTGTTAAGCGATCCGGAAAAAGGCCCTGCAGCCGCAACCTATATCGCTGAACGCCTTGACGCCCTTTCTTCCGAAACAGAACGGGGCTGGGCCGGTCAGGTTCTTGAAGATTTCAGTCTGCGTTTTGCCCGCGAAGTACGCGGTGTTACGGAAGTACAGCATGTGGACAGTAACCTGATCCATTCCTCAGAGGCCCGTGACCTCGATGCTATGAAGGAAGAACTGAACGCGGTTTATGCCAAGCCGGCAACCTTCACCTACAAGGATAAAACACAGATCATTAATTCGCCGTTGGAGTTGCTGGAAGCCGTCCTTTCTATCGGTAAACGGGGCCTCTCCATGCAGCGCTACAAGGGTCTTGGTGAAATGAACCCGGATCAGCTCTGGGAAACGACACTGGATAGCGAAGCCAGAACGCTTCTACAGGTTAAAGTCAATCACGGGGACGAGGCCGATGAGGTTTTCTCCACTCTGATGGGAGATGTGGTGGAGCCTCGCAGGGACTTTATCCAGGAAAATGCCCTGAAAGTAAGGGTTCTGGATGCCTGATTTATCTTTGTTGGCAAAAAGGCAGGCGTAATAACAAATTAACCTTATTTACCTATGGTTCATGCGGATTTGAAAAGCAGGGGCATGTCATTCCCTGGTTGCTTACGGGATTTATGTTAGGGATTTTTGAAAATGAAAAAACTGGTAGCCTTTGTACTTGGCCTCTCCGTCTTCTTGAGTGCATTTTCTGTAAGTGCTGCCGGTAAAATCCCCAAAGATCTTCGCGATGATGCTGAATATATGATGCGTAAAATCGTGGAGGATATTCATGCCAATAAAGTCCGCACCACGGTTACCGATGTGACCCTCGATAAATCTATCAAGGTTGTGGGTTATGCCCTGAAATTCACACCCTCTCGTGCGGATAAGCAAATCGGCGAAATGGTGTCTTGTGCCCTTGTCTCCTTGAAAGCCAATCTGCGGACGGGAAAAAAGAATAAAGCGCAAATCACCCGCAAAGACGAGATCTGCACCGGCAAGATCACTGGGCGTGTTAAATATGTCGCCAATGTGCGATAAAGAACACGCAAAATCCGGTTCAGGGAGCCAGGATCACATTTCTGCCTTAAAATTACACCAGATTCACCGTCAGTGAATACTGATTGTCGATAGTTTTAGGGATCTGACCTGTTATGAAGAAAGGCTCGGGCGATCGTTCTGGCTCTCGCGGAAAAGGGTCTAAAAACGCGCCTTCTTATGAGCAGCGCAAACCGCCTGCTCGTCAGGCCCGTAAAACAAAAGCGGCTTCAAAACCCAAAAAAACAGCAAAAAAATCCACAGCCGCCGGAGATTTACCCGTAAAATCCGGCAAGAGCTGGATGGCCACTCTTTTTAACTGGGGCGGCACTCTCTTTTTATGGGGGCTTCTGATCGGCGGAATTGTCCTGGGGTATTTCGCCTATACCCTTCCGGATATTTCCGGTATCGATGTTATCGAAAAGCGCCCCTCCATCATTCTGGAAACAAAAAACGGTGTCCGCTACGCCACTTACGGCGATCTCTATGGCCGGATGCTGGAGCCGGATGAAATTCCGGATCCCATTAAACAGGCCGTTCTTGCGACCGAAGACAGCCATTTTTACGACCATTTCGGTGTCAATCCGTTTAGCCTTGTTCGGGCCGCCTGGCGCAATTATCAGGCAGGCAGGGTGGTTGAAGGGGGCAGTACCCTAACCCAGCAGCTGGCCAAGAACCTGTTCTTAACCCCCGATCGAAATATCCAGCGCAAAATCCGGGAAGTTCTTCTCGCCTTCTGGCTTGAAGCCAATTACAGCAAGGACGAAATCCTCGCCCTTTATCTGAACCGGGTTTATTTCGGCTCCGGTACCTATGGAATTGATGCAGCGATGCGCAAATATTTTGCCAAGCCCGCGTCAAAAATGACTATGGCGGAAGGGGCCATGCTGGCAGGCGTTTTGAAAGCCCCCACTTATTATGCACCAACGTCTAACCTGAAACGCGCTCAGAACAGGGCAAAAGTTGTTGTAGGCCGGCTTCTGGCGGAAGACTATATCACCAAAGCCGAAGCCGATAAGCTGATCAAAAATCCGGCGACACTCAATCACGCTGGCAGTAATTTCAAGAATGTCCGGTATTTTTCCGACTGGATCGTTGCCGAGGTTCGCTCCTATATCGGCAGGACCGATCAGGATATCATTGTCACCACGACCCTGGACCTAACAATGCAAAAACAGGCGGAAAAAGCTCTTGAAAAGCAGCTCGCGAAAAATGGCGGAAAATTCAAGGTCACCCAGGGTGCTCTTGTCTCTCTTACACCAAGAGGGGCTGTCAGGGCGATGGTTGGCGGTCGGCATTATTCCAAATCTTCTTTTAACCGGGCGACATCAGCACGCCGGCAACCCGGATCCGTGTTCAAGACGATTGTCTATACCGCCGGGTTTGAAAATGGTCGCAATCCGGAAGACATCTATCTGGATGGACCCATCAATATCAATGGCTGGAAGCCCAATAACTATACCCGTCGCTATGCAGGGGCGCTTTCCTTGCGGGAAGCCTATGCCCGTTCCATTAATACCGTTGCCATCAAACTGACTGAGGATATCGGACGTTACAAGGTGGCCAGTATGGCAACCAAACTGGGGCTGACCGGCAACATGCCGACTCATCCGTCCATCTCTCTTGGAACCAATGAAACAACCCTCCTGGAAATGACGTCAGCCTATGCGGTTCTTGCCAATGGCGGTAAAGGGGTCTTGCCTTACGGCGTTCTTTCCGTGAAGACAAATACTGGAAAGCAGCTCTATAAAAGACAAAGTTCGGGACTTGGGACATTGTTAAACCCGCGTACCGTCAATCAGATGCGGGATGTCATGAAAACAGCGATACAGACCGGAACAGGCAAAGCCGCCAATCCGGGATTTGCTGCAGCGGGAAAGACAGGGACGACGCAGGATTACCGGGATGCCTGGTTTATTGGATTTACCCCTAATCTGGTCACAGGCGTCTGGTTTGGCAATGATTCAGGTACACCGACCAGGAAAGTCACCGGCAGTAATCTGCCAGCCTATGCCTGGAAGGATTTTATGGTCGGTTCCCTTGGCAAAAACCAGGCTGTGGCCTTTGTTCCTGTAGAAGAAAGCTTCGCAAGCTCTGCCCAGGGCATCTGGGCGAAAATCGTGCAAACATTTAGTTCAGGCGCAAACAATCGGGCATCTGCAGAAGGTAACCAAAAAGGTGCAATCGAATATTCCTATCCCGATAATGATGAAGCCAAGCCCTGAAATATTCCAATAAAAAAACCGAAGCGTTTTATAGGGACCCGATCAACTCAACAAGGCGTTCCGGAAATTCCAGATCCGGCATATGACCCGCATCCTCCCAGCGTATAATGGGACTGTCTGGTAAATAGGGCAGAAGACTCTCAGGCGTACTTTTCGCATGAGTAGGGTCCGCGCCACACCATAATATCGTTGTGGGGACCGATATTTTTTTAAATTCCGGTGTGGGCACAGCAAGCGAGGATTGCACCAGTTCCGCAAGACAGTGGCATCCACCGTGATCATAAGCATGGTGAGCGGTTTTCGTCATTTCACGATCATTCGCCTGGGGTCCCCCGGAAATTTCAAACCACCATTTGGTCGCCTCATATTTAGCGGCCGAATAGCCGGCAGCCCCTTCAGGGCCTCGCAATTGCTGCTTGGGATCAATCCACGTATCCAGAAAATGCCGGTTCTGTTCCCACCCTGCCGTTTGCCAGATAAGGAATTGCTCAAACTTTTCAGGTGCTTTCGCAGCCATCATCAATGAAAAATAGCCGTTACAGCACCCGGCTGCAACTGTAACAGGACTGCTGGTCCGGGCGTTGATAACCGCAAGCAGACTGTCGGAAAACTGCTCAAAACTGAAATCGAACCGTTCGTCCGGAAGGGAAAAGCCGGTGCCAATCGGTTCAATAGATAAAAAGGTAAATTCTTCAGGTCGCGCGGCAAATACATCGTCATGATGCTCAATGATCGCCGGGGCATCAGGAATAAAGACAATGACTTTCTGACCCTTTCCCTCCTGCCGAATTCTCAAATCCCCCCAGTGCGTCTTAACATAGTCGATACCGGGGCGAGACTGGCGCGCCCAATCCATGGAGGTTTCTCTTGTTATCATTTTATTTCTCCGCATTTTCCAGAAGTAAAAGGGCCACTTTTGCCGTTTGGCGGGCGTAATCCGGATCCCGGTGAAGGAATACTGTCATAACAGCACCATCCAGCAGCACAATGAGCTGCCGCGCCTTGTCCCTTGGTGCTGCAATACCGGCTCTGGTGAGACAATCAGCAAGCCAGACTTCCATACGTTTTTTATGGTCCTGGGAAATACTGAAAACCGGATGCTCCCTGTTATCAGCAAATTCAGACGTGCTTCGCATGAAAGGACATCCCTTCCAGCTTTCTATCGTTGCTGAACCGGCTATCAGATCAAAAAGCGCCAGTATCCTGTCAGCAATCGTTCCCGAACTCT
>JAKSCD010000205.1 GCA_022360775.1 Sneathiellales bacterium | reverse complement strand
GGGGCCAACAAATATCAGTCCTGCTTTTTCGGCCCGTTCCGCAAAATCGGGATTTTCAGATAAAAAGCCGTAGCCTGGATGAACGGCATCCGCGCCTTCGGATAGTGCGGCATCGATGACCTTTTTAATATCCAGGTAGCTTTCTACAGCTGTTGTTCCGCAAAGAGGAACTGACAAGCCAATTTCCCGCACATGGTGGGCAGTAGCATCTGCATCCGAGTGAATTGCAATCGGTTGAATGCCCTGTTGGCGCGCTGTTCTGGCGATCCTGCAGGCGATTTCGCCGCGATTTGCGATAAGGAGTTTTTTTATAGACATTCCTGTTCTCCTTAAATCCGGAAGACACCAAAATTTGTTTCCGATTTTGGTCGCCTTGAAGCGACGTCCAGAAGCAGCGCCAGGACTTCGCGTGTTTCACAAGGGTCGATCACGCCATCAACCCAGAGATTGGACGCGTAGTTATAGGCGTTTTGAAAATCTTCATAGATTTTGCGAACGGGTGCCTTGAACGCTTCTTCCTCTTGGGCGGTCCAGCTTTTGCTTTCTTCTGTGTTAATCCTTGCTCGTATCTGGGCCATAACGCTTGCTGCCTGTTCCGGTCCCATAATGGCGGAGCGGGCATTGGGCCACATAAACATGGCGTCCGGCTGGAAGGGGCGGCCCAGCATGGAAAGATAGCCAGCTCCATATGATCCGCCGGTGATTACTGTGAATTTTGGAACACGGGCGGAAGACATGGCAGTGATCATTTTGGCGCCTGCCTTTGCGATGCCAGCCTGTTCCGCTTCACGGCCAACCATAAAACCTGTGACATCAACGAGGAACAATAATGGAATGTCGCGCTGGCAACACAGATTGATAAAGTGGGCCGCTTTATTTGCACTTTCTGTGAAGAGTACACCGTCATTGGCGAGAATGCCGATCTCATGTCCGTAAAGTCGGGCAAAGCCTGTCATCAGGGTGTCGCCATAGAGAGGTTTGAATTCATGGAATTCACTTCCGTCAATAAGGCGGGCAAGAATTTCTCTATTATCTGTTGGTATTTTTGGATTATGGCTGAGAAGTCCATAGATCTCTTCAATCGGGTAAAGCGGCGGCACCGGTTTTTCCTGTGTTTTTCGAGGAAGTGGTGCCTCGCCAAGATGTGAAACGATCTCGCGCGTGATAGAAAGGGCATGTTCGTCATTTTCAGCGATATGATCCGTGACACCGGAAATAGAACTATGCATTTTGGCGCCGCCCAATGTTTCCGCATCTACTTCCTCGCCGGTGGCAGCAAAGGTAAGTTCCGGTCCGCCCAGATACATGAAGCCTTGTCCGCGCACAATAACCACTTCATCGCAAAGGGACGGAATATAAGCGCCGCCAGCTGTGCAGGGACCCATGACCACGGCAATCTGCGGAATATCATCACCAGACATGCCAACCTGGTTGTGAAAGATCGAGCCGAACTGTCCTTCATCCGGAAATATATTCTCCATATCCGGAAGGAACGCACCACCACTATCTACCAGAGTGATACAGGGTAGACGATTATTCCAGGCAATATGCTGGGCACGAACATGTTTTTTGCAGGTCATGCCGAAATAGGTGCCGCCTTTGACAGTGGAATCATTGGCGATAATCATACATAAACGGCCGCTGATCAGCCCTATCCCCGTGATCAGGCTGGCCCCAGGGGGAACATTTTCATATTTGCCATATCCTGCCAACTCCCCAAGCTCCAGAAACGGGGAGCCTGGATCAAGCAGGCCTTCCACCCGATCGCGGGGCGGCAATTTGCCGCGCTTGAGATGCCGGTCCCGAACTTTCTCCGGGCCTCCCATCTTTTGCCTGGTACGTAATTCCTGAAGTTCTTTTTGCCGCTCCTTAAATGCAGTGTAATTTTCTGCAAAGGCTTCAGAGCTTTTATCAAGCGTGGATTTTAGAACTGGCATCTGGAGAAACTCCGGGCTTTCAGGAAAAAGGTGCGTAGTTTTTTTTAGTAGGAGCGCGGGAGCCCCATCACTTTTTCACCGATAAAACTCAGGCAAAGCTCCCGATTTACCGGTGCTGTGCGCAAGAGACGCATCATGGGATACAGCTCGTAAATGCCAGTATCTTCCGTAAAACCGGCCCCGCCATGAGCTTGCAAGGCCGCATCAACAGCTTCAATACCAGCTTCTGCTGCTGCATATTTCGCCATATTTGCAGCCTCACCGGCAGGCAGGCCCTTATCAAATTGCCAGGCTGCTTTCCTGGTCATCAGGCTGGCAAGCTCGATACTGGCCTTGGCTTTGGCGAGGGGATGCTGGACGCCTTGATGGGCGCCGATGGGTTGACCAAATACAGCGCGCTCTGATGCATAATCAACCGCTTTGCTTAGCGCGAAACGGCCAACGCCGGAGCAAAGGGCTCCCAGGATAATACGCTCCGGATTTAACGTATCAAAGAGAATGGAAAATCCATTATCTATTTCACCGACCACATCTTCAGGACCCAGATCCACATTATCAAAATAAAGGGTCCACTGTTCTTCCGGCAACGGGATGGAAACCTTAACACGCTGCATGTCGACGCCTTTTTTCTTCAAGTCCACAATGAACAGCGTAAAACCATCTGTTTTCTTTGCAACGTCACCATGAGGGGTCGTTCTGGCGACGACCAGACAATAGTCAGATACATCCGCCCCGGTGATAAAGGTTTTCTCGCCGGTGAGACTGAAGCGATTCCCTTTTTGCCTGGCGAGGGTGTTGATCTTCATGGAGTTCGAACCAGCTCCGGGTTCGGTGATGGCAAAGCAGAACTGGATATCACCCCGGCAGGCAGCCGGAAGAAGCTCTTTCTTGTGAAAGTCGGTTCCATGACTTGAAAGATGGGACATGGACATGCAAGGACCAACCACCATCATTAACAGCGGAATACCGTTGTTGGACGTGCCTTCCATAAAAAGTGCCATTTCCGTCATGCCGAGGCCAGCGCCGCCATGGGCTTCGGGAACCATAAGGCCCAGAAAACCGTCCTTGGCGATTTGCTGGAACAGTTCTTGCGGGAAAGTGTGTGAACGGGCATGCTCAAGCCAGTATTTGTTATCAAAGCTCTGGGCGAGGCTGTCGCCATATTGATAAATCTGGCGCTGCTCGTCATTTAGCTCAAAATCCATTTTTCCCCTCCCTTAAGATTTGAATTCTGGTGTGCGGCGTTCCTTAAAGGCGCTTAAACCCTCGGTGACATCATCCATCAGCAGATGGGTAACGGCTGTTTCCTCTTCCATTGCAAGGGCTGCCTCCCACGATAGATCCAGTCCGCGTCGTGCAAGTTTCTTCATTTCTGCGAGGCCGGCAGCACTTTTGTTTGCAAGCTCGTGGCAATAGGTGGTGGCTTCTTCAAGAAGCTTTTCATCGTCTGTTATCCTATTGATAAGGCCAATTTTCTCCGCTTCTCCTGCGGTGATCCATGTGGCACTCAAGAACAGATCCATTGCCTTTCGAAGACCGATCAGTTTCGTCAGGCGCTGACTGCCGCCCCATCCGGGAATAAGACCGAACTGGGCGTGTTGGTCGCCAAATCGGGCCGTTTTCCCGGCAATACAAATATCTGCGGCAAGCATCAGTTCCAGGCCGCCTGCCAGACAAAGCCCCTGTACGGCGACGACAACGGGCAGCGGACTCATCTCCAGCATTGTCAGTGCTTCATGGCCAGTTCCGATAAAATCTCTTAGTTGATCCGGGTTTTCTCGAACGGTTTTGACTTCCTCAAGATCCGCGCCCGTACAAAAATTTTTACCCTGGGACTGGATGAGGATGGATTTGACGTCCCTGTTCTGCTCGAACTCCTGTATCGCATCGCGAATGACTTCGAAAGCCTGGATAGACAGGCAATTAAATTTGTCCGGTCGTGCCAGCTCTATTATTCCGATACCGGAATTGATCGCGATTTTTACAGGTTCGGGCAAGGCCGCCTCCCGTTTTTTGTTGTCTGTTGAAAATAATCTAACATGAGTTAGAAAATTGACAACTTATTTTTTCAAAATCCGGAAGGGGCTGGAATTTCAGTGTCCGGCTTTTTTAAGGGCGTTAATCGCTTCAGGGTTAGAAAGAGAGGAAAGGTCACCGGGATGTTCATCCAGATAGGTCGCTCTGACCACACGGCGCATGGTTTTCATACTGCGCGTCTTTGGTAAATCCCGGGTATACAGGATCTCTCTTGGAGAAAACGGTTTTCCAACTCGTTCAGCAACGATCTGTTTTAAAGCACGGGTGAGATCGTCTCCTGATGCGGGAGCCTCGCGTAAAACGCAGTAGCACACGACGCCAACCCCCTTTATATCATCCGGAACAGCAATGGCAGCAGCGTCAGCGACGGCTGGATTTTCCATTAAGGCCCCCTCGATTTCTGGTGGTCCGACCCGTTTGCCAGCAACATTAATGGTATCATCAGACCGCCCGTGGATATGCCATGTCCCATCTTCATTTTTATGGGCCCAGTCGCCATGATGCCAGATATCCTTGTATGTAGACCAATAAGTCTGCAAATACCGATCATTGTCTTTCCAAAGTCCCATGGTGAGGCCCATCGGTGATTGTGTCATGACCAGTTCGCCCACTTCGCCGATATCAGCCTCGCTGGCATCGTCTCTTAAAATTCTGGCGCCGACAGCCAGATTCTCGGCCGAAAATCCGCAAGGTGGAATGTCCTGCATGACTGTGGATGTCACGATGGCTCCTACCAGCTCTGTACCGCCGGAAATGTTTAAAGGAACTGCACGGTTCCTGCAGATATTGTCTCGCATCCAGTGCCAGGCATCGGGTGTCCAGGCTTCGCCTGTGGACGGGACGATACGAAGGGAACTCAGTGATAAGTTCTTTAGAGGAGACTGATCCAGGGTCATAAGCTGGCGCGCGACGGTGGGAGCAATTCCCATATGGCTTATCTCAAGTTCATCAACCAGTTTTAACAGTCGAAAAGGATCACCGGCATGAGTGGGCGCCCCTTCAGCAAGTATGACTGTCGCGCCAACGAGTGATGTACTGATCAGGGTCAAGGGACCCATAACCCAACCCATATCTGTCATCCAAAGATGTCGATCCTTTTCTTTCATATCAAGGCACAGAGTGAAATCGGTGGCCGTTTTACCAAGGATACCAATATGATTTTGTACAACCCCTTTCGGTTTTCCTGTTGTACCGGAAGTGAAGGCGACAAATAGTGGATCTTTTGGGGTTAAGGATACAGCCTCTTCAAAAGGCGGGGCAGCGGAAAGGGAGGCCTGCCAATCCTTAAAGAGGGGATTGGAGGGAAGAGCGTCTCCCTCTCGCACCAGACAAAGGACAGAGCGAACCGTGGGGGACTGAGGAAGAGCCTCTTCAATGGCAGCAGTCATCTCTACAGATTTTCCACCTCTTATGGTGGAGGTCGCGGTTACGACAGCCTTTACATCCGCATCATTGATCCGCAAGGCGATTGCAGGGGCAGCAAACCCTGAAAAAAGCGGGATGGCAATTGCTCCAATTCGTGCTATTGCCATAAAGGCGGCTGCCATCTCAGGGATCATTGGCATATAGATAGCAACAGCATCTCCCCGGGAGATTCCTTCAGCCTGAAGCGCCCCTGCAATTCTGCAGCTTTCTTCATAATAGCGTCGATACGTCCACTGACGGCGTTCTCCTGTTTCGGTAATGGCTTCAATCGCAACTTTATCTGCCCTGTTCGTATTGAGATGCCGGTCAATACAGGTCCGAACCAGATTGAGTTTTGCACCGATGCACCAGTCTGTAAATTGCGGCGCATTTGTAGTGTCTCTGATTTTCTCGTAAGGCTGGTCAAATACAATACCCTGCCACTTAAGAATTAAATCCCAGAACCAGTCCGGATCTTTGTTGGACGCTTCACAGAGCGCTTCGTAATTTTCGAAACCTGTTTCCTTAAGAAAGGCGGCAAGGTTGCTGCTTTTTCGGATTTCTTCCCTTGGAATGTAATATTCTTCCTGTGTCATCAGCTCTTACCTGTGCTAAAGATGCGATTATTGTTATGTTATTTCCTAACATGCGTTAGAATACTTGGCCTGCGACAGGAGTCAAAAAAGAAAGTGGTAAAAGCGAACGCACGTGCAGTGACTGATGAAGAAAACAGCGCTTTAAAAAAATCAGACCGGACGAGGCTGGCTATCCTGAAAGCGGCTGCCAAGCTGTTTAAAGAGCGCGGTTACACGGCAACAACCCTCCGCGATGTGGCTGATGAAGCCGGAATGAAAGCGGGAAGCCTTTATTACCATTTCAGTTCCAAAGATGAAATTATGGACGAGGTTCTGGATTCCGGTCTCAGGGGTGTTTATGGAGCCGTTACAGATGCGATCGGGGAATGTGACGCGAATAATCATCTTGAAAAGATTGAAGCCGCAATCCGGGCTCACGTGAAAATGCTGTTTCTCCAGGGGGATTTTGTCTCGGCAAATATTCGCTTGTATAGCCAATTGCCCGAAGAAATCAGATTGAAGCATCAAAAACTTCGCCATGAATATGCCGATTTGTGGGATCAGCTCCTGCAGGAGGCTAAAGAAGTCGGGTTGTTGCGGGCTGATCTCGAAATAGTCCCTCTGCGTCAGTTTGTCATTGGCGGATTGAACTGGAGCACAGAGTGGTATGATGGCGAGAAAAACTCCGTTGAAATACTGGCAGAACGCTGTATCAAGCTGATTGGGCACGGGATGTATGCAAGCAGGGAGATTGACGACTAGGGAACTCATGCTATTCTTTTCCTAACAGATGTTAGAAAAAGAATATGACCATGGAACAGAACCCCGTTAAATTCTCTCTTGAAGATGGAATTGCTACGATCACTATTGATCGCCCTCACCGAAAAAATGCACTTTCCTATGAAACATCGAACGCTTTGACGGGCTTGTGGGATCATGTTGATAGTGATCCGGAAATCAGGGCGATTGTCCTGACTTCCTCAGATTGCGGTGTTTTCAGTGCTGGATTGGATCTCAAACAGGCAAGTGAGCTCAAAGCCCGTGAAGGGGTGGATATTCTCACCAAAATGATTGATCCGTTTCATGAAAGAATGCGTAAGGTCAAAAAGCCCATTATTGCTGCAATGACCGGGTCACTTATGGCGGGCGGCATGATGTTGTCACTGAATTGCGATTTGCGTGTGGGACTTAAGGGGACAAAAGTCGGTATTACCGAAGTGAAACGGGGACGGGGATCCCCCTGGGCTGCGCCGTCCCTAACGATGATCCCGCAACCGATCCTCATGGAAATCCTGTTGACAGGGGAATTGATGAAGATTGAAAAACTTCATCAATTTGGTTTTACCAACTATCTGGAGGATACACCTGACAAGGTGCGTGCCCGGGCCTATGCGCTGGCCCGGTCCATTGTGGAAGGGGCCCCCCTTTCTGTAAAAGCAGCAAAGGAAGGCCTTAAAGCTGTTATGGATCTCGGATGCGAAAAAGGCCTCGAAAAAAGCAAGATACTTCATGAGGAAGTTTATGCGAGCGAAGATGCAATTGAAGGGCCGAGGGCATTTTCGGAAAAACGAAAACCAGTTTGGCGAGGAATTTAGGCCTCTTTTTTACATTTTATTTTAGGTTTATTTAATTTTATCCATTAGACTTACACTAATGTTGTTGGGTGCAAGTCTATTTTCATATGCATAAACTTTCAGATTTAGATACTGTTCTGATTGATGCTTTGGAACATGCTTCAGAAGCGTTTGCGATTTACGATGCTGAGCTGAATCTGGTTCACTGTAATTCCAATTTCCGAAAGTTATATAGCTATACTGTAGAACAAACCAGACCTGGGACACCTGTTCTGGATCTCTTGAAGCTTGACATTGAAAATGGAAACCTTCCCGTTGGCTTTGATGCATGTAATCCTGAAAAATATATCAAACGACGGCGTGACTTCAGTCGTCTGCGCGGGGAAACCTTTGAAATTCAACTTCAAAATGGTCAGTGGCTGAGCATCAATGAAGGCAACACCGCAAGCGGTGGATTAGTGAGTATTCAAAGAGATATCACTGACAGCAAACGAACAGAGGAGGAATTCCGTAAAGCCGCTGATTTGTTTCGTACTGCCTTTAACGCAGACGATAGTGCGCGGTCGATCACAGTGTTGGAGACCGGCCAGTTTATCGATGTAAATCGCGCCTGGTGTGCTTTGAGAGGCATTGAGCGGAAAGATGTAATCGGGAAAACGGCATATGAATTAAATGTCTGGGGAGGCACTGAAAACAGGAACCTGCTTATTGATGTAATTCGTGAACAGAAACAGGGTGGTGTTCTGGAGACCAGGATAACCAGAAAAAACAAAGAAAAAAGAAACGTAATTCTGAGCTGGCAAGTCGTGTTTTTTGAAGGAGAAGAATGCCTGTTCTTATCCTCTCGTGATGTAACGGATTTAAGAAGGGTTGAAGCCGCCCAGCGTGAAAGCGACCGGCTCTTGCGTGTCATGTTTGAGAACGCACCCATTGGATTGGCGTTATATGAGAGCGAAAAATATTCACTTGTCTTGGCCAATCAGCGATATCGGGAAATAACAGGGATTGAGGATGAAAATGCCAGCGGACTTGATTGGCGGAATTTAACCCATCCGGATGATCTTGAGAGGGAACTGGTACAACATCAGCGGTTTTTGAAGGGGGAAACAGACGAATATCAACTCGAAAAGAGATATGTTCACCCGGATGGCACTGTACGCCTTGCGCAGGTTTCACTGGTTAGCGTTCAGAAAGTGACCCCTGATGATGCTTTGCGGCATCTGGCTATGCTGACAGATATCACTGACCGAAAAGAAACAGAACTTGCCTTGCAGGTCAGTCAGGAAAGATTTTCGGATTTCACGCGCGTCGGGACAGAATGGTACTGGGAGATGGATCAGGAAATGAATTACACCTACCTGTCGTCTGCGGTTGAGAAAAGTCTCGGGCTTCCCGAAAGCGACTATATTGGTTTGAGCTATCTGGACTTCAAAGGTGAAAATGAAGATCTGCAAGAAGCAGAGAAAATAATGATCCAGAAATGCAAGGCGCATGAAAGCTTCAGTGAACTGGTTATTTACAGACGCCACAACCAGACGAATAACAAAGTCTGGTTGCGTGTAAATGGATATCCGTTTTTTGATGAAATGGGTGCGTTCGCCGGATATCGGGGATCTTCATCTGACATCACCGAACAGGTTGAGCTGGAAGAGCGGTTGCAGCAAGCACAGAAAATGGAGGTTGTCGGGCAACTTAGTGGAGGCATCGCCCATGATTTCAATAATCTGCTGGGAGTTATTCAAGGGAATGCGGAACTCGCAAAGGAAAAGATTGAATTGGGCGTTGATGACAGCCTGCAGCATCTTAGCGCGATATTGAGAGCTGCCGACAGAGGAGCGGAATTGACGCAGAGCATGCTCGCCTTTTCACGTAAGCAGGCTTTAAATCCGACTTCTATCAGACTTGATGAGCAAATACGCCAAATGGAGCAAATGATCAGAAGTGCTATTGGTGAGCAGGTCCTTCTTTCCACTTCGTTTGAAAAAGAACTTTGGCACTGCGAAGTGGATCCTGGAAAGGTCGAAAATGTTGTCCTTAATCTGTGTATTAACGCCAAAGACGCGATGTATGACGGGGGAGAGCTGATCCTTCGGCTTAAAAACTCTACTCTGAAAGAAGAAGACCTGGTTAATTTGCCTGATATTGAACCAGGCAGATATGTTGCCCTTGAAGTGGAAGATTCAGGTGTGGGTATGCCTGAAGATATTATTGATCACGTTTTCGAGCCTTTCTTCACAACGAAGGAAATTGGTAAAGGCACAGGGCTTGGTCTGAGTATGGTTTATGGCTTTGCACGTCAGTCAAGAGGTTTTGTTGATATTCAGTCAGAAGAGGAAAAAGGAACTCTTGTGACGGTGTATCTTCCTTGTGCAAAGCGCTGACGCCTATCCCCCTTAAAATCGTGATTCTATTTCCTTGAAAATTTGTCAGGCAATCAGGTATTGCGAGCCTTTAGCATGAAAAAAGCGGATGATTTTTTCCAGTAAAATCAAGAACGGCTTCGACTTTCATTTGCCGGCTGATGTTTTCATTTGACATTCAAAATAATTTCATATTTTCTTCGTTTTTCTTCGAAAAGAAAATTTTCGCATAGGCGCGTGGACAGATGAGCACTGACAAGTCGGCAGAATTTGACCTCTTTATTGTTGGCGGAGGTATAAATGGATGCGGTATCGCACGGGATGCTGTTGGCCGTGGCTTTTCGGTTGCGTTATGCGAAAAAAAAGATCTGGCATGCGGTACTTCCTCGGGTTCAACAAAACTGGTTCATGGCGGTCTTCGTTATCTTGAACATTATGAATTCCGGTTGGTTCGAGAAGCACTGAGCGAACGGGAAGTGCTGTGGAAGATGGCGCCTCACATTATCTGGCCGCTAAGATTTGTCCTTCCTCACCATTCAGGGCTGCGCCCCTCCTGGTTTCTCAGGCTCGGGTTGTTTATTTACGATCATATCGGGGGCCGCAAACAGTTGCCGCCTACCAAAACGCTTAATTTGAAGACTGACCAGGTTGGCGATCCGCTAAAAGGGCAATTTGTTAAAGGGTTTGAATATTCTGACTGCTGGGTCGATGATGCACGTCTTGTGGTTTTGAATGCAATGGATGCGAAAGCAAAAGGCGCACGTATCGAAACCAGAACTGAATGTGTTGATGTCCGCCGGGAAAATGGGATTTGGCAGATAACCACAAAAGATCTGGCTACAGGCGAGCAGAAAGTCACGACTGCGAAATTGTTGATTAACGCCTCGGGCCCCTGGGTGGATCGGTTCCTCAATACATCACTTGGGGATAACAGTGCGAAAAATGTGCGCCTGGTTCAGGGCAGCCATATCGTTGTTCCCAAAATGTTTGATCATGACCGCTGTTATATTTTCCAAAATGAGGACGACCGGATCATTTTCGCTATTCCTTATGAGCAGGATTACACTCTCATCGGGACGACAGATCATGATTTTGAAGGAGAACTTGATAATATCGGAATCTCTGATTTTGAGATCGGTTATCTATGTGATGCCGCCAGTGAGTATTTCAATAAACCGGTAACCCGTGAGGATGTTGTCTGGACATATTCCGGTGTTCGGCCTCTTTATGATGATGGTGCGTCAAAAGCTCAGGAAGCGACAAGGGATTACGTTTTGCGTCAGGATGGCAAAAGTGATGAAGCCCAGCTTCTCAACGTTTTTGGCGGTAAGATCACAACCTATCGCCGGCTTGCTGAATCCATGATGGAAAAGATTGAAGCTATTCTCGGCAAGAAAGCAGCAGCCTGGACTGAAAGCTCAACTCTTCCTGGCGGAGACTTTGCGGAAAACGCATTTGAATCGCTTGTAAATGAGATTTCTCTGAAATACTCTTTTTTAGAGCAAAAAACAGTTTTGAGGCTGGCACGGTCCTATGGAACCAACGCCTCGGTAATTTTAGAAAATTGTAGTGAGATGAAAGACCTTGGGCAGGATTTTGGTGCCGGTCTTTTTGAAAAAGAAGTTCTGTATTTAATTGAAAATGAATGGGCTAAAGCAGCAGACGATATTGTCTGGCGGCGGAGCAAGCTGGGTATTCGTATGACGAAAGACCAGATTGCTGCGCTTGATAAGTGGATGTCTGAGAAAACAGCTTGACCCTGGCTGTTCAGGGTGTTTCGGGTGGTAAATGTTAGAATTAATAAACGTCAGTAAAAAGGTTGGCGCTGAATATCATATTCATGATGTTTCCATGACTTTGGAGAAGGGTTCGCTAAATGTCCTTCTCGGACCTACATTGTCTGGAAAAACATCCTTGATGCGCCTGATGGCAGGGCTGGACCGTCCAACCAGTGGTGATATTCGGATGGAGGGAAATTCTGTTGTCGGTCTTCCTGTTCAAAAGCGCAATGTTGCCATGGTTTACCAGCAATTTATCAATTATCCGGCTATGACCGTATATGAGAATATTGCATCTCCCATGCGAATTCTGGGAAAAGGCAAGGCGGAAATTGACGAGCGTGTCCGTCATGCTGCGGACTTGATGAAGCTAACGCCCTATCTGGATCGGACACCACTTCATTTATCAGGCGGTCAGCAGCAGCGGACAGCTCTTGCAAGAGCCCTTGTCAAGGATGCAGAGCTGGTGCTGCTTGATGAGCCACTTGCCAATCTGGATTACAAGCTTCGTGAAGAATTAAGGATTGAGCTTCCGCGCATATTTGCTGAAACGGGTGCAATCTTTGTCTATGCCACAACTGAACCGCATGAGGCTTTGTTGCTGGGCGGTAATACCGCCACCTTGTCAGAAGGTCGCGTTACCCAGTTTGGAAGAACAATTTCAGTCCATAATAATCCTGTTGACCTTAAAACCGCACAAACCTTTTCCGATCCTCCGCTCAATCTGATTGAGATGACAAAAAAAGGCGATCGAATTTCCTTTAAAGAGCAAACCGTGTCAGTAGGCAGGGAAATAGCAGATCTTGCTGATGGGGATTATATTGTCGGGGTCCGGCCACATCACATGGCGCTTGAGGATACAGGCGGAACAAAACTGACCATTAATGGCACGGTTGCCACATCTGAGATTACAGGTTCGGAAAGCTTTATTCATATTGAAAAAGACCTTAACCGCTGGGTTGCCCTGACACACGGTGTTCACAGGGTGGAAAGCGGGGACGCAATTACGGTCTATCTTGATCCAAAAACCTTTTTTGTCTTTGGGAAAGATCAACAACTGGTATCGGCTCCGTCCGGTCTGAACGGAGGAGAAGCCCATGGCTAGAATAACCCTGGACAAGCTGGCTCATTCCTATTTCCCGAACCCGAAATCAGATGCTGATTTTGCGCTCAAGGAAATCGACCATGTTTGGGAAGACGGGGGCGCCTATGCGCTGCTCGGCCCTTCCGGTTGCGGTAAAACAACCTTGCTGAACATCATTTCCGGATTGCTGGTACCCTCGAAAGGACGCATTGTTTTTGGTGATGAGGATGTGACCAACCTTCAGCCGGAACAGCGGAATATTGCACAGGTTTTTCAGTTCCCCGTCATCTACGACACTATGACCGTCGCTGAAAATCTGGCCTTCCCGCTGGTTAACAGGAATGTGCCAAAAGATGAAATCAGCCGCCGCGTCTCTGAAATGATCGAAATTCTGGATCTTGGAGACAAGGCCAATCGACGGGCGGAAGGCCTGACAGCCGATGATAAACAGAAGATTTCTCTCGGGCGCGGACTTGTTCGCTACGATGTGAATGCCATCCTGTTTGATGAACCCCTGACGGTGATTGATCCGCATATGAAATGGCAGCTCAGGACCAAATTGAAAGAGCTGCATCATCAGTTTGAGCATACCATGATTTATGTAACTCATGACCAGACGGAAGCTCTCACTTTCGCTGACAAGGTAGTGGTCATGTATGAAGGCGAAGTGGTTCAGATTGGAACGCCGGAAGAGTTGTTCGATGAGCCTGCCCATACTTTTGTCGGCTATTTTATCGGCTCCCCTGGAATGAATGTCCTGCCTGTCGGGCTTGATGGGAAGGCCGTTAAAATTGGTACCCAGGATTTGCAATTGGCCAAATCCTATTCAGTAAAGGGGTCCGATATTGAACTCGGGATCCGGCCAGAATTCGTCTCCATTGAAGAGAGCGGAAAAGGTCTTCCTGTACTGATTGAAAAGGTTGAGGATATTGGTCGTTTCCAGATTGTTCGGGCTAATCTGGAAGGCCATTCTGTTGACGCAATCCTGCCGGAAGGGAAACCCATCCCGGCAGAGCCAAGTGTCTCTTTTCAGCCGGAAAAAATAAATATCTATAAAGACTCTCATCTCGTCAGAGGGGAGGTATAACAATGGAAAAACCAATTAATAACAAGGCCTGGTTCCTGGTTGTTCCGGTATTTGTCCTTGTCGCGATCAGTGCCATTATCCCTCTGATGACGGTTGTGAATTATTCTGTTCAGGATACCTTTGGCAATAACCAGTTTTTCTGGGCTGGAACTGAATGGTTCACCGAGGTTTTGCATTCAGAGCGTTTCTGGAATGCTTTGGGCCGCAACCTTGTGTTCTCAGCCCTTATTCTGGCCATCGAAATCCCCCTTGGCATTGTCATTGCGCTCACCATGCCAAAACGTGGCATCTGGGTTCCGGTTTGCCTTGTTCTGATGGCGCTTCCCCTTCTGATCCCCTGGAATGTGGTTGGAACGATTTGGCAGGTTTTTGGCCGGGCTGATATCGGATTGCTGGGGCATACCCTGGCTGCGCTCGGGATCAATTACAATTACGCCAGCAATGCTGTGGATGCCTGGGTGACCATTATTGTGATGGATGTCTGGCACTGGACCAGCCTTGTCGTTCTTCTTTGTTATGCGGGCCTGGTCTCTATTCCGGAAGCCTATTATCAGGCAGCGCGTATTGATGGTGCATCCAAATGGAAGGTCTTTCGCTACATTCAGCTTCCCAAAATGAACCGTGTTTTGCTGATCGCTGTTCTTCTCCGGTTCATGGACAGTTTCATGATTTACACCGAACCTTTCGTTCTCACAGGCGGCGGGCCAGGAAACTCAACAACCTTCCTGTCTATTGATCTTGTGAAAATGGCTATCGGACAGTTCGACCTTGGGCCAGCAGCGGCCATGTCGATTGTCTATTTCCTGATTATTCTTCTGCTGTCATGGGTGTTCTACACCGTGATGACCAACTATGGCTCGGATGCCCCTGAAAAAGGAGTGCAGGACTGATGAGAAAAGAAAGAAACCTGAAATGGCTGGTGCCAACTTTCTACATCACTTTCCTGATGTTGCCCATCTATTGGCTCGTGAATATGAGCTTCAAGACAAATCAGGAAATCCTGTCGACTTTTAACCTGTTTCCAGCGGAGCCGACACTTCGAAATTATGCAGTCATTTTGACCGATCCTAGCTGGTATAACGGCTATATCAATTCCATGATTTATGTGGGGTTGAATACTGTCATTGCGGTTGCGGTCGCCTTGCCGGCAGCCTATGCATTTTCCCGCTATAAATTCCTTGGCGACAAGCATATGTTCTTTTGGCTGCTGACAAACAGAATGGCACCGCCTGCTGTTTTTGCACTGCCCTTTTTCCAGCTTTATTCAGCCTTTGGGTTGATCGATACACATATTGCTGTCGCCCTTGCCCATTGTCTTTTCAATGTGCCATTGGCTGTGTGGATCCTCGAAGGATTTATGTCCGGTATTCCAAAGGAAATTGACGAGACAGCGTATATTGACGGCTATTCCTTCCCGCGCTTTTTCGTAAAGATTTTTATGCCTCTTACGGCCTCCGGTATCGGTGTCGCAGCTTTCTTCTGCTTCATGTTCTCCTGGGTTGAACTGCTTCTCGCCCGAACTTTGACGGTGACGGATGCAAAACCGATTACTGCCACAATGACCCGGACTGTTTCAGCCTCTGGCCTGGATTGGGGAGTGCTGGCAGCCGCGGGTGTCCTGACCATTATACCTGGCGCACTGGTCATCTATTTCGTTCGCAACTACATCGCCAAGGGCTTTGCCCTCGGCCGGGTTTAAGGGAGGAGAGATACATGACGTTTGCATGGATGGCCTGGACTTTACCCACAGCTCTTTTCTTCGGAACGATCCTCACCCTCCTTGTTGGTATGGCTATATGGGAATTTGCCCGTCCGGGCGGGCAGCCGCGGGTAGGGATCCTGCGTTTCGAAACTACGCGCGGAGACCGTCTGTTTCTATCGCTGCTCGGCAGCGCCTTTATTCACCTTGCTTGGTTGGGACTGGTTGGTCCCGATCTCTGGTGGGCCCTTGGTCTTTCCCTCCTTTACGCCATTGGCGTTTTTCGGTGGGTTTAGATCAGGAACGTAAAGCTCCTTAATCAGAGCTTCATTTAACTGCATTAATTCCAGGGAGGAAAACAATGCGCAAATACCTTATGGCAGCGACAAGTGCTGTCGCACTAACGCTGGCAGCAGCGTCAGCCCAGGCTGATATGGCTGCGGCAGAGAAGTTTCTGAAAGATGAAATTAAAGGATTGTCATCCCTTTCAGAAGCAGATCAAAAAGCTGAAATGCAGTGGTTCGTAAATGCTGCACAGCCTTTTAAAGGTATGGAAATCAAGGTGGTTTCCGAGACTATTGGTACACATGAGTATGAGTCCAAAGTTCTTGCCCCTGCCTTCACCGCGATCACTGGCATTAAAGTAACCCATGATCTGATTGGTGAAGGTGATGTTGTTGAAAAGCTGCAGACACAAATGCAGTCCGGTGAAAACATCTATGACGGTTATATCAACGATTCTGATCTGATCGGAACACACTGGCGTTATCAGCAGGCCCGTAATCTTACAGACTGGATGGCAGGTGAAGGTAAAGATGTAACCTCACCAACACTGGATCTGAAGGATTTCGTTGGTAGCTCTTTCACAACAGGTCCTGATGGTAAACTTTACCAGCTTCCGGATCAGCAGTTCGCGAACCTCTACTGGTTCCGTTATGACTGGTTCAATGACGCAAAGAACAAAGCCGATTTTAAAGCGAAGTATGGTTATGATCTTGGTGTTCCTGTGAACTGGTCCGCGTATGAAGATATTGCAGAATTCTTCACAGGCCGCGAGATTGACGGCCAGAAAGTCTATGGTCACATGGACTATGGCAAGAAAGATCCGTCCCTTGGCTGGCGTTTCACTGACGCCTGGCTCTCCATGGCTGGTAACGGCGACAAAGGTGAGCCAAACGGACTGCCAGTTGATGAATGGGGCATTCGTGTGAACGCGAAAAGTCAGCCTGTTGGGTCCCGTGTTTCCCGCGGTGGTGACACAAATGGTCCAGCCTCTGTCTATGCGATTACCAAATATATCGACTGGCTGAAGAAATATGCACCAGCGGAAGCAGCAGGCATGGTCTTCAGTGAAGCAGGTCCGGTTCCTTCCCAGGGTGCGATTGCCCAGCAGATGTTCTGGTACACTGCTTTTACCGCCGATATGGTGAAAGACGGTATTCCCGTTGTAAATGCTGACGGTACTCCTAAATGGCGTATGGCTCCTTCACCGCGCGGTGCGTATTGGGAAGAAGGCCAGAAGCTGGGTTATCAGGATGCCGGTTCCTGGACACTGATGAAATCCACACCGGTTGATCGTGCCAAAGCAGCATGGCTCTATGCACAGTTCGTCACCTCCAAAACTGTTGACGTCAAGAAATCGCATGTTGGTCTGACATTCATTCGTGAATCCACCATCCAGCATGCAAGCTTTACAGAGCGTGCACCAAAACTGGGTGGCCTGATCGAGTTTTATCGTTCTCCAGCCCGTGTTCAGTGGTCACCTACAGGCACAAATGTTCCTGACTATCCAAAGCTTGCTCAGTTGTGGTGGCAGAATATTGGTGATGCCTCTTCAGGTGCGAAAACACCTCAGGAAGCTATGGATGCACTCTGTGCCGCTCAGGAAAAAGTGCTGTCCCGCCTGGAACGCGCTGGTATCCAGGGTGATCTGGGTCCAAAACTCAATGAGAAGAAAGATCCGGGTTACTGGCTGAGCCAGCCAGGGGCTCCAAAAGCGAAACTGGCAAATGAAAAGCCAAAACCGATTACTGTTAATTATGACGAGCTGGTAAAAAGCTGGCAGAAATAATTAATCAGGTATGTGCGAGAAGAGCCGGGAAGTCCCGGCTCTTTTCATTTTGTGACGGTTCTCTCATCGATACAGGTTTTCCTTTTTGTAAAAAACTGATACATGCGGAGCACTTATTGTTAGAAAGCTCGTTTGATCATGTCTGCACCTTCAAATACTGCTGCTGAAACCATTCAGGACTTAAAGGATGCCTTTCTTTTTCTGGAAGAGTGGACGGACCGGTATGGCTATCTGATCGATCTTGGAAAAAAGCTCCCTGCATTTCCTGAGGAACTTCGGGTGGATGAAAATCTGATGGAAGGGTGTCAGTCACAGGTCTGGCTGGTTTCTCACCTGAAAGAAGGGCGGCTTCAAATTCTTGCTATCAGTGATGCGATGATTGTTAGCGGATTAATCGGACTTCTTTTGGCGGTTTATCATAACCGGACACCGCAGGAGATTGTGGATACGGATCCCGCCTTCCTGCAGGAACTTGGCTTGAACCAGCATTTGTCACCATCACGCAGTAATGGTCTGCATTCCATGGTGAAACATATTATGGCAGCGGCACAGTCCTACCTCTAAATTTCTTTCTCCTGATCTTTTAATCTGCTGCACTGCGGTGTAGCATGCCTTGCAATTAAGGATAAGTGATCAAACAAGATCACCTCAGGAGGAATATGTCCATCAAGCGTCTTCTTATTGCCAATCGCGGAGAGATTGCCCTTCGCGTTGCTCAAACTGCTCGCCGCCTGAATATTAAAACCATCGGTCTCTATCCTGAAGATGATGCGTCTTCCTTGCATGTTCGAAAGCTGGATGAAGCTCTTAAAATTCCAGGTGCGGGCCCTGCAGCTTACCTGGATATCAATGCTGTCATAGAAGCCGCAAAAGAAGCGGGGGCTGATGCAGTTCATCCAGGATACGGCTTTTTGAGTGAAAATACAGAATTCGCCCGGGCTTGCGAAAAAGCAGGATTGATCTTTGTTGGCCCTGAAAGTGAGACTCTCCAGAAGCTCGCAGATAAAAGCGCCGCAAGAGCCCTTGCGCTGGAATGTGGTGTTTCGGTTCTGGCAGGAACGAATGCGGCAACATCGCTGGAAGAAGCCATCGCTTTTTTTGATGAGCTTAAATCCGGAAGCCAGATGTTTATCAAGGCGATTTCCGGTGGCGGGGGGCGTGGTATGCGGCTCGTGACGAAGAAAGTGGAGATAGAGGACGCTTTTTCTGCCGCAGCACTGGAGGCAAAATCCGCTTTTGGCGATGACCGTCTTTATGTGGAACAGTTTATGCCACAAGCCCGGCATATTGAAGTGCAGGTGCTTGGAGATGGAAAGAATGTCCAGCATTTTTTTGAGCGTGATTGCTCTCTTCAACGGCGAAACCAGAAAATCCTGGAAATCGCACCTGCCCCTTTTCTGGATCCGAAATTGCGACAAGCCCTATGTGATGCCGCGGTCAAGATGGCAAAGAAAATACGTTATAAAGGGCTTGGCACTTTCGAATTTCTGGTCTCGGTAAATGAGGATCAGTTTGCCTTTATGGAAGCTAACCCCCGTATTCAGGTGGAACATACGATAACCGAGGAAATTCTGGATCTGGATCTTGTCTCCCTGCAATTAAAAGTCGCGATGGGTAGCCCACTTGAAGAACTTGGGCTCAAAGGATCCCTGCCAGCCCCCACGGGTTACGCTATCCAGGCCAGAGTTAATGCGGAAATCATTCAATCTGATGGGAAAG
>JAKSCD010000220.1 GCA_022360775.1 Sneathiellales bacterium | reverse complement strand
CGCCCGGCGAAGAGAATTTGCCGGGCTTCTTTATGGAAGTCCTCTGCTAAATCCAGTTCGGCCTTGATGTCACTCAGGCTTTTCCCTTTATCCTCATCGCTCAGCCCCTCGCCTGAAGCAAAGTCACTCAGGACCTCGACACCGGTATTCGCTGCCAGAAAAAAGCCTTTTCGCAAATAGGCCTCTTTTCGGTTTTCGATCCAGCTCTCAAGAGCGTCGACCTGCATCTGAGTAATATTCATGTTCGTCTATCCTGTTTTTCCTAATTTTTATGACTTTTAGCGGATCTTCTGAAACGAGTTATTAACTTTGCTGCCCTATTACTAAAAATTATCTAGAAATGTCAGGTTTCCTTCTTGGACGGTCTAGAGAATTTTGGTCTTGAGTAGATTTTAAGGGTTTAAAAGATAAAATGACGTCTTTGACGCCGAATGAAATAATGACAATGCTGGAGTTGCACAGTCAATGGCTGCGCAATCCCAAAGAAGGCAAACAGGCTTCTTTTAACCAGCAGGATTTTTCTGGAGCGAATTTCGAAAATGCCAGGCTGCAAAAATCCATTTTGTCTGGATGCCGGCTGTCACGGGCTATCTTGCGCGGTGCCAATCTCATTGCCGCTGATCTTTTTGCTGTCGACCTGACCAAAGCTGACCTTACCAATGCCCTTCTTATTCGTGCGGATCTGCGCGGTGCCGAACTGAAAGGCGCCCGTCTTAACGGTGCCAATCTGCAGGAAGCTGATTTTCGGGGCGGCTCCATGATCCTCGCAGGCGGACGGACAGTAACCTTTGGCTCTTCTGACCTCTCTGACTCTGAAATGGATAATGTGATTGCTGAAAAGGCAAATCTTACAGGCGCCAATCTGACGGGGGCGCATCTTTCCAATGCCAATCTCGCCTATTCCCAGCTTTCAGGCGCCAATCTGAGCGATTCAAAACTGGATAATGCGGGCCTGATGGGATCGGACATGTCCGGATGCAATCTAGCAAATTCGGATTTGAAAGGCGCAGATCTTCAGGGCGCCAATCTTTCTGGTGCCAAAATCGACGGGTGCGACTTTGCTGATGCCAATCTTCGCGGGGCCAATCTTGAAGGGGTGGATCTCAGCAAGGCAAAATCCGTTGGCGAGGTCGAGGAAGAAAGCGCAAGCGCAAGCACACCGCTTCCTCCCAATCTACAATCCATTCTCAAGAAGCATTTTGCCTGGGTGGCTTCAAATGGCTCACAGGGAGAGCGTGCGGACCTGATGGAAATGGATCTGTCCAATATGGATCTCAGTGACTGCGCGCTCAGCGGTGCCAATATGCGCGGTGCTGACCTGCGCGGTGCTAATTTAAAAGGGGCCCAGATGGTGATGACGGATATGTCTCATTGCAAGATGGACGGGATCAATCTGTCTTTCACGGTTATGGAAGGGATTAACCTGTCCCGTTCCGTTCTAACGAAAGCCAATCTGACCGGCGCCGTGATCACTGCTGTTGACCTGAAGGACCCGTTTGGCAATCCGATCGGTAAAAAATGGCCTGCCAACCTGGCTGCTGCCACCTTCAAAGGGGCTATCCTTAAAGATGCTGATCTTACGGAAGCCAACCTGATTGACGCAAACTTTATCGGCGCTGACCTGACCGGTGCCATCCTCAAAGGCGCGGATATCGAGGATACAAAATTTGATCCGAAATAATGGATCACCGGATTTTCTGGTCTGACTGCCCTTTTTGACATTCATAGATATGAACGTGATAACCCGCCATCGGGTTTCGATCGAGATATTCCTTTAAATAATCCCGACAGGCGACACTCGCGTCTCGAATAAAATACTGCCACAAAGGCTCCATCGGTGCCGTATTTGTATCGCGATGCGGAATGCTGACGGATCCCGCCCATTCCACATCAAATCCGTTCAGATAATTTTCGGCGTAGTGACAGAAGACAGAAGCCTCATCTATCCTGACACCCGCTTTATTTTCAAAACAAAGTCGCAGATCCATAATCGCTCCTCTTGCCGAAAGATCTTTGGCTAACGCCTATATGCTAAGAATGGGGGGAGAGAGATCAGGAATCAATAGCATATCTTGGCAAATACAGATGCACACATGTGCCTTTGCCAATCACACTGTCGATCGAAATGGATCCATCAGATTTTTTAACAAAACCATAGACCATACTCAGTCCCAATCCTGTGCCTTTTCCGGGTTCCTTGGTTGAGAAAAACGGCTCAAAGACTTTCTCCAGCGTGTCTTTCGGGATGCCATTGCCTTCATCCTGTACATCGACAGCAACATAATCTCCAGCGGGGACATCGAGGAGATCT
>JAKSCD010000252.1 GCA_022360775.1 Sneathiellales bacterium | reverse complement strand
TGGCAATTCTCCGGTGGGCTCACTTGATACTGATTTGGCTGTTGCTGCGAGAAAAGCACTTGAACTTGATCCCAAAGCCTGTAGGGACTACGCCCTTGAATTTTCCTGGGCGAAAAGTGCCGAGCAGTTTTTGAAAAATCTTGATCCCTTCCCGCCTGAAAAGATTACAGGGCAAAACCCTGACTAAGCTTCGGCGGTTTTTGTTGCTGTCCGGATGTTAATAACAAAAACTCCGACGAGAGTTAGAGCACTGCCCAGTATAAATTTCCAGGTAATGGGCTCGTTATAAAGAAACACGCCAAAGGCAACACCAAATACCGGTGCAAGCAGACCATAGGGTGTGAGAACGGCCACCGGATATCTTTGCAAAAGATAATACCAGCTTCCATGGGCGATAACAGTCGTCGCGATGACCGTATAAATCATGGCCGAAATCGGAATAAAATCGAAATCCAGAACGGCCTCGATCTGGCCATGCTCGACGACAAAGGAAAAGGCGAGAAGCGCCGGGCAGGAGATTACTGCGATCCAGGCCTGCATCGTCATGGTTCCCACTCCTTTTGCCAGGCGCATCAGGATTATCCCTCCCGCCATGCATAGTGCTGCAAGTGCAACTAGGGCAACACCATCCAGATGGTTGAATACGATCGGATCAAATCCAAGAAGCATCACACCACCAAAGGCCAGCACCAGCCCCAGAATTCTTCTCCAGCCAATGGATTCCTTTAAAAACACAATTGCCAGCACGAGAGAGAAAGGAGCAACCAGCTGAATGGTAATGGCAACAGCGGAAACACCGCCCGCGACAAAAAGGCCGATATAAAGGAAAGTGAAATGCAGGATCCCGACCAGTAGACCAATGGCCAAGATCATTTTCATGCTTCCCTTTTCAAGCTTTAAGAAGGGAGCCAGACATAAGGCAACAAGAAGAAATCTGATCCCGGTAAACAGGAGGGGGCCATAATGATCAACACCCACCTTCGCAGCAACGAAAGAAAATCCCCAGATCAAATTAACAAGCAAGGCCAGGCCAACATGCGGTAGCGTCATCTTTATTTCTTTCCAAAGAAGAGAGAGGACGCGATATTGGTAGTGGCGGCCCTAGAATAGTGAAGGAAAATAGATAGCCTTCCACCAATTGTCAAAGAAGGAGGCTATTATATCCTGCCGTCAGGATTGCCTGAATTGGAAGTCAGTAGCGTTATGGAAATTGAAAAGAAATATTTGCTAAAATCAGGGAGCTGGAAAAAGAATATCCAGCGGAGCGAAAAAATCGTGCAGTTTTACCTGACCGAACCCGGGCACCAACCGACCCTCCGGTTACGTGCGATTGACGGCCAGGGATATGTGACCCTTAAATATCCAAGTAAAAACGCTGATATTCTGATACGCGAAGAATATGAATATCAAATCCCGATTGAAGATGTTCTGGCCCAACAGCGGCAAGCAAAAGGAAACATCATTGAAAAGACCCGGCATTATGTTGTGGCAGCAGATCAGCATATCTGGGAAGTCGATGAGTTTTTGTCCCCCGATCCTTTACTGGTTCTTGCAGAAATAGAGCTGAATGAACCTGACCAGAATTTCGAATTGCCAGACTGGATTGGGAAAGACGTGACAAGCGATCCAGAATACAGCAATCTTTCCCTAGCTTTTAAAAATATTAAATAGGTCAGGAAACGTCATGCCTTTTAGCACCAGAGCAGGTGGGCTTATTATTACGATAACCTGCCTTATTATGTCTTCATTCCTCCCCACATTTTCCCCAGCAGAAGAAAAAAGAACTGAAGCACAGCTTGGGCCTCGTCCGCTTTACCTCGTGAATGACCTTGAAGCCGGTGCGCTTAAAGAGAAACTTCAATCCTGCGCTGCCGGACCTTTCTATCCTTCTGATTTTTCTATCGGCCATCGGGGAGCGCCCTTGCAGTTTCCGGAACATACGAAAGAATCTTATGAAGCCGCCGCGCAGATGGGGGCAGGTATCATCGAATGCGATGTCACCTTCACCAAAGACAAGGAACTGGTTTGCCGCCATTCCCAATGTGACCTGCATCAGACAACAGACATTCTGTTAAGGCCTGATGTGGCTGCAAAATGTTCAGCTCCCTTTTCCCCCGCACAGGACGGACAAAAAGCAACCGCAAAATGCTGCACATCCGACATTACGCTTGCAGAATTTAAATCCTTGAACGGCAAAATGGACGGCTTTAACCCCAAAGCAAAAACAGTAGAAGAATTTGTCAAGGGAACAAGCGGCTGGAGAACAGATCTGTATGCGCATAATGGCACCCTGATGACCCATAAGGAGAGCCTGGCACTGATCAATAAATGGCAACGCAAATTCACTCCGGAGCTTAAAAAAGCCAGTGTTTCCATGCCTTATAATGGAAATTTCTCCCAAGCTGATTACGCCCAGAAGCTTGTCGATGATTATAGGAATGCCGGCATTGATCCAGACAGGGTTTATCTTCAGTCCTTTAATCTGGACGATATAAAATACTGGATCAAAAACGAGCCTGATTTTGCGAAACAGGCGGTTTTTCTGGATGGCAGATATCGCCAGGTCAACCCGAACAATCCTGCGAGCTTTACTCCCACTATGAAGGAGCTTGCAACAATGGGGGTCAGGATCATTGCGCCGCCCCTCTGGATGCTGGTGACATTGGATCAGAATGGGAAAATAATCCCGTCGGCTTATGCGATTGAGGCAAAAAAGGCGGGGCTGAAAATGATAGCCTGGAGCCTGGAGCGCTCCGGACCGCTCCATAAAGGTGGAGGCTGGTATTACAAATCAGTGAAAGCCGCCATTAAATCGGACGGGGATATGCTGAAATTACTGGATGTACTGGCCAAAGACGTAGGTGTGATTGGCGTCTTTTCCGATTGGCCAGCAACAACCACTTTTTACGCCAATTGCGCTGGACAACATTAAATCACATTTGTCGGGAATTGCTCCTTGATCACCTCAAGGAGCGGCTCCAGAGCAATTGGTTTTACAAGGACAGCATTCATTCCGGCGCCGGATAATTCTTCCAGGGCGTTTTGGGAATCTTCCCCGGTAAGCGCAATGATCGGAATATCGGCAGTAACAGGATCCTGACGCAAATGCCGAGCAACTTCAACGCCGGTCATATGGGGCATTTGTATATCCATAATCACAAGATCAAATCTGCTCTTTTCAAGTGCATCAAGTGCCTGCTGCCCATCTTCTGCAAGAACAACTTCCTTCACCAGAGGGGAGAGCATTGCGCTTAAAAGCAATCGATTAACCACAACGTCATCCGCTACCAGGACTCTGTGATTTTTCATCTGCTCCTTGATATCATCACAGGAAGAAGCCTGGCTGACGATCAGTTCACCACTTTCGTCGATCTGCAAATCCCCTTGCTCGGATGTTGGAATGGAAATGATAAAAGCGGTTCCTTTTCCAACTTCACTTTCAACATCGATACTACCGGACATGGCTTCAACAAGAGATTTGGCAATGGCGAGCCCCAATCCGGAACCGGTGCGGGCCTCCCCTCTGACTGAGCGAGTAAAACGATCGAACAGGGTTGCCAGGTCTTTCTTTTCAATACCAATACCCGTGTCCTCCACCTTTATAATCAGATAAGGGACATCTCCGGTTGTACTATAATTCACGACGACACTGACGAAGCCGCGACTGGTATATTTCAAGGCATTCCCGATAACATTCACAAGAACCTGATGCACCTTCTTCTCATCCAGCATCAATGATGAGGGAATTGTTTCAGGAATGGTGAAATTTACGGCAAGGGAACTGCTTTTAAGGCCTGTTGTAACAATCTTGAATGAATGTTCGATAATATTCCGAATGTTGCAGGGAGACCGATGAATGATCAGGCTTCCGCTTTCCGCACGTTGCAAATCCAGATAATCATTGATCAGACTGTTAATATAGTCTCCGGACTGATGGGCCGTTTCAACAATTTGCCGAAGAGACCCTTCTATCCCGTGATCCAGTAAATATCTTTGAACACCGAGAACACCCTGAAGCGGGGAGCGGATTTCATGACTGAGGATCTCAAGGAATTCCGATTTTTCGCGAAGAGCTTGCTGATGCCGCCTTCGAACCTCTTTGCGCTGATCAAAATAGCTGATGGCAGTCAGCCAAATGACACTGAATACCAGGAAACCGGCAATGAATAATACACGCACTGTCCAAACGTTGCCGGGCTGCGAAACCCAGCCGTTCTTGGGAACCAGGGCCAGGATCCATTCGCCGTCGCTGAATTCTATGGGAATTTGCACTGAATTCAGCGCCTCGGTAAAGAGAGAGGCATTTCCCAGAAACACGTCCCCCCGATAGCCAAGGCCATCGACCCCCCGAAGGCCAAGAGAATATTCTTTCTGAAATTCACGAATACCGGATAACTTGTAAAACTCATCCAGATCAATGGGGGCCGCAAGAATACCCCATTCCTTCATGCTTCCATCTTCCTGCCGGACATAAACCGGCAACCGGACGATCAGTGCTTTGCCTCCTTGCACAAGATTGACAGGTCCGGCAACGACCGGTCGCCCAGCCCTTAACGTTCGAAAAGCTGCAGCCCTCTGTTCTATCGGAGCATGGCGATAATCAAGCCCGAGAGAAGCTTCATTCCCTTCCAGGGGATAAACAAACCGAACAACCATGTCCGGCGCGACGGCAATACTTCGAATTGCTGGTTCAAGACGTCTGACAGAATCCGCATAGCGCTCAAATTCCTGATTTGTAATATCTGGATTGGCTTCGATATAGGCGCGCAGACCGCTGAGAATATAAATACCCTCTGTAATCTGGGATGTCAGTTTAACACGTAGATCCTGGGCATCATGAAGCACCTGATCCCTTTGGCGGTTAACTTCGTTTTCCGTGTTGATCTTTTCAATCTGGCGTTCAAGAAAGAAAAGCATAACCGCAAGGAAAATAAGAACAACTAGCGACAGACCTCGTTGGTTCGTCATACCGACACTGTGCCTTATACTCTTCAGCCAAATCAACTGGCTGCGCTGCAAAAAGCAACTTATATTACAATTTAACTAAATTAACTTATCACTACATCCTTAACAATTCCATACAATATTTTTTCTTTTCCATTCAACTTATTGGATAGAATATCTATCCATCGACCATCGCAAGAAGTGCCGCATTTCCGCCTGATGCCGTAGTATCAATACTTAAAGTTCTTTCATGCACAAACTCGCGCCATCCTTTTTTCCCGTCCAGAACTGGGACTAGTGCCCCTTCCCGTTCAGCAAGCAGAAGCCGTATCTGCCGGGCATCAGTTTCTGAAGTGGACAAAGCAACAGCAGCGAGATCCGGAAAATCTGCCAGAAGGACAGGTAAATCTTTCATTTCCAGAATATGCAGCAGTGAATGAGGTAGATTACTTTGCTTTAGAAGGGCGTGAAGCCGATCGGCATTTTCCCTCTCTTCAGTAACCAGAAGAACTGCATTTCCTGTGATGAGTGAAAGTAAAACATCCTGAAGCCAGTTCCTGCCCGTAACAAGAATTGTGCCTCGGGCAACGATCTGGAGCTGATTGCTCTCTCCTGTCGGTCCAGGAAGGGTTGTTACGGAAGGATCAAAACCCGCAAAGTAAGGTTCGAGATCCTGCCAGTTTAAACCGGTAAATTCCTGGCCTTCCTTGAAGAGGGATTTTACCCATTTCACGGTATCCTTCTTCAACTGCCAGTTCAAAACATCCGTTGTTGAAATTGTCGGCATCACCAAGGCTTTTTTTACACCGGAGCGGCCATTCAAAAGGTCATCGTGGCTGCCACTGAATTTATGTCCGACAAATTTATGCAAATAAAGAGGTCCCCCCGCCTTGGGACCCGTACCGGACAAACCTTCACCGCCAAATGGCTGAACCCCAACCACTGCACCGATCTGGTTACGATTGACGTAAAGATTGCCAACCTTCGCCATATCTGCGACTTCCTGCACCCGGCCGTCGACGCGTGTATGAAGTCCCATGGTCAACCCGTAACCACTTTTGTTAATACTATCGATAACTCTGGAGAGATCTTCTGCCTTGTAAGTCGCAAAATGAAGAACAGGCCCAAATATTTCCCGCTCCATTTCTTCAATACCGCTAACCTTCAACAAAGTGGGCGCAACATATGTCCCATTTAACCCATCCGGCAACGAAAGCTTCTTGAGCAGTCTTCCTTTTGCTTCCAGATCATCACAATAATGCTGAATAGACTGCTGCGCTGGCGGATCAATAACAGGTCCCACATCACATCCCAGTTCCCAGGGTTCCGTGATAACAAGTTCCTCCATTGCCCCTTTCAGCATATGCAGGATTTTTTCTGCTACATCTTCCTGTACATAAAGTATTCGAAGCGCAGAACAGCGCTGTCCCGCACTTTGAAAAGCAGAAGCCACAACGTCGCGAACCGCCTGTTCAGGTAATGCTGTTGAATCAACAATCATGGCATTCAGCCCTCCTGTTTCTGCAATGAGCGGTGCAGAAGCTGAGGAGGTTTCAGCCATGGTTTTCGCGATCCGCTGCGCTGTTGCTGTTGATCCCGTAAAACACACCCCGCCAACTGCTGGATGAGAGACCATGGCCTGACCCACAACGGCCCCCGGTCCTGGAAGCAGATGAAGAACGGAAACCGGGATACCGGCTTTATGCATCAAGCGCACAGCAGCAGCGGCAACAAGCGGAGTTTGTTCAGCGGGCTTGGCAAGGACCGCATTTCCTGTTGCAAGCGCAGCAACGATCTGGCCGGTAAAGATTGCAAGAGGAAAGTTCCACGGAGAAATACAGACGAAAACACCATGTGCCTCCCCTGAAGATTTAACAGCTGCCGTTTGAGCTTCGCGCGCGTAAAATCTGCAAAAATCTACAGCTTCACGCACCTCATTCAATGCATCCATCAGGGACTTTCCAGCTTCCCGACACAGAAGGGACATCAGCTCATTGCGGTTCGTCTCATAAAGATCAGCAATTTTTTCAAGGATCTGCCCGCGCTGGGAAGCGGGCTCTGTGGCCCAGGCTTCTTGCCCTTTTTGGGCTTCATCGAAGGCATTTTCAATAATTTCAGTAGATGCGCGAACAGTTGCGCCAACCTGGTCCTCAACTTCTGCCGGATTACGGACAGGTTGTCCCTCCCCTTCAATAACCTTTCCAGCAACGATCGGATTGGCCTTCCATGTCGAATTTTTCCAGATTTCCCGCGCTTGTTGATATTCCTCCAGAATTTTCGGATTGGAAAAATTCACTCCCTCTGAGTTGCGACGCCCATCCGGGAACATATTCACAGGTTTTTCCAGAGAGAAGTTTGAAGACCGTCTGACAACATCCAGCTGTTTGATCGGATCCTTAACGACCTCGCGAGCCGGTACTTTTTCATCCAGCACCTGATTAACAAAGGAACTATTAGCACCATTTTCAAGTAAGCGACGAACCAGATAGGCGAGCAAATCCTCATGTACACCGACAGGAGCATAGATCCGGCAGCGTGTCTTGTTCTGATCTTTTACCAGGTCATGTAACCCCTCCCCCATTCCGTGAAGACGCTGAAATTCGTAATTGGTCTCCTTGCCAGCGAGGGCAAGAATTGCCGTCATGGTATGGGCATTATGGGTTGCGAATTGAGGATAGACATAATCCGTCATGGAAAGCAGTTTCTTTGCGCACGCCATATAACTGATATCAGTCGCGGCCTTTCGGGTGAAAACCGGATATCCCTCAAACCCTTCAACCTGCGCCTGCTTGATCTCTGTATCCCAGTAGGCCCCCTTTACAAGACGGATCATCATTCGGCGTTTCAGGCGTTTGGCAAGCGCATGGCACCAGTCGAGCACATAAAAAGAGCGCGGACCATAGGCCTGAACCACAACCCCAAACCCGTCCCAACCAGCAAGATCAGGTTCACTGAATACCGCTTCAATCACATCCAGGGACAAATCCAGCCGATCCGCTTCCTCCGCATCAATATTAAAACCCATTCGCGCGTTTTTCGCTTGCAATGCAAGGCTCTGAACCCGCGGCACCAGCTCTTCCATTACCCGCTCCCTTTGCAGGAATTCATATCGCGGATGCAGGGCGGAAAGCTTGACGGAAATGCCCGGATTATCTCGAATATCAGTTTGCGTCGCTGCTTCAGAAATACCCGCGATCGCTTTCGAATAGCTCAGGAAATACTTCTGGGCATCCTCCGCTGTACGGGCAGCTTCGCCCAGCATGTCATAGGAATACTGGTAATTCTTCTCCTCCATTCCTCTGGCCCGCTGCTTGGCTTCCTCGATATCCCGCCCTAAAACGAATTGGTGACCCAGGATTTTCATGGATTGGGCCACAGCTTTACGAATAACCGGCTCCCCGGCCCGTTTGAGCAGATGACGGATATTCCCCACGACATCCCAGTTTTCAGCCTCTTTTGGAGAGATAACCTTTCCGGTAAGCATGAGCGCCCAGGTGGAGACATTCACAAGAGGTGACGCTGAGTGTCCAAGATGTTTACCCCAGTTGGCGGGCGCAATTTTATCACGGATCAGCACATCAATGGTCGCCTCATCAGGAACGCGAAGAAGAGCTTCAGCGAGGCACATAAGAGCAACCCCTTCCTCGGTACTCAATCCATATTCCCCAAGAAAGGTTTCCATCAGGCCGGGATTCTTCTGACGGCGAAGCGTCTTCACCAGGGTGGCAGCATCCTCAACGCATTGCTCACGCGTCTCTTCCTTTAGCCCCAGATACTGGATCAGGTTTTTTATATTCTGATCCTCATCACTGATATGAAAATCCCGGATTATGGTGCGAATTTCTGTATCCCAGTTCTCAGGTGATGGCATTTTACTCTCCGTTCACTCAGGCCTTACTTCTTTAAGAAAATAGGGCAGCTTTTTCGGAATTGAGACCAAATCTTCTATAAATTTAAATCATTTGAACTATAATATATGGCTTAAAGGTATCATTTTGACTGAATAATCATTTAAAACAGGCCAATGGATAAATTTGACAAAAGGATCCTGAAGGAGATTCAGGATAATGGTCGCATCACCATGACGGAACTGGCGAACCGGGTGGGACTGACAAAAACGCCCTGCATTGAAAGATTGCGCCGCCTGGAAAAAAAAGGGGTGATCGACGGCTACGGGGCAAAACTCAATCCGTCTGCCCTTGATGCCGGACATATTGCCTTTGTGCAGGTGACCTTAAGAGACACAACCACGGCCGCGTTGCAGGAATTTAACCTGGCGGTTCAGCAAATCCCGGAAATTCAGGCCTGCCACATGGTTGCCGCCAATTTTGATTACCTGCTGAAGGTGAGAACAAAGGATGTGACCGACTATCGGCATTTTCTGGGCACGACCATCGCCCAGCTTCCAAAAGTCCAGCAAACCAGCACTTTTATCGTCATGGAATCTGTTGTTGATAACGTAACCTTTGATATCCCTACAGAGTAATCAAAGAGGCCAGAAAACCAGTATTGCCGGGATAGAGGTTGCAATAATCAGGATCTCCAGTGGTAATCCCATTCTCCAGTAATCACCGAACTTGTATCCCCCCGGCCCCATGATAAGAGTGTTGTTTTTATGACCGATCGGGGTCAGAAAAGCACATGAGGCTGCGACTGCAACAGCCATTAAAAACGGATCAGAGCTCACATTCAGCCGTGCCGCGATATCAACTGCGATAGGCGCACCGACAACAGCTGTTGCCGTGTTATTCAAAACGTCCGACAACGTCATGATCACCACCATCAGGACAGTCAGGACCGCAACCGCAGGAAGCCCTTCTGTCAGGGTAACAATCCCTTCTGCAATAAGAGCCGTCCCCCCTGAATTTTCAAGTGCCGCCCCGAGCGGGATCATGGATCCCAGCAGGACAATGACCGGCCATTCAATCTGGCGGTAAACCTCCTGGATAGGGACAATTTCAAGCAGGACATAGGCTGCCACAACAATCGCCAGTGCAACAGCAAGATAGAGACCGCCAAAACTTGCAACACCGATAGCTGCCGCAAAAATACCGGCAGCCAGCCAAGCTTTTTTATATTGTGTGACGGAAAGTCCTCGCTCCGCCAATGGCAAGACACCCAGCCAGGCGATAACAGCGCTCACCCTTTCAGTTGGTCCCAGCAACAACAGGATATCACCAGCTTCAATATCCAGGCGGCGAACCCGGTCCCGAAAGCGCTGACCATTTCTCGAAACCCCCATCAAAGTTACGCTATGACGGGCGAGCAAGCGCAAAGACAGCGCTGAGCGCCCTTCAATACGCGCACCCTCCGGAACAACGACCTCCGTTATACTCATACCGCCGGAAGCGGCTTTCTCATGGCGTTTTTCACCATCAAATTCCAGTTTTAAAGCCCCGCGGAACTGATCAATTGCCTGCGGTCCAGCCTCGACAACCAGAATATCCCCTGCATGAATTTCCACATTCCGGGCGAAACCCGCAAGCCGGCGCCCATGCCTTACCAGCCCGACAATCGTGACATCATTTTCATCCGAAACATCATCGAGATCCCGGACCATCTTACCGACAGCGGAGGATTTCTCCGGCACGACCAGTTCCGCAATATAACCTTCCAGATCCATCAAATCGCTGGTTGGGCTTTTATCTTTCTGGGTTCCCGGAATAAGCCGCCAGCCAAAGAAAGCGACAAAACAGATCCCGACAACGGCGCAGGCAAGACCTACCGGCGCAAAATCAAACATCCCGAAAGGCTCACCGGAAACCTGCTCCCGATACGCGCCGATAATAATATTGGGCGGTGTTCCGATCAGGGTAATCATCCCCCCAAGGATTGTCGCAAAGGCGAGCGGCATCAGGGTAATACGCGGCGAGCGTTCAGCCTTCTTGGCCGATTGCAGATCCACCGGCATCAACATGGCAAGGGCAGCCACGTTATTCATGAAAGCAGAGAAAAGAGCTCCCAGCCAGCTCATGGCAATGATATGGCCGGCAAGCTTCAATTCAAGCGCTGTGATTTTCCGGGTGATCATATCAATCGCACCCGAATTCACGAGACCACGCGAGACCACAAGAACCAGCGCCACAATGACTGTTGCCGGATGACCGAACCCTGAAAAAGCTTCGGACGTGGGGACAACACCGATCACCAAAGCCAGGATCAGAGCAACAAAAGCAATCAGATCATACCGCCACCTCCCCCAGAGCAGCATGGCAAACACACCCCCGAAAAGGGCAAAAAGGATAATCTGATCCGCTGTCATTTTATGATCCGTTTTTTAGGATGCCTTGGAAATCTTACCCAGCATTTCTGCCATCATCTGATGGAGAAGATTGATCGCCTTTAAAGGCCGGACCATGACTTTGAAATCTGTGATCAGACCGTTTTCATCGCACGAAATCATATCCACTCCATTGATAGTGATCCCGTTGATTTCCGTTTGAAATTCAAGGATTGCGTCCCGCTCTCCAAGGACCTCGCGGACATAATGAAATTTGTCGCTTGCCAGTACATTAAATGCGGCGGCGAGATATAAGGTGGTCATCTGCTTACCCTGCTGCGGTGTGTGCACAACAGGTGAGTGAAAGGTCGCATCATCATGCAGCAAGCTGTCCAGCCCCGCTACATCCTTGTTTTCCAACAGTCGGTGCCAGTTTTCTATGGTTTTTTCTATCACACTGTTTCTCCCTGTTTTTTAATACTCTAGTGAGGGAAAAACAGGATGTAAATGCCCGCTAGCGACGGAACAGCGCCGCAACAGGAAATAGAACTGTAAACAGAATTGTCGCTGCAGTGACAATGGACGGTCCCGTCGGCGTATCCAGATATGCCGATCCGTAAATTCCGCTGATCACTGCAAGCAATCCGAAGAAAGCAGCCATGATCGCCATCCCCTCAGGAGATTTCATCCACTGTCTTGCGGTCGCTGCCGGAATGACCAGCAAAGACGTAATCAGCAGAATACCGACAATACGAATGGAGACAGCAACAACGATCGTCATCAGAACAACAAGCAGAAGATTGACCCAGAAGGTTTTGACCCCTTCGGCCCTGGCAAGATCTTCGTGAATGGTCATCAGGGTAAGGGAAAGCCAGTTCTTGAACAACAGAACAAGGACGACAATTCCGCCTCCGTAAACCCAGTAAAGATCCTCTGCTGTGACGGTGAGGATATCGCCGAACAAGTAGGATTGCAGATCAAAGCGCTGATTTCCGGCGAAACTGAGGACCACCATACCGATGGATAATGCCGCATGGGCAAGTATGCCGAGCAGTGTATCTGTTGCAAGGATACGGGTATGTTGCAGCCAAAGCAGCATCATAGCAAAACCGGTGGATACCAGAATTGTACCAAGGGTAGGATTTATCCCCGTTACCATACCAAGCGCGATACCCAATAGCGCACTATGGGCAAGGGAATCGCCGAAATACGCCATGCGCCGCCAAACAACAAAACAGCCAAGCGGACCTGCGATCAGGGCAACACCGATGCCGGCGGCCAGTGCTCTTACAATAAAGGGATCAAGCATGGTGCGAAGCGCTGCTTTCTTCTGTCTTGTCTGTCAGGGAATGAACATGAGAGTGGTCGTGATCATGATCGTGATGGCGATGCTGATAACTTGCCATGAGCTGAGCCATATCAGGTCCGAAAAGCGAGATAAATTCCGGGTCTTTCGTGACGTGGCGCGGCTCCCCATGGCAACAGATTTCCCTGGACAAGCACACAACATTTTTTGTGGAGGACATCACCAGATGCAGATCATGAGACACCATAAGGACACTCAGGCCGCGTTCCTGATAAATCCGGTCCAGCAGCTTGTAAAAAGCCAGCTGACCTGTGATATCAAGATTCTGGGCCGGTTCATCCAGGACCAGAAGATCGGGCTCATTGAGCAAGGCACGCGCAAGCAGGACGCGCTGCAACTGACCACCGGAAAGAACGGAAAGAGGTTTATCAAGAAAAGAGGAAACCTCGGTCTCGCTGATGACTTTTTCCAGGGTCTCCGCAGAAGACTTACGCCGGAGCGTCAGAAATCTTCTCGATGTTATGGGAATTGTCGGCTCCGCCTGCAGACGCTGCGGCACATATCCGATTTTCAATCCTTTTCTGGATGTAACATGCCCTTCATCAGGGGCGTAAAAACCCATCAGGCATTTGAGCAGCATGGATTTACCTGCACCGTTCGGCCCAATAATCGTAATAAAATCCTCTTCGGAAACTTCCAGAGAAATATCTTTCAGGATTTCCTGAGAATCGCGGACCACACTGACATGGGACGCAGAGATCAAAACACTCATAATTTACTTAATTTCCAGCCTGGCAGGCGCTGCACACCCCCTCTATCTCGAGGGTCATTTGTTCCGGTTTGAAATTATTGGAATTGGCAAGATCCTGCAAGGTCTCTGCGACAGTTCCAGCGCAACATTCCTGGACCTCGTTACATTTTTTGCAAATCAAAAAATAACAATTGCTGTGTTCCAGCGGATGACTGCATCCAACATAGGCGTTAAGGCTGCTGATTTTGTGAACCAGGCCATTTTCCTGCAAAAACTCAAGGGCGCGATAAACTGTAGGTGGCTTGGCGCTATAATCGCCCCCTAGTTTGTCCAGAAGATCATAGGCCTTTGCAGAGCCGTGATTTTCCCAAACCAGCTCCAGTACCCGGCGGCGAAGCCCGGTGAAACGCAAGCCCCGTTCCGTACAAATCCGGTCTGCTGCAGCAATTGCATCTTCGATACAATGGGCATGTTCATGACATCGATGCATGCGACACCTTAAATCTCGTGAAAGAAGTTACATTATAACATATTAAAACGAAGGTAAATACACGCAGCACCCCTCCTTTTACTCCGAATTTTCCTTTTCTTTGGCAGGTTCCACCATCTCCAGGCGAACCTCTCGCTGCGGAAAGGGGATATCGACCTCATGATCCTTGAAATTCTGCCAGACGCTGAGAAGCACTTCGCTTGTAATATTGGCGCAGCCCAGCTCGGGATCGGCAATCCAGAACCGAAGCTCCAGATCAATGGCGCTGTCTCCGAAGCCCCGCATCAGGCATCTGGGGGCCGGGTCTGCAAGAACCCGGTCCTGCGAGGCCGCCGCCTGTTCGGTCAATTCAATAACTTTGGGTATATCTGATCCATACGCTACAGATAGAGGTGTTTTCAGGCGGACATTACGCGAAGAATAAGACCAGTTGACGACCTGATGGGTTATCAGATCTTCATTAGGGATGAGAAACTCGGTTGAATCACGAGTGATAACAGAGGCATAGCGCGCCCCCATCGCATGAACCTTGCCATAAGTCTGGCCCACTTCAATCACGTCACCGGGTTTAATACTGCGGTCAAGAAGCAGGATCACACCGCTGATAAGATTGGAAACCACTTTCTGAAGGCCGAAACCGATGCCGACACCCAGCGCACCACTGAAAACCGCAAAGGCTGTAATATTGATCCCGGAATTGGAAAGGACGATCAGAACTGCGGCGGCAATCAGCCCGATACGGATAAGCTTGGCAAGAAGAACCTGTACGGAAGGGGTGAGTGCCTTGGATTTATAGACCCTTGCTTCTGCAAATCTGGAAAGTCCCAGTGAAATCCAGAAAACAATGATACTCGCGACAATTCCCTTGGCAATTTTGAGGAGCGAAATATCCGTATCCCCAAATTTAAAGGCAATACTATCCAGAAACTCAAGCGTTGGCCCCAGAAAGCCGACAATATTTAGCGCTGCAATTGTCCAGATGCAAAGCGCAACCAGCCGTGCCCAGGTAGTATTCTGCATCAGCCGGGTGAAGACATGAATAACGACCCATGCCGTGAGGAGGGAACAGGTCACACTCAGGATGTAGGAAGGATACCCGGTCCCTCGAATACCCGCAAGAACAAGAAACTGAAGGGTCAGCCAGATTGCTGGAAGAAGAACGGACTGAACGGCATCTGAAAACCGGCGCATTAGTGCACTTGAAAAACGGTCGGTCAATTTGCCGAAGGGAACACTTATTTTCGGGGTGATGAAACGGGCAAGACCATATCCAAGAACAAGGGCTGCAAATTGAACCTGGATTTCAGTTTTTGTGACTGAAGCTGCAAGCCACTGCCATAACTGAATAGCATATTCGATAAGTTTTTCTTCGCTCATCCGGCCCCCGGAAAACACCTATTTTATTAGACGTCTTTCATGCCCGAAAAATCAATCATTAATTAACCGTGTTTTCTAACAGCTTGTTAAACTTGGGCGGGTATAACGGTGCCTAGTAGCGTATTAAAGTGGCGTACCTAGTACTGATTACGTTTACATGGGCGAGGTCCTTCCACCTCGCCTTTTTCTTTTTAATCTCCTGTATTTCAATAAGATCAATAAAAATCTTTCCATTTTTCTTTCTTTGTGAAAAAATTACTCAAAATTTCATGAATGAGAAAAATCGATGGAAAATTTACCTAGCTCTACCAACCAATCTTCACTCGATGATCTTGCTGTTGGTCATCAAATCCGTGACTTGCGCCGGGCAAAACGGGTGACACTCACGGAAATGGCCGAAGAAACAGGGCGTTCTGTTGGATATCTCAGCCAGATCGAACGGGGGAAAAGTGCGGTGACCATTCCGCTCCTTCAGGATATCTCCAGGGTGCTTGGTGTCCAGGCCAGCTGGTTTTTCTCTGGGCAGGCCAATGCCCCAAAAGAAGAGAGAAACTATATTGTCCGCAAGGAAAACCGAAAAAAACTGAACCTGAAATCAGCCGGTCTGGTAGAGGAACTTCTCTCTCCCAATTTGAGTGGCACCCTTGAATTTCTTCTCACGACCTATGAGCCCGGCGCGCAAACCGGTGACAAGGCCCGGACCCGAAAAGGGGAAGAAGCGGGTCTGGTTCTCAAAGGCACCCTTCAAATCAATATCGATGGCAAGGATTTTACTTTGGCAGAAGGAGACAGCTTTTCCCTTCCTCCCGAGGGAGAGCATTTCTGCATCAATCCTTCAGATGAGACCCTTGTCATTGCCTGGGTGATTACCCCACCAACCTATTAGGAGGCTTTCATGAGCACGCAAAAATCCCTGCCCCGGGAAACAGAGATTATCATTATCGGCGGCGGTGTCGTTGGGTGTTCTGTTGCCCTTCACCTGACCTTGCTCGGATATAAAGATATCCATCTTCTGGAACGTAAAGAACTTACTTGCGGAACAACCTGGCATGCGGCTGGACTGGTCGGACAGCTTCGCGCCACCAGCAACCTGACACGCATGGCACAATATACGAGTGACCTTTATCGGGATCTGGAAAGTGAAAGTGGTTTTGCGACCGGCTTTAAACAGAACGGCTCTCTCGGTGTCGCCACAACAGAGGGACGATGGGAAGAAATGCGCCGCGGGGCTTCCATGGCGGCCAATCTGGGACTGGAATGTCATTTGCTCTCAAAAGAGGAACTGGCTGAAAGATGGCCGCTGGTGGAAACCGAAGATCTTCTAGGCGCGGTTTATCTTCCCAGTGATGGCCAGACAAACCCTATTGATACCACCAGGGCCATGGCATCTCTTGCCCGGCAGAACGGAGCGACGATCCATGAAGGGGTTACTGTCGAGGAAATTCTTCATCAGGATGGCATTGCGACAGGTGTTCTCACGGATAAAGGATCCATCAAAGCCAGAAAGATTGTTCTTTGCGGCGGCATGTGGTCGCGAAAACTGGCGGCAGCCTGCGGTGTTTCCGTTCCGCTTCATGCTGCAGAACATTTCTATATTGTGACGGAAGGCATTGATAAACTCCCCGGCGAAATGCCTGTTATTCGTGACCCGGATCATTCCATTTATATCAAGGAGGATGCAGGAAAGTTATTGGTCGGGGCGTTTGAACCCATCGCAAAACCCTGGGGCCATACGGGTATTCCTGAAGATTTCTGTTTCGACGAACTGCCCGAAGATCTCGAACATTTCATGCCCTATCTTGAAGCGGCCATGCATCGTGTGCCGCTGTTGCAAGAGGTCGGTATCCGAACGTTTTTCAACGGACCGGAGAGCTTTACCCCCGATGTGCGCTACCTTCTGGGGGAGACCGCCGAAGTCAGGAACTTTTTCGTGGCCTGCGGCTTCAACTCGATTGGCGTCCTGTCCTCC
>JAKSCD010000175.1 GCA_022360775.1 Sneathiellales bacterium | reverse complement strand
TACAGCGACTGGAACCCATGGGGCCAGAATTTGTCTCGGTAACATACGGCGCGGGGGGTTCCACCCGTGAACGTACCCATAACGTGGTCAGCCGTATCCGTCAGGAGACCAGCCTTGACCCGGCCGCTCATCTGACTTGTGTCGGTGCTTCTGTTGGTGAAATTGAAGAGGTGGCAGAACAGTATTGGCAAAGTGGTGTCAGACATATCGTTGCCCTTCGCGGCGACCCACCGGAAGGGGATAGTCAGTTTTCAGCGCATCCTGAAGGGTTTGAGGGGTCTGTCGATCTGATCGCCCATTTAAGGAAAATGCATGATTTTGAAATCAGTGTTGGTTGTTATCCGGAAATCCATCCTGATGCCCAGTCGAGCTACGCGGATCTTGAATATCTGAAACGGAAGATGGATGCGGGGGCGACACGGGCGATCACGCAGTTCTTTTTTGATCCGGACACATATCTTCGATTTGTCGACAGGGCAGAGGCACAGGGAATTGATATACCTATCGTTCCCGGAATTTTGCCGGTGACGAGTTATTCCAAGCTGAAGCAATTTGCCGCGCAATGCGGGACGCAAGTTCCTGCCTGGCTCACACATTTATTCGAGGATCTGGATGATGACCCGGCCACTCGCAATCTCGTGGCTGCAATGGTCGCGTCTGAGCAATGCCGGCAATTGCAGCAGGCGGGGGTAAGTAATTTTCATTTCTATACCCTGAACCGGGCAGATCTTGTTTATGCGATTTGCCATACGCTGGGCGTCCGCCCGGCACCGATTTCCTGAGCTATATTAAATCAAGTACCATTTAAAACGGGGACGCCCCTATGAAAAAATCAGCGACTTTTGACGTGATTGAGAAAGCCCTCAAAGATAATATTCTCGTGCTAGACGGGGCTATGGGGACAATGATCCAGACGTTTGACCTGACAGAGCAGGATTATCGGGGCGATCGTTTTCGAACTTCAAATGTAGACCTGAAAGGAAACAGTGATCTTTTATCGCTCACCCGTCCGGATGTGATCGAAAGTATTCATGATCAGTTTCTGGCGGCCGGTGCAGATATCCTGGAAACCAATACATTCAGCGGTACCTCTATCGCCCAGGCGGATTACGGGCTGGAACGGGAAGTCTATGACATAAATGCCGATAGTGCGCGCCTCGCCCGTAAGGTTGCGGATCGCTGGACACAGATAACACCTGAAAAACCCCGATTTGTTGCAGGTGTTCTTGGACCTACCAACAGAACGGCTTCCATTTCTCCGGATGTAAATGATCCCGGCTTTCGGAATGTGACCTTTGATGACCTGGTTGAGGCCTATGGTGAAGCCCTTGTTGGGTTGATAGATGGCGGTTCTGACATCATCCTGATCGAGACTGTCTTTGACAGCCTGAACTGTAAAGCTGCTATTTATGCGATATTGAAATATTTTGATGATACAGGCATTCGCTATCCGGTTATGGTTTCCGGAACCATTACCGATGCGTCAGGCCGGACCCTTTCAGGTCAGACTGCTGAAGCGTTTTGGGCTTCCATGGAACATGTGGAACCGATCAGTATCGGATTTAACTGTGCGCTTGGGGCGAAGGAATTGCGCCCCCATGTTCAGGCTGTTGCCGGTGTGGCGCATACAAGGGTCAGTGTCCATCCAAATGCAGGTCTTCCCAATGAACTCGGGGAATATGATGACACGCCGGAATATATGGCGGACGTGCTTGGAGAATTCGCTTCCAGCGGCCTTGTCAATATCGTGGGGGGATGTTGCGGTACACGCCCCGAGCATATTAAGGCGATTGCCGATACTGTCTCGGAAATTGCACCGCGAACGGTTCCTAAAAGAGATCACATCGCCCGCCTGTCAGGCCTTGAGCCCTTATATCTGGATGAGACTGTCGGCTTTGTGAATATTGGTGAGCGGACGAATGTGGCCGGTTCTGCCAAGTTTAAAAAACTGATCATGAACGGTGATTATGATACGGCGCTTGATATAGCACGGGATCAGGTGATCAACGGTGCCCAGGTGGTGGATGTCAATATGGATGACGCTATGCTGGACGCCGAAACGGCCATGCCGACTTTCCTCAACCTGATTGCTTCTGAACCTGATATCAGCCGCGTGCCGATCATGATTGATAGCTCAAAATGGGCTGTGATCGAGGCGGGCCTGAAAACCGTTCAGGGCAAGGCGATTGTGAATTCCATCTCGCTCAAGGAAGGGGAGGAGGAGTTTATCAGCCACGCCCGGGAAATCCGCCGTTATGGTGCCGCGACAATTGTTATGGCTTTTGATGAAGAGGGACAGGCCGACAACAAAGAGCGGATGATCGAGATTTGTACCCGGTCCTATAAAATCCTGACGGAGGTTGTCGGGTTTCCGCCCGAGGATATTATTTTTGATCCCAATATTTTCCCGATTGCAACAGGCATCGAGGAACATCAGAATTTTTCATTAGATTATATTGAAGCGACGCGGATAATTAAGGAAACACTGCCTCACGCCAAAATCAGTGGCGGTGTGAGTAACATGTCCTTTTCCCTGCGCGGCAATAACGCCATGCGTGAAGCCATGCATGCTGTCTTCCTTTATCATGCGGTTGGTGCCGGCATGGATATGGGGATTGTCAACGCGGGTCAGCTTGCAGTCTATTCAGATATCCCTGAAGAAATGCGCGAGCGGATCGAGGATGCGGTTCTTAACCGCCGCGACGACGCGACGGAGCGCCTTCTTGAGGTGGCCGAGCAGGCGGTTGGTCAGAAGAAAGATAGTGCGCAGGATCTTTCCTGGCGTGAGGGGACAGTTGGTGAACGCTTGACCCACGCGCTGGTGAAGGGGATCTCTGACTATATCGAAGAAGATACAGAAGAAGCCCGCAAAACTGTCGATCGGCCGATCCAGGTAATCGAAGGGCCGTTGATGGACGGTATGAATGTTGTTGGGGACCTGTTTGGTTCCGGTAAGATGTTCTTGCCTCAGGTGGTGAAAAGCGCCCGCGTGATGAAACAGGCTGTTGCTTACCTTCTTCCCTTTATCGAAGCGGAAAAAGAAGGCGGCGGTGCCATATCCAGCAAGGGTAAAATTCTGCTCGCGACCGTGAAGGGTGATGTTCACGATATTGGCAAGAATATCGTAGGTGTCGTACTGCAATGTAATAATTTTGAAGTGATCGATCTTGGCGTGATGGTGCCCTATACCACTATCCTTGAAACCGCCAAAAAAGAGAATGTGGATATTATCGGGCTAAGCGGCCTGATCACCCCGTCACTTGAGGAAATGGCAACTGTTGCATCCGAAATGCAGCGAGGGGATTTCAACAAGCCCCTGCTTATCGGCGGTGCAACAACCTCCAAAGTGCATACAGCGCTTAAAATTGCACCTCAATATGAAGGATCGACCATCTATGTGACTGATGCCTCACGTGCCGTGGGGATTGCAACTTCGCTGACCAGCGAAGAACAGCGCTCTGTACTGGTTCAGGATATCCGGGATGAATATGAACAGGTGCGGGAAAACTATTACCGCAAGCAGAAGCCTGACAGTTTTTCCTCGATTGAGGACGCGAGAGCAAATGGGGTCAGTGTCGACTGGTCAGGGTATAAAGCGAAAAAGCCCTCTTTTCTTGGGCTGAAACAGTTTGACGAGATCGATCTTGCCAAACTTGTTGATTATTTTGACTGGTCACCGTTCTTCAGAACCTGGGAACTGGCCGGGCATTTCCCAAAAATTCTGGAAGATGAAGTTGTCGGAGAAACAGCGACGGAGCTGTATAACGATGCCCAGACGATGCTCAAAAAAATCATCGAGGAAAAATGGCTTACAGCTAAAGCTGTTGTTGGTTTTTTCCCTGCCGCAGCGGATGGAGATGATGTTGTTCTTTATGAGGACGAAGGCAAGACAAAGGAAATTCACCGTTTCCATTTTCTTCGCCAGCAGATGAGCCGTACGGGCAAACGCGCTAACCACTCACTTGCTGATTTTGTGGCACCTCTTGAGGAAGGGATCCCGGATTATATGGGATCGTTTGTTGTCACCGGTGGTCTCGGGATAGAAGACAAACTTGCTGACTTTGATCGTACCCATGATGATTACAGCAATATTCTCCTAAAGGCCCTGGCAGACCGTTTTGCAGAAGCAACTGCCGAATTTATGCATGAATATGTCCGAAAAGAACTTTGGGGATATGCCGCCGCAGAGGATTTCAAGAATGAGCAACTGATCAAGGAAGCTTATCAGGGGATCAGACCCGCGCCTGGATATCCGGCTTGTCCGGATCATTCGGAAAAGCCGGGACTATTCGAGCTTCTTGATGCCACCGACCGGATTGGGGTGTCTTTAACGGAAGCCCATGCCATGCTTCCCGCATCCTCGGTTTCAGGATATTATTTTGCCCATCCGGAAGCTCGTTACTTCGGTGTCGGTAAAGTCGCAAAGGATCAGGTAGAAGATTATGCGAAACGTAAGGGTATTTCCTTGCTTGAAGCAGAAAGAAATCTCGCTTCGAACCTCGGATATGAACGATCCAGAATCAATGTTAAAAACTGATCTGACAAAATTTTGATTTTCTTTTGATCCTGAAATCTGGTGTCTGGAAAGCATCACAAAAAGAGGGTGCTATGCTTTTCAGACTTTCAGGATTACTGGCAGGATTAATGCTGTTCTTCTCAGCCCAGACTGCTTTTGCTTTTGATGAAATCAATACAGGATATATCGGCTCAACCGCACTGCACGGATATGATAGTGCAGGGTATCTCTCCAGTGGTCAATCCACGAAGGGAGAGAGTGAATATTCATACAAATGGAAGGGGGCAACCTGGTATTTTGCCGATGCAAGAAGCCGGGATCTGTTCGCCTCCAATCCAGAGAAATACTCTCCCCAATATGGAGGATATTGCTCTAACCAGATGAGCCTTGGAAATCTGTCTGATGTAGATCCGGGCGTCTGGTTGATCCATAAGGACAAACTATACTTTTTTGGCCATCAGGCTGGAAAGGATCGCTGGGAGCGGACGGGAGTTGAAGCCCGGATTGCAGATGCGGACAAGCACTGGAAAAGCTATCTGGCGCGCAAATAATTTCCTCTGCTTGTCAGAGATCATATCGATCGCTACTCTTTTCCCTGTTCAACTCAAGGCAGGGAAAAGAGTATGCGTTTTATCAGTTACGAAGAAGCCGATCACCATTTAAGCTGGACCGAGACCGCGGATGCACTTGAAGCAGGGCATCGGCTTGAAAAAGCTGAAATCGGTGACTTGCTTCTTTCCAAAGGCGATCGAAGCCTGCTAAGCCGCGGAGCCTGGATTGATGGTGTCGGGCTTGCCCTTAAATCCGTGACAGTTTTTCCTGAAAATGCATCGAAACAGCCGCCCGAGCCTTCAGTGCAGGGGGCGATGTTGCTCTTTGATAGTAAAACCGGTGCCCTTTCCGCCATTGTCGATGGACCGCTTGTAACCAAATGGAAAACGGCTGGTGACAGCGTCCTCGGCGCTCGTATTCTGGCACGCCCCACTTCAAGAAACTATCTGGTTGTTGGGGCAGGAACCGTCGCAAAAACACTGTTCCAGGCTTATTCTGAAGTCTTTCCAGAACTCGAGAAAATGACCATATGGGCACGATCAGAAGAAAAAGCGCAGGCCTTCGCAGATGAAATGGCGAAAGAAGGCATGAATATTGAGGTTGCTACGGATCTTGCGAAAGCGGCAGCAGACGCTGATATCATCTCCACAGCGACACTTGCAAAGGAACCTGTTCTGAAAGGGGAATGGATCAGGCCGGGAACCCATGTGGATATGATCGGCGCGTATCGCCCTGATATGCGCGAAGCTGATGACGAGTTGATGCGAAAAGGGCGTCTTTTTGTGGATGCGAGAGAAACAACGATCGGCGAAATCGGAGAATTGATGATCCCGATGGCAACAGGTGTGATTTCAGAAAAGCATGTTATCGCTGATTTCAGTGAGCTGTGTAATGGTGTAAGGGGGCGGCAGGCAGATGAGGAGATTACGCTCTTTAAAAATGGCGGCGGTGCTCACCTCGACTTGATGACAGGAACAATGATTGTGAAAAAAATGTCGGGCTAGAGAAATAAAGGGGAGGAGAATGGGGACAAAAACAAAAGATGAATTCACCCCAAAAGCAGAGCAGATGGCGCTGATGCCGGAAATTTCCGGGAACAGTATTAACGGGCTTGGCGAAGAGGGGGTTCGCCGGCCGCGCCCGATCTACTGGCATGACCCTGAAATTCTGCCTCACGGCGAGATGCAGAAATGGTTTTACACCCAGAACCCGGATGATCCCTATATCAACAAGGCGCGCGCCGAGCGCCAGAAGTATCTCGATCGCGCGATCCCGGAAGTGACAGGCGATGCGGTGGACCGGACAGCGGAAAAATGGACGGAAGCGCTACTGACTTTCTCAAAGACTGTTGATCTGGATCTTATTGGCGTTACGGAAATGAAACCCGACTGGGTATTTGAAGGCTATGAGATCTCACAAAAATGGGTAGTGATGATTGGTGTCGCCCATGATTATGACGAAATAAAATATGCGCCGGAAGGCCGGGGTGGCGCAGAGGTTGTGCGCCAATATGCCCGCGGTACCAATGCATCCAAGGATATTGCAGAATGGTTCCGGCTACAGGGACATGACGCCCACCCTCATGGCGGACCAATGGCAGGGCCTATGATTCTCATCCCGCCGGCGCTGGAATGTGGCTTTGGAGAACTGGGTAAGCACGGATCGATTATCAATCGTACTTACGGTTCGTCTTTTCGGTTGGCTTGTGTGCTGACAGATGTTCCTCTCGTTCCGACGGCATCGGATTTTCTGGGCGTTGATGATTTTTGTAAAAACTGTCAGGTCTGCTCAAATCACTGTCCGCCAGATGCCATTTTGCATGAGAAACAGACGGTAAGAGGGGCTGAGAAATGGTATGTGGATTTTGATAAATGCCTGCCGTTTTTTAACGAGCATTTCGGGTGTGGCGCCTGTATTGCAGTTTGCCCCTGGAGCAGGCCCGGAACTGCGCCAAAGTTAATAGAAAAACTGGCTCGCAGGCGCGCTGACAAATAGGAGAGAAAGACTGGCTTTTCAGGATTGGGGAAACTCTGGCCTGCTTTCGATCAGGCTTGGTCTTTTCTGTTCATTGTCCCACCATCCGCTAAGGGCGGGATATTCTTTCAGCATTTTTTTCCCCTCATCCGTCATCATAAAGTAATCCATCATCGGCCCAAGATGCAGGTCGGCGAGGGTAGAGGAAGCCCCGTTAAGGATTAATCCTTCATCGGCAATTTTTTCCAGGGAATTGAGAATAGAAGGGGCGGCTGCCAATCCAGCTGCCAGCTCTTCAGGATCCGCAGCTTCATTAAACTGTTTCAGGAAATATCCGTGAGAAAAGACTTGCCGCACAAGATGGGGATAAAAATAACTGTCAATTATGGAAAGGACCTGTTCCATTCGTGCAAGAGCTTTCCCATCTTGCAGCACAAAATCAGGATCAGGAAACAAGCTATTGATATACCGGGAAATAGCAGAGGTCTCGAAGAGGATGAAACCATCATGCTTAAGACAGGGAACCCTTCTGAACGGGTGTAGATCCAGATAAGAAAGAGGCATATCGGCGGCAAACGGATTGACTTCCGTATATTGATATGTCGCTGCCTTTTCTGCAAGGATGACTTTGACAATGCGGGTATAAACGCTGAACTGGAAACCATGAAGGATGAGTGTCATTTTCTACTCACTTCTTGTTGAACGCTTTTATTATCATACCAGAATCTAGGCGTCCCAGCTTGAACGCCTTCTCATCGCATCTGCCCACTTGAGGGCGTGCTTGCAATGATCTGGTATGGGAAGGTCCAGTGCATCCGCGATCCAGAGGACAGTCATGGCATGTATATCAGCCATGGAAAAGGAGTTTCCAGCGATAAAGGGGCGTTCATCTGACATTTCCTTGTCAAGCCAGGACCATTTTTCAGGTATCGCGGCTTTCTGGCTCTCTGCAAAGGCTGGCATCTGGTCCACAACATCTGCAAACAAGGATATGGAGTGCCGCACGAAGAGGCCGTAAGGCAGAAAGAGGTGTCCGAAAATTCTCTGGCTCCACATTTCGATATGACCTTGTTCGGCAGGGGTACGTCCCATCAGGGGAGGGGTCGGGAATGCCGCCTCGATATATCGGCATATTGCAACACTTTCTGTAATGATCTGACCGTCATCCAGCTCCAATACCGGAATTTCACCCAAAGAGTTAATTTTCAAAAATTCAGGCTTGCGTGTATCGACACCAAGCTCAAGTTCGATGCGCGGAACCTGTATGCCTTTTTCCGCGATAAAGATCCGCACACGCTTTGCATTGCCAGAATTGGCATTATAGAGTTTCATGATGTCTGTCCTTGTTCAAAATGAACAGCGAGCGATTCCAGGGCACCGGTCCAGCCCCCTGTGAGCGCGCGGCGGGCTTCTGTCGATTGAAGCTTTTCATGGGTGATGCAAACTTCCACTCCTTCCTGGCGGGGCTTGAATTCAACGGTGACACGCGTTGGTGCCCCCGTTTCGCCGCGCCAGCCATGAACCTGTTCCTCGGACGCCCATGTGAAAACAAGCCGGTGAGGCGGGTCAATTTCAAGAAATGTTCCAAAATGATGAGAACATTCCTCCAAAGGACCAATCATCCGAAAACGCCACATGCCGCCGACACAAAAATCATGTGTCAGGATTTCTGCGCGATAATCCGGCGGACCGAACCATTTCTTTAGAAGATCCGGATCAGTCCAGGCTTTAAAAGCCCTTTCTGGCGACGCGTTATAGAG
>JAKSCD010000207.1 GCA_022360775.1 Sneathiellales bacterium | reverse complement strand
GCCTATGCGCTTGCGTGCGATATTGCTGTTTGTGATGGACAGCTGAGCCAGGAAGAACTTCGCCTGCTGGAAATCCTGCGTCATGGCCTTGATGTTGATCGACTGACAGCCGCTGCTATTGAACGCGGCGCAGCCATTCGCTTCACGCGCCTTTAAAGCCTTATACGACACCAACATTTGGAAAGGCCTGAAATTCTCAGGCCTTTTTTACAGCCTTCTGAATTCTCCCAACTAACAATTGCATTCCCTCATCATTTCTATAATATTTTTCTTATAAAGAAAAAACTTATGGGAGGCTTTATATGGGGGATCTCACGGGTCAAATCGTCGGGTTTATCGGGCTGGATGGTCAGAATAAACAAATCGCAGTCCGCCTTCGTCAAGCAGGGGCAACGACCTATGCTTTTAACCGTTCTACCGCCACACGGTATGAAATTGCCAGGGCCGGAATAAGCCTGTGCCAGACACCTTCAGAGATAATGGATAAATGCTCAGGCCAGACACTTGTGCTAATGCTGGATGAACCTGGCGAGATTAATGCCCTTCTTGATGAAGAAAATTCTCCTTTAAACGATCTGCCCGAGGGCACGACCATTATCAATGCAAGTCCCCTTGAAAAAGAGCTGACGGCACCCCTTGCGAAACTGGCGGGGGCGAAAGGATCTGCCTGGATAGATGCCCGCCTTACTTATGATGCGCATATCTTAGATGAGGGGAACTTCAATCTGGATGTGTCAGCAACCGAAGCGGATTTTAATCGAAGCCGTCCCATTCTGGAAGAGTTTGGCCAATCCGTTACACGGATTGATGACCTCCATTAACGAAGAAAATCCACAACAGCCTTTATGCCTTGCTGCCAGTTTTCTTCTTCAGTAAGGCCTGACGCTTTTCTGGGTTTAAAACTGTGATCACCATCTTCCAGCCAGTGAAGATGGATCTGACTGGAAAGCCTATATTGGCTTACAGCCTCCCTGTTGCCCATACTGTCCCGTTCTCCCTGAACGATCAGGGAAGGCGTTTTTAGATCTTCAAGATGTTCAGTGCGCGGTTTATCCGGCTTTCCGATGGCGTAAAACGGATAGCCGAGACACACCAGGCCCGCCACTTTCATGTCATCAGCTATCAGGGAAGCCATGCGCCCTCCCATGGATTTTCCGCCGATATAAATCCTGTTGGCGCCTTCAAAGTCGGCGATCACCTCCCTCCAGCATGCGAGCAGGTCAGCCTGTTTGTTGGGCGGGCGCTTTTTGCCGCTCGTTCGTCTCTCCTGCATATAGGGAAATTCAAACCGCACCACATGAAACCCGGCGCTGGCAATTGCTTCTGCAAAATAAACCATGAAAGGACTGTCCATGGGCGCACCCGCACCATGGGCCAGAATGAGGGTTGTGCCGCAGTCTTTATCGCCATTTTCCAGATACATCGACCAGCCTTTGCCTGAGTAACCATTATTTGATCTTAAAAAACACTTGCCTTCCTATATATAGTAATCACCAAGGCGCAATAAGAAGTTTGAGTTATGATTGATTTCATCCTGGAAAATGAGCCTATCATCCGAATGAGTTTCTTTTTCGGATGTCTCGGCCTCTTTGGTCTTTGGGAAATCGTCAAACCGACAAGAAAACTGATCGTTTCAAAACCCTGGCGCTGGGCCAATAATCTTGGCCTTACCTTTTTCAATTCCTTTCTCTTGCGCTTTACCTTTCCAGTACTGGCTGTCGGAATGGCAATCATTGCCGAGGAAAAAGGCTGGGGTCTGCTTAATTTGATTGAGCTCCCTCTTTGGCTTGCTGTTGTTATTGCCATTATCCTTCAGGATCTGATTATTTATGCGCAGCATGTGCTCTTTCACCATGTCCCAATTTTCTGGCGCCTTCACCGGGTTCATCATGCGGATACCGACTATGACGTCACCACAGGTGCACGCTTTCACCCGATTGAAATCATTCTTTCCATGATCATCAAGCTCGGGGTTGTTATTATCCTGGGACCGCCAGTTGTCAGTGTTATCCTGTTCGAGATCATTCTGAGTTCCATGGCCATGTTCAATCACGCAAATGCCAGCCTGCCTCGACCTGTCGATAAAGTGGTGAGATCCCTGCTAGTCACCCCCGATATGCACCGGGTTCATCATTCATGCCGCTTTCCGGAATTTAACAGAAATTTTGGCTTTAACCTGTCGATCTGGGATCGGATATTCGGCACCTATCAGAGTGAGCCGCAAGAAGGTCGCCAGAATTTCGTTATCGGCCTGCGGGAGTTTCACGATACGCCGAAACAAAACGCATTCTGGATGCTTCTTCTCCCTTTCAGACGCCGCTAAAGAAGATCTTCTTCGGTGATCATATAGTCTTCATACTGATGCCAGTGACGGGTAAAATCCGAGAGATGCTTTTCCACTTCTTCTCCTGCTTCCGAGACCTTCTCGGCCATAAGGAGGAGAATATTCGAGATATGATCTGCCCGCACCTCACCGCCCAATAATCCCATCAGGCGAAGACCTTCCTTGACATCATTCACGTGACCAAGATAGTCCTGCATGGCGACAAGGATGTCATATCCCTGATCAATTTTTTCCTGCTGAAAAAGCGAGGAGAAAAAACGCAAATGATAACGCGCCCGTTTTACGAATTTCCTGACCTGATGCAATTCGCCGGTTGAAAGATCCTCGATTGAGGCTCCGCGGCTCAATAGATCTGAACGTGCATCCTCTATAACCTCGATGGCAAAGGGGCGTAAGGGCGCTTCCAGTTTTTTACGGCCTGACCGTCCGAGGCGACTATGCCAATCGCCTTTTCGCCATTTATCAAAATTCTTCATTTGCAGGGCAAAGCGCCCTCCCATGATTTCGCGTTCAATCACATCATATTCTTCCTCGCGCATCGCAAGGGCGTGATAGCGCAGTTCCTGATAGGAGTCTTCAAGTTCAGGAAGGGGACATTCCTCATTCAGCATACCTGCAAGGAATACATCCATATCCCGCGCCTCACCCAGCAGATTACCAAAATATCTGTATTCACGGGTAAAACGGGTCTGCGTCTCGGGATGAATGATCTGTCTGAAGATACGCATGGCCACGCGGGTCCGACGCATCCCGATACGGATCTGCATTAAAGCCGCTTCATCTCTCTCCACTGAAAAGCGGTCAAAATTCATGCGAAGGTGAAGGGAACATTCCTTGAAAATGCGTTTTGCCGCCTCTTCAACGGTCTGATCCGATGTCAGATCAAGATCAGGAAGTTTATATGTATCCCGGGTTTTGGTTTCAGGCATCTTTTGAATATCCATGATGTCCATTATTTACCATTCTATCCCGTTCCACTATGGTTGTTTTTCCAATCAACACCATTTCACTCGGAAACATGACAAATAACAAAATAAAACTGTCCGACTGGATCGGCAACCAGGAAAAACGAACCGAAACCATTCACCAGCAATCCCTTGATGGATTTGCCGCTCTGATGGATCAGGACGTTCCTGCCTCGTCTTTTGTGCCGGCGGGCGGTCACTGGATGTATTTTCTGCCTAATGACAGGCAATCCAATCTCGCTAATGACGGTCATAGTTACAAGGGCGGTTTTCTTCCGCCGGTGGAGCTACCCCGGCGAATGTGGGCAGGCGGCCGTCTTACCTTCAATCGACCGATCAAATCGGGAGATATCATAGATAAAATCTCTACGGTTAAATCGGTTGCTGAAAAAGATGGCCGGACGGGAAAACTTGTTTTCGTGACTGTTGAACATGAACTAACAGGTCCGGACGGTCGCTATATCCATGAAGAACATGATGTTGTTTTCCGCGAAGCCGCAGATCCCAACGCGCCAAAGAAAGAACCGGAAAAAGCGTCTACTGATTTTGACTGGTCGGAAACAATAACACCGGACCCGGTAATGCTGTTCCGTTACTCGGCACTCACCTTTAACGGCCATCGTATCCATTATGACCGGGATTATGTAATGCAGGAAGAAGGCTATCCGGGCCTGATTGTCCATGGCCCCCTTATTGGTACATTGCTGATGAAGCTGGCAGTTGAGAATATGGATGGTAAAAGCCTGAAGAATTTCGAGTTTCGAAATTTCAATCCGGTTTTTGACACGGCCCCCTTCAGGATTTGCGGCAAGAAAATAGAGGACGGGCTCTGCAGTGTCTGGGCAATGGGCCCGGATGGGGAGCTGGCGGTTTCCGCGACAGCCCAGTTCTAGAAAAGAAAAGGGAGGCTTTTGGCCTCCCTCCTCGATTAATTGGCTTTCTTCATGCCATCATGTTTCATGTTACCATGGTTCATTTTACCATGATCCATCATGCTTTTTGCGCCCGCCTTCTTCACAGAAACAGTGACATCAACTGTTCCTGATTTTTCAAAGGTGAGAGTTACCGGGAACTGCTTGCCTTCAGAAAGCTGCTCTTTCAATCCCATAAACATCACATGGTAGCTACCGGGTTTCAGCTGTACCGTCGCCCCTGACTTTACCTCAATTCCGTCATTCAGGCGGATCATCTTCATCACACCGTCATCCATCTTGGTGGTGTGAATCTCAGTCCGGCTTGAAATCGGGGAAGAAGCAGAGACCAGGCGATCATCTTCCTTGGTCATGTTTTTCAGCGTCATAAACGCACCTGCAACTTTTGCAGACGCAGTCCGCGCCCGCGTCCAGGCATCATCAACCATGATTTTCTTACCATGCTCATGCGCCAGGGCCGGTGTTACCAAAGCACCAACAGAAAGTGAACCGGCAACCAATGCTGCCATCAAAGTCGTTTTGTTTTTCATTTTAAATCCCTTAGAGAAGTTCTTGAATTTTCTTGGTCATTTCTTCCGATGTTGTTCCATATCTGAAGACTGTTTCAAGAACTCCGTCCGGCCGCATGAGATAGGTAAAAGACGTATGGTCTACCAGATAATATTCCGGATCCCCGTTCTCTTCACGCTGTCCGTAAGCCCGGTATTTCTTCTTTACATCCTCAATCTGCTCATCAGTACCGGTTAGTCCGACAATGGAAGGATGAAACGAATTCACAAACTCGTCCATAACCTGAACTGTATCTCGCTGTGGATCTACTGTGATGAATACGGGTGTCACTTTCTCAGCATCCTTGCCAAGTTCTGCCATGACTTGCGCAAAGGTCTGCATTTCTGTCGGACATACGTCCGGGCAAAAGGTATATCCAAAGAAAATCATCATATATTTTCCATGGAAATCCTTGTCCGTCACTGTTTCCCCCTTGTGATTTACGAGGGTAAATGGCCCACCGAGCTGGGGCGCGCCAGCAATAACACTCGTTCCGCCTTGTCTGGAACCGGGTGCACCCGGAATAACACCAGTAAAAACAAGAGCAGCGATCGTAAGACCTGTTACAACCAGGGCTGCAACAGCATAGGCGAAGACTTTATTCATCATAGAATTCCTGAAACTGAACATCGGTCGAAACCGATTTGTTATAGAAACGGCATAATATGCCGAATTGAAGGTTCAGTCAGGCTGCGGGGGGCGCTCTCAAGCCAGGGCGTGTCCAGGGCGGATCTTTTATCTGAATGCTGGAAGAGCCTGCCGTGTCATTTAGAACCAGTTTCTGTTCAAAACGGATAAAAGAACAGTCAGGTGCAATAAATGACTTTGCTCCGCCAAAGCTACAGGTTGGACAGTCCGCACAGGCACTGCAGCCTGCTTTCATACTTTTCGATATCTCACCATTGTCCGCAGACTCTATTTGGACAAGTTCAATACCGTTCTTTGTGCAGATTTCAACAAATTCGCCAGCTTCCGCTGACATCAGGAAACCATGCGTTACAGGGACCAGGAAATTCAAGACAATAGCCAGCATTGCCAGCAAGGAGGAGATCCTCCTTTTCTGCCGCTGTGACGATGAGGGCTTGCGCCTATTTCCTCTGCCTAAAAGTCCCATGAGGCGGACCCTAGTAGAACTCGGCAAACCCCGCAAGAAATAACTCGTTTCTGCGACAATTTGTATAAGTTGTAGCATCTGCTGCCAAACAGGCCATAATAGAGTAACTTGAAGATAGGCTAGACGGGCAACGCTCTTCAAGAATGATTGACTACAAACAATTCTGGGGATAGGCTAGCCCCAAAATTGGCGGCTTCTTAATAAGGGAAGCCTGCCTGAAAAAATACAGGGCATGCATTTCTGAGCGGGGATGAGCAAAAAGCAAGATGAGTGTTTTTTTCGCAAAAAGATTTTTGACGCTCCTTGCGACCCTTTTTGGTGCGTCCATCGTTATTTTCCTTGTTATGGAAATTCTCCCCGGTGATCCGGCGCTTGTTATTCTGGGTGTTGAGGCGACACCGGATGCAGTTAAGGTTCTGACAAAAGAGCTCGGGCTGGATCGACCGGCGCTGGAGCGCTATTTCTCCTGGATTGGCGGTATTCTCCAGGGGGAACTCGGGAATAGCTATGCCTATAAAGTGCCCGTCTGGGAACTGGTTGAGGGCGCCCTTAAGATAACTATTCCCCTGGCTATTCTTTCCATGATCCTCAGTGTAATTCTCGCACTGGTTATCGGGCTTTATGCGGCTGCCAACCACAATAAAGCAAGCGATGTCTCACTGATGGGATTTAGTCAATTGGGTATTTCCGTCCCCAATTTCTGGCTTGCGGTTCTATTAATCCTCTTTTTTGCAGTGAACCTGCGCTGGTTACCACCGGGAGGATTTCCCGGATGGGAAGAAGGGATCTGGAAAGGTATTCGATCCCTTATCCTGCCTGCCCTCGCCCTGGCGACAGTGCAGGGGGCGATCCTTGCCCGGATTACCCGCTCGTCTGTTCTGGAGGTTTTTCGTGAGGATTATGTCCGGACTGCCCGTGCAAAGGGCCTCAGTCAGCGGGCAACATTATGGACCCATGTTCTTCGCAACGCCCTGATTCCAGTGATCACAGTGATGGGACTGCAATTTGCCAATCTGCTCGCCGGCACTGTTGTGGTTGAAAATGTGTTTCACCTGCCCGGCCTCGGATCCACGGTTCTGAAAGCGATCAATAACCGGGATACTATCGTTGTTGAAAATGTGGTGCTGATGCTGGCTGGTATGGTGGTGCTGACAAATTTTATTGTCGACCTTCTCTATGCCGTGATTGATCCGCGTTTGAAGGCGCATGACATATGAGCAATCCAGCCTCTCAATCCTTTGCAAGCCGCTGCCTGAAAAGCAGAAGCTTTGTTGTTGGCGGAACGATCACCCTGATCTTGCTCTGTTGCGCAATAGTCTCCCTCTTCTGGACACCAGGCGAGGTCTATAACATCGTGATTACTGACCGCTTCAAGGCACCATCAGCTGATCACTGGCTTGGTACGGATCAGTTTGGTCGTGACGTTTTCTCCATGCTGATGACCGGCACACAGAATTCCATTACGGTCGGTGTTGTCGCTGTATCCATTGGGTTGTTTGCAGGTGTCAGTCTTGGACTTTATGCCTCTGCCAAGCGGGGCTGGACCGAAGAGTTGATCATGCGGTTCAGCGATTTTTCATTTGCGTTTCCCGCGATCCTGTCAGCAATTATGATCACAGCTATCCTTGGACCGGGTGGCGTCAATTCGATTATCGCCATCGGGATTTATAATGTCCCGGTTTTTGCACGCCTTACCAGAGGATCCGCCAATTCCATCTGGGCCCGGGAATATGTTATGGCGGCGCGCGCGGCTGGCAAAGGAAAATTCCGGATCACTATTGAGCATATCCTGCCCAATATACTCTCCATTATTGTTGTTCAGGCAACGATCCAGTTTGCGATCGCAATCCTGGCGGAAGCTGCTCTTTCCTATCTCGGGCTTGGGACACAACCACCGCATCCATCCTGGGGCCGTATGCTCAATGAGGCGCAGACATTGATGTTCCTGCAGCCAATGCAGGCGGTGTATCCGGGAGCGGCAATCGCCCTTGCTGTATTTGGACTTAATCTTCTTGGGGACGGGCTGCGCGATGTTCTCGACCCACGCCTGAGCAGGAAGCGCTAGTATGACTTTGCTGGACGTTAGAAACCTGAATATCACCTTGCAGACCGCTATGGGCGAAGCCCGGGCCGTCCGGGATCTGAATATTACCCTCAAAAAGGGAGAAACCCTTGGTATCGTTGGAGAAAGTGGCTGCGGCAAATCCATGACGGCACTGGCCCTAATGGGGCTTTTACCTGAAAATGCGACAACCAGCGGTGAGCTTCTTCTTTCCGGGGAAGATCTGCTTGAAAAATCTGAAAAGGAAATGTGCACGATCCGCGGTAATCGGATGGCGATGATTTTCCAGGAGCCCATGACCTCTCTCAATCCGGTTCACACAGTTGGCAGACAAATTATGGAACCCTTGCGTCTCCATCGGGGGCTTTCCAAAAAGGAAGCCTTTGAGGAGGCAAAACGGCTTCTGGATCGCGTAGGTATTCCAAATCCTTCTGAACGTATTCGCAATCATCCACATCAGCTTTCCGGCGGTCAACGTCAACGGGTCATGATTGCACTCGCCCTTTCCTGCTCCCCGGACATTCTGATCGCCGATGAGCCTACGACGGCTCTTGACGTCACCATTCAGGACCAGATCCTTGAATTGATCCAGACCCTTGTGGATGAAGAAGGCATGTCTCTTGTGCTGATTTCCCATGACCTTGGCGTGATCGCGGAAAACACCCAGAAAGTCATGGTGATGTATGGGGGTACAGCTGTGGAAACAGGCAGCACAGATCGCATCTTTGACGAGCTCACCCATCCTTACACCCAGGGGCTGTTTGCAGCCATGCCCAAAATCGGGATGGGCCGAAATCGGCGCCTGACGACAATTCCCGGCACGGTACCGGATCTGATCAATCTTCCCAAAGGATGTACTTTTACTGATCGGTGCCCGCTTGCATCAGAAAAATGTGGCGGTGCTGTTCCTGCGCGGTCACAGATGAACGAAAGCCATACTGTGATGTGCCATCATCTGGACAAGGCGATTAAAGCCAGGGGCGGGGAGCTGTATCAATGAACAAAACGGTTCTTAAAGTCACTGATCTGGTGCGCCACTACCCGCTTCCCAAGGAAAGCCTGCTTGCACCTCCACGCTTTGTGTATGCACTCAATGGCGTCAGTTTTACCGTTGAAGAAGGCAAAAGCTTTGGCATTGTCGGGGAAAGCGGATGCGGAAAATCGACCCTTGCTCGGAATGTGATGGCCCTTGAAGATACAGACGCGGGTTCTGTGCAAATCCTAGGAAATGAAGTCGTTGGCAAGACGTTTAACGAACTTCGGCCACTTCGTCAGCATTTCCAGATGGTTTTCCAGGACCCTTATGGATCACTGGATCCCCACCACACCGTGGGCCGTATTATTGCAGAACCCCTTGCAGCCCTTGAACCTCTTTCCAGACAGGAACGTGAGGATCGCGTGAAAGAGGTTCTCTCCTCTGTCGGTTTGAAGCCAACAGATATGAGCAAATATCCTCATGAGTTTTCCGGTGGCCAGCGCCAGAGGATTGCCATTGCCCGTGCCCTCATAACCCGCCCTGCCCTTATTGTTGCCGATGAGCCGGTTTCCGCTCTGGATGTTTCTGTTCAGGCACAGGTTCTCAATCTGCTGAGAGACCTGCAGGATACACATGGGGTGACCTATATGTTCATCAGTCATGATCTGGCTGTCGTGGAATATCTCTGTGATGAAGTTGCGGTGATGTATCTGGGATCAATCGTTGAAAAAGGCAAAACAGAAGACCTTTTTGCCCGTCCTGCCCATCCCTATACCCGCATTCTACTGGATGCGGTTCCCCAGCCGGCAAGCGGCAAGAAACGGGACCGCATTCGCCTCACAGGCAACGTCACCGGCCAGACGGAAAAACGCAGTGGCTGCGCCTTTCAGGATCGCTGCCCCATGGTCGATGACCGTTGCAAGCGGGAAACACCGACCTTAAAAGAGGTGGAAGACAGCCATCTGGCGGCCTGCCACTTTTCAAGGGAACTGGTGGAAAAGGCGGGTTAGTCTTCCGCCTTTTTAAAATCGAGTGCCGCTGAATTCAGACAATAGCGTTGACCTGTCGGTTCGGGACCATCCGGAAATACATGCCCAAGATGCGCATCACATTTGTTGCAAATCACTTCAGTGCGGCGCATAAAGAAACTTCGGTCATCCACTTCACCGATCATTTCACTGTTCAGAGGCTGCCAGAAACTTGGCCAGCCTGTACCGGATTCGTATTTTGTATCCGAGGAAAAAAGCGGCTCTTTGCAGCAGATGCAATGATAAATGCCTTTGGCCTTGTTATCGTGATAAATACCGGTAAAGGCTCTTTCTGTTCCTTTTTTTCGTGTCACTTTATATTGTTCCGGTGACAGTTCCGCCTTCCATTCTGCATCGCTTTTCACGATCTTTTCCATCACAGCTACTCCTCTTCCAGCTTTTAGCACCTATCTTATATATAATAAATTGCCGTCATTTTCTTGTCACAAAACTTGACGGGCGCGTGTAGATGCGAAAAGATTGCAATACAAACAATCAGGAGTGCCAATGAGCGAGGTTGTCAGTTTCGACGAACACCCGTTGGCCCGGTCGGCGACAAGAGCAAGCAGACCGGGTTTAACACCGCCGCCCGTCTTCTTTGACCGGCAAGAGCTCGCACAAATCCTGCAAATCTATGGTCAGATGGTCGCCAAGGCGGAATGGCGAGATTATGCTATTGGAAATGACAAGCATAGCTGCACTTTCGCCATTTTCCACAGAACCACAGAAAAACCCGTATATCGGATTTCAAAAGAACCCAAGCTTGCAAAAAAGCAGGGCGCTTTTTCAATTCTCGGACAAAATGGACGCATATTGAAGCGCGGAAAATCCCTGTCCCAGGTTCTAAAACTGTTCGATAAAAAACGGTTTGAAGCAATCGAGTAAACTAGATCGCAACCGTCTCGAATTTTTTAGCCTTTGAAAACAGAGTCTGATCGATTTTCGCAGGTGCCCTGAAATCAAGACGCTCCTGAATGAGCGGAAGGGCCTGATCAAATTTTTTAGCTTTCATCAGACTGTGTATCCAGACCTGTTCAAATAAATCCCGCTGGGCATGACTGCCCCCGATGGACTGTAACTTCTCCCTTGGAGTCGCAAGTAAAGAGAGGGTTTTCTTGAAATCCCCCTCAGCATAGGCAATGAAGCTTTCTGTTGCAGGAATTGCAACATTTTGCCAGGCCTCTTTCGTCACCTCAGGCCCTTCGGCAGCAACCTTGCGCATTCCTTCGAGAAGGATATGCAAAGCGTCTTTTCTACCGCCCCGAGCCAGGGCAAAGGCATATTGCATATCCAGAAATGGCTGATCATTTACAAAGCTTCGCTCTGCCACATATTCCGAAAGTTCTTCCCAGCGATCCCCGACTTCAACACCTGCCAACTCCAATCGCCAGAGCATGGAAATCGCGTTGATCTGATCCTGGCTATAGGTCTTATCCTGGCCCCAGATATGCCCATCATAAAGGGCAAGGGCCTGATCAAACTCTTCCTTTTCAAGATGGAAAAGAGCCAGATGCCACCAGTTATGCGTATACATGAAGGAATTGCAGTCTTCCCATTCGGAGGAATATTCCCGCATCCAGTTGATCCCGTCATCAAGGCGCCCTTGCGTAATCATCACATGAGCTACAGCATGATGAGCCCAGGGCTCCCGTCGCAGCATCTGGGTGGCCCTGCGCCCCTCCTCTTCGGCTTCTTCAAGCCTGCTCATCTGCTCGAGCCCAAAAGCCCGCATACCATGGGCATAAGCACAGTCCCGGTGAGTATCGATGATCTGATCAGCAAGCCAGAGCATCCCCTCATCATCCCCTAAATTAAAATATAGAGTTTGACCGATTTTCGCGGACACAAGATCTTGAGGATAGTCTGCGGCAAGGCGCCTGTGCAGCGATGTGGCACGCGCAAAATCATTGTTGCAATGCGCATTCATGGCCTCGACAAAAAGCTGCTCCCGCTCCGTCGCCCCGGGGGCTGCTGCAATTGCCCGGTTCAGGAATTTATCAATAAACTGCCCCCGGTCAGGGCTTTCCATAAAAAGGGCAAGCTGCGTTGCAAGGGCTGAAAGAACCGCACAATCCGGATCTTCATCAGACGCTTCAAATGCGACGGCAAAATCGGTTCCGAGCCCGACCAGACTATTTGAAAAGCGATCGATCGCTTCGACGGATTTTTCTGAGCAGGTGGTCACTATATTGCCAAATCCGTCTTTCATTTTCAGGCCTCGTTTATCAGATCAAGCGGATAGATGGGACGTCTTACATTTTTATAGTCTAGCAGAGTATTGTCCGAGGTTGTCACCCCTTTACCGTCCAGACGCAAGGTCGCCTTTGCAAGCGGAGCAAATCCCGCCCGGTAATGAATGCGGCTTTTCAGCACGATATAGCGTTTATGCTCCGGCTGGATCCCGACAGATGTGAATACTCCCTGATCCCAGGGCTCATGATGATTGGAGACAATCACAATTTCCATTTTGCCTGTATCCAGAACCGCTGTCGGCCCCATGAAGACCTTAACGCCTGTATACATTGGGCCGCGAACGGTCCATTCCCCGTCGCTTAAAACCTTGACCTTACCGGTGATGACGAGCGGTTCTCCGACCTCGTTAATACTGGGCATATCGGTTTTGCCGCCAAGCTTCAGGGTAACAGTATTCCCGATCCCTGCTTTTTGCATTTCCCGAACGGCCTCAGGATCCCAGACCGCACCGACCGCAACATCTTCAAGCCCCTGACGCTGGATCTCGGCAATAACCGTCATTACATCCTGCGTCGCACCCGAGCCACAATTATCCGCATGATCAAGAAGGATAACCGGGCCTTCTGTCATAGCTTTCGCTTCTGCGACTTTTTCTTCAAGCGGTGCATGTTTATAAATGAAATCATCGCGGAGCTCCCAGGCTTTCGCCAGGATACGATCACGAATAGAATCGGCTTTTTGCTGATCCCCATCCGTAACAATAATAACAGAATTCCCTGAATCTTTCATATCAGCGAGCGCAAAGCCGCCAAAAGCCGTTGCCGCAATGACACCCTCGTCCTGTTCCGCCTCTTTGCACATACGGATAAGGGTCGCCATGGGCTCATCATCTGTTCCCTGGCAAAGGGTCTGGCTGAGAACTGGTACATTGCCCCAGGACATGACCGGCTTTACTTTTCCGTCCATACTGTCCAGGAGCGCCTGACCGATCTGCTTGCCCACCTCATACATATCTACATGCGGATAGGTTTTGTAACCGATCAATGTCGTGCAGTTGCTGACCATTTTCTCTGTCAGATTACAGTGCAGATCCAGTGTTACAGCGATCGGAAGATCCGGATCAATTTCACGAATACGCTCCAGAAGAGTGCCCTCACCATCAGAGGTTACCTCCGATACCATGGCACCGTGAAGATCCAGCATTGCAGCATCAACGCCTTCACGAACGGCATCCAGAATGGGGTCCACAAGATGGTTATATGCATCTTCTGTCACCAGCCCTGCAGGCATGGCTTCCGCTGCAACCGGCGTTACAATTTCAGCACCGACGGAGCGTGCAAGCTCTATATAGGCGCCCATCGGCATAGCGGTACCTTCGTAGGCTTTCAGGGCCTCTTCACCCAGATGAGCCCCCCAATCCTGAAACCGTTTCCAATCGGCGACGATCGGTGAAAAGGTGTTGGTTTCATGTTTCATCATGGCGATGAGAATACGCATGGGCGATCACTATCCGTTAGATACTATGTTTGCTTTCAAACTATTTTAACAGGTTCGAACTCTCTGCCAAGTCAAATTTCAAATGCCTGATTTTCTCCACAAAAAAGCCCGGCGCATGGCCGGGCTTTTTCAGAATATCTTTTCTCTAAATTCTATTCACGGTTACCCAGTAGACTGAGCAGCATCATGAACAGGTTCAGGAAATTCAGGTAAAGAGAAACCGCGCCCATGATAGCGCCTTTCTCCAGAACTTCCTGGTCGTGACCGTGGTAATATTCAGACTTGATCCGCTGAGTATCATAAGCGGTCAGGCCAGTAAAAATGATCACGCCGAGAACAGAAACCACCATCTGCACCATGGAAGATCCCAGGAAGATGTTGACGATTGAGGCGATAACGATACCGATCAATCCCATCATCATAAAGGAACCCATACCGCTCAGATCCTTCTTGGTGGTGTAACCCCAAAGGCTCATCGCACCGAAGGTTGCCGCAGTGATAAAGAAGACCCTGACAACACTTTCTGCTGTATAAACTTTGAAAATGTAAGAGATGGAAATACCGAAAGAAGCAACCATAACCCAATACAGGATTTTCGTTGTCTGAACACTGCCACGCCCCATGACAAACAAAAGGCCAAGCGGCAGGAACATAACAACCCATTGAAGCGGTGTTCCAAAAACCAGGTTAAACATGGCTTCATTGCTTGCAGTAAAAGCAGCGAGAGCACCGCTTAGCGCAAGGCCGGAGCCCATGTAATTATAGACCTTCAGCATATAGCTGCGAAGGCCCTCATCCAATGCAGCCTGATCTACAGCGCCTGTTCCGGCGGTATTCAGTCTGGTATAGTCTTGTGCCATATGTCCTTACCCTCATAGGAATTAGATTTGTTCCAAATATTGGCGGAGATGATCAAAATTTCAAGTAAAATCGCCATTAATCGGCTCGTAAAACCGGGGCTGCCTTCTCTCCCAGCGCTTTCCAGGAGCCAAGCAAGCCAAACATAACTGTCACACCGACACTAATTGCAACAGTCCCCAGAATTGTCCAGGGCAGGTTAATCCATTTGGCTTCCAGAACATCTGTGATGACCATATAAGCGGCAACCCAGCCTGCAAGGGCCGCGATCACTGACGTCACCAGCCCCAAAAGGGCATATTCCAGCAGGAAGGTTTTAAAGATATCCTTTCGGGTCGCCCCCAAAACTTTCAGGATTACGGAATCATAGACCCGCTTTCTATGCCCTGCCGCGAATGCACCCGCAAGAACCAGGATACCAGCCACCAGTGTAATCGACGCGGTTGCAGTTACAGCGGACGATAGCTGTTCCAGTATTCTGGAAATCGCCTGCAATGCTTCCTTCATACGCACAACAGAAATATTTGGAAAATCAGTTGTAATGGTCCTGAAAAGGCTCGCTTCTGCCTCGTCCTGGGCTTTTGCCGTGGCGAGCAGGCTATGAGGCGCTGCAGACAGGGTATTCTGATCAAAGACCAGAACAAAATTAATGGCAAGAGTACTCCAGTCGATTTTCCGAAGATTGGCAATTTCCGCAGTAATCTCGCGGCCCATGACATTTACGGTTAGGCTATCCCCAATACCGATCCCCATTCCTTCTGCCGCTTCCTGATCCATGCTGACCAAAGGCTTGCCCTGATAATCTTCCGGCCACCAGGCCCCTTCCACTATTGTCGCGTTGACCGGCACAGTACTGGAATAGGTAAGCCCGCGATCCCCGCGCAGCACCCATTTCACTTCACTTGCCACTTTGACCTTCGCGGCCGGGGTTTCGTTGACTTTCACAATCCGCCCACGAAGATTTGGCACGTGATTAACGTCGCTCACGCCATCAATACCGCTCGCTGCATCAACAAACTGATCCAGTTGGCTGTTCTGGATATCGATAAAGAAAAAGGCAGGGGCATTTTCAGGAAGCTGATCCTGAACCTGCTCTCGCAAATTTCCTTCAATAAGGGCAACTGTGACAAACAGGGTCAAGCCAAGTCCCATGGACAGAACAACACTTGTCGTCGCAGCCCCCGGACGATGAAGATTGGCAATTGCCAGACGCAGGGTCGGGATTGTTGAGCGGGGTGCTTTTTTGGCAAACCACTGAACTATTGCCCCCACCAATGTGAGGATGAGGAAAATCCCGCAGGCTGCGATCACAAAGGCAACAGCAAAGAATTTTTCTTCTACGGTGAAAATCGCGAGCGCAATCAATGTCAGGAACGTTATTCCAATCAGGATCAGAAAGATCGGATGAGGAAGGCGCCGTCTTGCGACCACATCCCTGAATAAGGAAGCCGCAGGTGTTTCCCGCGCCCGTGCAAGGGGCCAGAGCGCAAAAAGGGTCGCTGTCAGCAACCCATAAGCGGTTGCAAGAATAAGGGGGCCCGCCTGAAATGTAACGATCGCCGGAACGGGAAGAGCCGTCGCCAGAAACTGAGAAGCCAGCATGGCTCCACCAAATCCAAGCGCAAGGCCGATAACAGATCCGACAAAGGCGAGAACCAGAACCTGCAAATAGTGAACACGGAAGATAAAGCCACTACTGGCCCCCAGGCATTTCAAGATGGCTATGGTTTCAATTTTTCCATCAAGATAGGCGCGTATGGCATTTCCAACACCGACACCACCAACAATCAAGGCGGTTAGACCAACCAGTGTCAGGAACATCGCGACACGTTCAACAAACCGTTTTACGCCCGGTGCTCCGTTATTGGAATCTGTAATACGCCATCCGGCATCCGGTAAGTCCTGTTTGACCGCAGCATGAAATCCTTCAATATCCTGATCATCGTTCAGGACAAGACGGTAGTGGAACCGGATCAAACTCCCAGGTTGGATAAGCCCGGTTTTCTTAAGGGCCTCCGTCGAGATAATCACCCGGGGGCCAAGACTCATGCCCTGGCTTGCCTTATCAGGTTCTCGTGCAATCACACCACGAACTGTGACCGGCAACGCCCCGATTTGTAATTTATCCCCAACCTTAATCTCCATTCGGTCCAGAAGCGTTGTCTCAACCAGGGCCCCATATTGATCACCGACCGGTTTCAGGAGAGGCTTGTGAGGCTCCCCGGAGGTAAGCCTCAGTGATCCTGCCAAAGGATATAGGTCATCTACGGATTTAAGTTCACTCAGCAGTCGCTTGTCGGTTGCAGGCGCCCGAACCATGGCGCGCAGGATCTGCATTTCACTGACAGTTCCCTGTCTCTCAAGCCAGCCCCGTTCTTCTTCTGTTGCTGCACGGGAGGTGAGACGGATATCGATATCCCCGCCGAGGATGAGCTGACCATTTGCTCTCAGGCCTTCAGCGATGGAACTTGATAGCGTTCCCACACCCGCGATGGCTGCCACGCCCAGAATAAGGCAGGCAATAAAGATCCGAAATCCCTTGAGCCCCCCCCTCAGTTCACGAAACGCATATTTTGCTGCAAGGGCGAGAGACTCGTTATTTTGCGCCTTACTCACTATTTTGCCCCTTCGGCAGCAGGCTCTTTTGAACGAATGACTTCCTTGATCCGTCCATCTTCCACCCGGATGACACGATCACATTTTGCAGCCAGCTCATCATCATGGGTGATCAGGATCATAGTTGTGTCATGGGCATTATGAAGCTCAAACATCAGATCAACAATCAAGTCGCCGGTTTTCCCATCCAGATTTCCTGTTGGTTCATCAGCAAGAAGAATTTTAGGCTCTGTACAGACAGCCCGGGCAAGGGCAACGCGTTGCTGCTCACCCCCTGAAAGCTGGGAGGGATAATGGGTTGTCCGATCTCCGAGCCCGACCGCTTCCAGTTTTTTCCTTGCAACGTCAAAAGCGTCTTTGCGTCCGGCAAGCTCAAGCGGGATGGCGATATTTTCCAAGGCTGTCATCGTTGGAACTAGGTGAAAGGACTGAAAGACAATACCGATATTATCCCGCCGAAAGACCGCCAGTTCGTCTTCAGACATGGTATCCAGGCGCTTGCCCGCGAGGGTCACCTCCCCGTCTGTCGGTTTTTCAAGACCCGCCATAATGGACATCAAAGTCGACTTGCCCGATCCGGACGGGCCAACAATTCCAACCATTTCACCTTGATGAATTGTCATGTCAATACCACGAAGGATATTGACAGGACCTGCATCTGATTTAAGTGTGAGATGTATGGAGTTTAAATTAACAATCGGCGAGTGGGGCACGTTCTTTCCAATGCATCATGAAAAACCGGATTTCTTCGCATATGGCAAAAAAGGTTTTGTTTTCAACATTTTTGCATCTTTTGCCCTCTTTTTTTTCGTCTTGGGCGCGGCAAAAGCAGAACAGACAAAAGTACTGGTTGCTTTCGGGGATAGCCTGACCGCGGGATATGGGTTGTCACAGGCAGACGCTTTCACCACACAACTCGAAACCTCTCTAAAGGCTCAGGGGCTTAATATCCGCGTTGAAAATGCCGGTGTTTCAGGGGACACATCAACCGGTGGTGTCCAGCGCCTTGACTGGGCATTGGGAAATGGCGCTGATTTTGTTCTGCTTGAACTGGGGGCAAATGATGCCTTGCGCGGTATTGAGCCTGAGGTCACCCGGAAAAGCCTGATAGAGATCATTGAAAAGCTGAAGAAAAAGAATATTCCGGTTTTTCTGGCTGGCATGAAAGCGCCGCCCAATATGGGGCCTGACTATCAAAAAGAGTTTGACGGGATTTACCCGGACCTCGCCAGGGAGTATGATCTTGGTTTCTACCCGTTTTTTCTCGATGGCGTTGCTGCTGTCCCCTCCCTTAACCAGGATGATGCCATTCATCCCAATAAGGAAGGTGTCGCTGTCATTGTTGAGAAAATGACCCCTTCACTGGTGAGCTTCATCCGGAGCCACTAACCCTGCATTTGGGGCGCTTATTTTACTACAGGAATAACAATGGAATTTAGAAAACTGGGTCAAACCGATCTGGACGTGAGTGTCATTTGTCTTGGAACCATGACATGGGGCGAGCAGAACACAGAAGAGGAAGCCCATCAGCAGCTCGACCTTGCCTTAAACAAGGGTGTCAATTTCATTGACACAGCTGAGCTTTATCCGGTCCCTCCGAAAGAGGAAACACAAGGGCGAACGGAGGAATATATCGGGACCTGGCTCAATGCCCGGGGCAAAAGGGACGATGTCATCCTCGCAACCAAAGCGGTCGGGAAGTCGGATAACACCTATTTTCGGGGCAATGGCGAAATCTCACGGCTGCATGCAAGGCATCTCAATGATGCCGTTGATAAGAGCCTGAAACGTCTGCAAACAGACTATATCGATCTTTATCAGCTACACTGGCCAGAGCGCAGCACCAATTACTTTGGCAAACTTGGCTATACCCATGTGGAAGAAGAGGATGCGATAGAGCTTCTGGAAACACTGGAAGCGCTTGGTGATATCGTGAAAAGCGGAAAAGTACGTCATATAGGCCTTTCTAACGAAAGTGCCTGGGGTGTAATGCAATACCTGCATCTTGCGGACAAACATAATCTGCCGCGAATGGTTTCTGTCCAGAACCCCTATAACCTGCTCAATCGTTCCTATGAAGTCGGTCTTGCCGAGGTTTCCATTCGCGAGCATTGTGGACTTCTTGCCTATTCTCCACTGGCCATGGGCATGCTCAGCGGAAAATACCAAAACGGGGTCGTTCCCAAAGGATCAAGATTTGATCTTTTTACCCGCTTCACACGCTATCAGTCAGACATCGCTCATCAGATGACCGATCAATATGTGACGCTGGCGAGGGATGCCGGGTTTGACCCGTCACAGATGGCGCTGGCCTATATTAATTCCAGGCGTTTCGTGACGGCCAATATTATTGGCGCGACAACTCTGGAACAGCTTGAAATTAATATCGGCAGTATTGACATTAAACTTTCAGACGACATCCTCACTAAAATAGAGGATATTCATAATCAGCATCCATACCCCTGCCCTTAAGGAGGAAATAAAATGCGCCTCTTCGTTGCTGTTGACTTACCCGACACCATCAAGAAGCAGCTGGAGGCGCTTC
>JAKSCD010000241.1 GCA_022360775.1 Sneathiellales bacterium | reverse complement strand
TTTTTTTTTTTTTTTTTTTGGGTTTCAAAGGGTAAGGAATAATTGATTAACTATCTGCCGGAAAATCTGAGGATATACTTATGAGTGATACAGCCGAACGCGTTAAAAAGATCGTCATTGAACACCTTGGCGTGGAAGAAGCCAAAGTGACTGATGATGCAAGCTTCATCGACGATCTTGGCGCTGACAGCCTGGATACAGTTGAACTTGTCATGGCATTTGAAGAAGAATTTGGTATCGAAATTCCTGACGATGCTGCTGAAAACATCAAGCAGGTTAAAGACGCTGTATCTTTCATCGACGCTGCTGCCTAATCGGCGCGGGCTTCGATCATAAAAGACACTGAAATTAACTTTCTTCGATAGGTTTTGATATGCGACGCGTTGTTGTCACAGGACTTGGGCTTGTTACGCCACTGGCGAACGGAGTAAAACCGAGCTGGAGCCGACTGATTAATTCAGAATCCGGCGCTGGCATGATCACCAAATTCGATACCACGGACTTGCCTGTCAAATATGGCTGTGAAGTTCCTGTCGATGAAAGTCATCCGGATGCCTTTCGGGCCGACGATCTGTTGGCCCCGAAAGAGCAGCGGAAACTGGACAGCTTTATCATTTTTGGTATGGCTGCAGCGGAAGAAGCCATTCTGGATTCCGGATGGAAGCCCGAAACGGAAGAGGAGTTCTACCGTACCGGCGTAACTATCGGATCTGGTATTGGTGGTCTTCCCTCTATCGAAGAAAACTCCATCAAACTGGAAAAGCAGGGGCCTCGTCGTATCAGCCCTTTCTTTATCCCGGGCGCATTGATCAATCTGGTCTCCGGCCAGGTGTCCATTCGTCATGGCTATAAAGGTCCGAACCATGCGGTTGTAACAGCATGTTCAACAGGGGCCCATGCCATTGGTGATGCCGCGCGCATGATTAAAGATGATGATGCGGATGTCATGGTTGCGGGCGGCGCAGAAGCGGCCATGTGCCGGATCGGGTATGCAGGTTTTGCTTCAGCGAAAGCGCTTTCCAAGGGCTTTCATGACGATCCGACAAAAGCGTCCCGGCCTTATGACCAGGACCGTGATGGCTTTGTTATGGGTGAAGGCGCGGGTGTTGTCGTTCTTGAAGAATATGAGCATGCCAAAAAGCGTGGTGCCACGATCTATGCCGAAGTTGTAGGCTATGGCCTGTCCGGTGATGCCTATCATATTACTGCACCGGCAAGCGATGGTAATGGCGGATATCGGTCTATGCAGATGGCGCTGAAAAAATCAGGCCTGAACCCGGAAGATATTGGATATATCAATGCACATGGGACCTCTACTCCGCTGGGAGATGAGATTGAGGCAGGTGCTGTAAAGCGTCTCTTCGGTGGCGCCTCTGACACATTAGCCATGTCCTCTACAAAATCCGCTATTGGCCATCTTCTTGGTGCAGCAGGTGGTGTGGAAGCCGTCTTCTCTATTCTTGCAATGACGGAAGGTGTTTTACCACCAACCATCAATCTGGAAAACCCGTCGGACGGTCTGGATCTGAACCTGGTGCCAAAAGTTGCCCAGGAAAAGAAAGTGGATGCGGTTCTGTCAAACTCCTTCGGCTTTGGCGGCACCAATGCCAGCCTGATCATGAAACGGGTGTAAACTGCAACTTTTGAGGCCAAAATGAAGCGGTTTTTCTTCTTTGTTTTGGCCCTGTTCCTCCTGTTTAATATTGCTCTTGGCGGGCTTGCCGCTTACGGCTGGGATCTATTTACCAAAGCAGGTCCCCTGCAGCAGGACAAAGTGATCCTGCTTGCCAAAGGCTCGGGCCTTCGCGGTATTGCAAGGCAGCTTAAATCCGAAGATATCATCCATAATGAACTTGCCTTTATTTTCGGTGTTCGCCTTTCAGAGAACGGAACGGCCCTGAAGGCAGGTGAATTCAATATTCCCGCAGGATTAAGTGCTGAAGAGGTGATGGACCTTCTGGTAGAAGGAAAAGCGGTTGTTCACAGCATTACAGTTCCGGAAGGCCTTCAAAGTCGCGAGATCAAAGCGCTGATCGCGGGAGATAAAATACTCATTGGTGAACTGACCGAAGAGATGCCTGAAGGATCTGTGCTTCCCGAAACCTATCATTTCTCTCGCGGCGATAGCCGAAATGATGTTGTGCGGCGGATGAAGGAGGCGATGCGCAAAGCGCTTGAGGAGCTTTGGAAAAAGAAATCAGCGTCGACACCTGTCTCTTCAATACAGGATCTTGTTACCCTGGCCTCAATTGTCGAAAAAGAAACAGGGCAGGCGTCAGAGCGCGGGAAGGTTGCCGGTGTCTTTGCCAACCGGCTGAAGAAAAAAATGCGCCTGCAGTCTGATCCAACCGTGATTTACGGGGTGACGAAGGGGCAGAAAGATCTTGGCCGCAGCATCAGCAAAAAAGATCTGGCTGCGGTAAATGATTACAATACCTATGTTATTGCGGCCCTTCCCCCGGGACCAATTTGTAATCCGGGACTAGAAAGCCTGAAAGCTACTCTTGCCCCTGAAAAAACCAGGGCATTGTATTTTGTTGCGGACGGAACCGGTGGTCATCTGTTCGCCAATTCGCTGACTGAACATAATCGCAATGTTCGCAAATGGCGAAAGATAGAAAAGCAGCGCAAAGCCAGGCAATAAGCGCAATTAATCGACACAAAATCGGATCAGGCGCGTTCTCCTAAAGGCACAACGAAAAGGAGGCGATGTGATGTCTGCGACAAGCGATTCAATACAAACCTTGCTTAAACAAAGGCGAGAGTTGCGCCACTGCCTGAAGGAGCTTCAAGATGAGATTTCCGATCTCAATGATAAAGCCTCATCCATGGCCGAGCAGAATATTGGAAAAAAACAGCAGGCACTGATCACTGACACTTCATCCATCTCTTCGGGCATAACTCCTCCTGCTGCACCAGAGAAAAAAAGCAAGCAGCCAGAGCCTGCAAAGGCGATAGAAAAACCCAATACTGCTGAAAAGAAAAAAGACATTGGCGACAATCAGAAGGAGGAGGGGGTAAAAAAAGAAGCGATAGGGGAGAAGGCAGAGGCCCTTCCTGAGCAAGATCTCAACAAAGAAAAAGAAAGTGAAGAAAAGGATCGGGATCTGGATAAAGAAGGCGAGGAAATTGAGGGATTATCGGCAAGTGAATTGCTGCTTCGGGCAAGATTGCTTGTTGATTATCTTCAAAATCATCCAAGTAACATCCCGGGCACCAATCTGGAGAGGCTTGAAAAACTTCTTGCCGAGATTGATAGAAAAAATTCTGACAAAATTTCTGATGCTGAAAACACATCATTGAAGTCAGCTTATCGTGCCGTTGCGACACAGAGCTTCCAGGAGCTTCAGGTTAATGGGGAAACGATAGCAGATAGTAATGGCTCGGTTCCGCTGCTCTGGGGACTGCCACTTACTGTTGCAGCGCTCACTCTGGTTTTTTTTCCGCTTGCGCTTCTGATCCAGTCACTCGCTGATCGCATGTTTGTAAATGATTTTGCCGTTGAAATTTCCGATACCATCAGTTGCGCGGTCGCTTTTGCCTGGGGCGGCTCCGGCGCTCTTTCTACTGTTTGCTGGATCATCGCCGAAAAAGTACATAAAAAGCAATATCTTGAAGGGAGTGTTCGGGATAGCGCCTTGCGTTTCACGTTAGGAGGAGTGCTCGGAATTCTTGTATTCCTTGTGATGGCCAACTGGCTTCCGGCAAGCGGTATTTTAAACGAAATGATCATCGGGGTCGCCGCTTTTACAGCGGGCCTTCCCTCGGGGATTTTATTTGCAGCAATCATGCGTCTTTTCAGGCGAGGGGAGAAATCAGTTTTAAAAAGCGGATAAAGGTCTGTCGCTTGTTTTCTTGTTTCTGATGGATAATATCGCTATACAGTGCCGCAGACACTGACATAGTGAGAAAATATGGCTTCATTAAACAGTATGACAGGCTTTGCCCGTACATCCGGTGCAACAGAAGACTGTACCTGGCTTTGGGAAATTAAAAGCGTTAACGGCCGGGGGCTGGAAACACGCTGCCGCATTCCTGCAGGCTTCGACCGGATTGAAGAAGCTGCCCGTAAAAAGGTCAAATCCCGTTTTCAACGGGGCAGCGTTAACCTGCATCTGCAGCTTTCCTTTTCAGGGGGAAGGACTACCTATCAGGTTAATACAGATTTCCTGAATGAGCTTGAAGCCCTTGCCAGTGAACTGGTGGAAGCCG
>JAKSCD010000245.1 GCA_022360775.1 Sneathiellales bacterium | reverse complement strand
TTCTTCTTTATCTGTAATTCATCTTTCTTCACTTCCATTTTCTTGTAGCGGCGGAAATTTTCGCGAATGCGGTCATAGACCACCACCGTATCATTGATCGAATAGCCCACAATGGTCAGGATCGCCGCAACGGAGGCCAGATTAAACTCGATCCCCGTAACCGCAAACATGCCAATGGTCAGGATAACGTCATGAACAAGGGCGGCAATCGCCCCGACTGAATAATGCCATTCAAAGCGCAGCCAGATATAAATCAGGATCGCGGCAACCGCGACCAGAACGGCCTGAATGGCCGTATCCACCAGTTCAGCAGAAATTGTCGGGCCAACAAACTCGATCCGTCGGTAGGAAATATCTTTGGTAAAGGTTTCTTCAAGTGTCGCCTTGACCAGTTCAACCGCCTTCTTCTGCGCTTCACTGTCCCCTTCCTGACGCTGCACACGGATCAGGATGTCATCCGGTGCTCCAAAAGTCTGAAGGGCAACCTGGCCAAGCCCCAGGCCACCAAGCGCGCTTCTCATTTCAGCAAGATCTGGTGCTTCGGGCATCTTGACCTCGATCATGATCCCCCCTTCGAAGTCGATACCCTTGTTCAGGCCGGGTCCGAAGAACATTCCTGCGGATCCGAGGATCAGGACCAGTGAGATCGCAAAGGCAACAAACCGGGATTTCAGAAACGGTATTTTTGTGCCAGCGGGGACAAGTTTCAGTTTAAACATCTTCTTTCCCCTTACACATTCAGCGTCTTTGGACGCGCTTTTAGCGCCCAGAGCGTAATAATCATGCGCGACAGCAAAATCGCCGTGAACATGGAACACAGGATCCCGATCCCGAGCGTGACAGCAAAGCCTTTCACCGGTCCGCTTCCCATGACAAACAGGATCACGGCAGCAATACCTGTCGTCACATTGGCATCGACAATTGTTGTAAAGGCCCGCTGGAACCCGGATTCAATCCCGGTTAGCGGCGATTTTCCGTTGCGGATTTCTTCGCGAATACGTTCAAAAATCAGCACGTTTGCATCTACTGCCATACCGATGGTCAGGATAATTCCGGCAATACCCGGCAAGGTCAGGGTAGCCCCGAGAACCGACAAACAGGCACCGATCAGGAACATGTTCATGGCGAGGGCAATATTGGCAACAATACCGAAACCGCCATAGGTCACGATCATGAAAATCACGACAGCAACAATACCGATCAGACCTGCAATTTTACCGGCCGCGATCGAGTCAGCCCCGAGATCCGGTCCGACAGAGCGTTGTTCGATCACCTTCAAGGGGGCCGGCAATGCACCGGCTCGCAAAAGAAGCGCCAGTTCCTGAGCTTCCTGAACTGAGAAGCTTCCACTGATCAAAGCGCTGCCCCCCAGGATAGGCTCGTTAATTCTTGGGGCGCTGATGACCTGGCCGTCCAGGACGATCGCGAAGGGACGGCCCACATTTTCTGACGTCGTTCGACCAAACTGTTTGCCGCCGATACCATTAAAACGAATGGTGACAACCGGGCGTCCCTGATCATAAGTGGCCTGTGCATCTTCCAGATTTTCGCCTGAAACCATCACCCTGTTTTTAACGACGTAAGGCGGATCGCCTTCTGTCATGGAAGGAAGACGGCGAGATCCTGCTGGCACGCGACTATCTGTAGGCGAGGCTGCAGTATCCACCAGGTGGAATGTCATCTGCGCCGTCCGGCCCAACAGATCCAGAATACGCTG
>JAKSCD010000568.1 GCA_022360775.1 Sneathiellales bacterium | reverse complement strand
CCTTGACTGTGGATGTTTAAAAAAACTAGGGCAGCTATCTTCTATCTCGGCGTATTTAGTATTTCGAAAAGGACAGCCTCCAGACCAAGCCTGTCTTCATTTTGGGAAACGATGGTTAAGCAATATCATTGTTTAGCCGCTGGACAGGGACATGGACGCAATATCGCGGGGGAGCCTGGTGAGGGTTTCATAACCGCCAGACGTAATCAGGACAGTGTCGGAATGGCGATAGCCGCCTTTTCCGCGCCAATAGATACCCGGCTCGATGCTGATGACCATATTCTCCTCCAACACATGCTCGCTTCCTTCAGCGACCCATGGACCTTCATGACCACCCATGCCAATTCCATGTCCTGTACGGTGGAGAAGATTATCTGCAAAGCCTTCCCGGCGCAGGAAATCCAGCACTTTGCCATCAACCTCGTGACAGCTGGCACCTGGACGTAAATTCGAGTATCCGATCTGACCCGCTTCAAGCATGGTCGCAAAAATTTCGGTTTCTTCTTTGCTTGGAGGAGTTACAAAAAAAGTGCGCTCTGTCTCGGCTGAATATCCATTAATACGCAAAAAAGAAAGGCCGACATTTGGGCCATCGCCAAGTTTGTCATCAGGTTCCGGAAAGCGATGAGGCTGTGCTCCGAATTTTCCGGCCCAGATCCCTTGCCAGATACTTGAGATATAAGGATCCAGTTGACCCTCTTTTTGAATAATCTCCCGTTTTAGCATGTCGTTCGCGTTGTCTGTCTCCGATATCGTCCTGCCAAAGGCTGAAAGGTTCATGGCCAGTTGCAGTCCTCTATCCGAGTAATATGCGGCCTTGCGGATTGCAGCAATTTCGTCTGGGCTTTTGATCATGCGAAGCTGTTCAACAAAAGGAAGAACCTGAGGGGACCAGTCGGACAGTGTCGCCAATAGCTCTCCCGTGATGGAGAATTCGACCCCGATATCACTGTTGACCGGGAGAATACTATTTAATCCATCAAGATACCCTTCACCTTCTGGAGCAGGATATTCAGCATATTCAAGGATTTCATGCTGGACGGTTATCGTCGCCATATTTTCTGCTTCCAGCCGAGGTGTTAAAAATACGGGTTTCATGCCCGGGCGAACAATGATGAAAAATGGGCGCTCAAAAGGTTCATACCGAAAGCCGGTAAAATAAAAGATGCTATCTTTTGATGAAATCAGAAAGGCGTCCAACCCTGCTTCAGTAATCTTGGTTTCCAGATTGGAAAATCGGTTTTTATAATTTTGCATAATATTCCTCAAAAACAATCAGTATGTACTGTTTTTTATTATGAGAAAACCGGCTGGATATTTCCAGCTTATTTTTCACCGGCTTTGATCGTGCATTTTCTCGATAACAATTGCTTTTGTGAACTCCATTTAGATTGCCCTGAACTTTCAAAACAGGCACATTTATTGGGTGTCTCATTGAGGATTTTTTTATTTGATTTCATTTCATATTGTTTGACGGTGATCTGAAGGTGGAGATGACAACAGAAATTTCTATAGTCTGGTTCCGGCGGGATTTGCGTATTGACGATAACCCGGCATTGACTGCGGGGTGTAAAAACGGAACCGTCTTACCGATCTATATCTTTGACGAACAAGATGCGGCTCCGTGGGCTGCGGGTGAGGCCCAGCATTACTGGATTTTAAAGGCGCTTGAAAATCTGAATAAAGGCCTGAACGGGACACTTAACCTTTATCAGGGCAGAGCGGAGCAGGTTTTTTCCGATCTGCTTCAACGGTTTAATATAAAAGCCATTTACTGGAACAGGGCATATGAGCCCTGGCGTATGCATCGTGACACAAAACTTAAGGAAGATCTGCATAATAAAGGCATTGAAATTAAGAGCTTTAATGGTTCTTTACTTTGGGAGCCCTGGACAGTTCTGAAGTCAGATGGAACACCTTATAGGGTATTTACACCCTTTTACCGAAAGGGATGTCTGAATGCTTCTCTTCCAAGAAAGCCAATGAGCGCGCCAGCGCAAATCAATGGCGCTCGGGATGAAAAGTCAGAAATCGATCAGCTATTGCATGAGAAGCTGGCAATGAAGCCTGATTGGGCAGAAAAGCTATTAGACAAATGGGAAAAGAACGGCTTCGAATTACTTGAAGATTTCCTGAGTGCAAAGCTCTCTCTTTACGCAAAAGGTCGTGATTATCCGGAATTGCAGGCGACATCAAGACTATCGCCTTATCTGGCGACTGGGCAAATCTCGCCGCATCAGATCTGGCACGCCGTTCAGGCGATGGAACCGGATGAACAAACAGATAAATTTTGTGCAGAGCTCGGCTGGAGGGAGTTTAGCTATTCTCTTCTCTATCACTTTCAAAATCTGCCAACACGCAATTTCCAAAGCAAGTTTGACCCCTTCCCCTGGAAAGAAAATGAACCTCTTTTAAAGCGCTGGAAACAGGGAAAAACCGGGATACCGCTTGTTGATGCAGGTATGCGGGAGCTTTGGCATACAGGTTATATGCATAATCGTGTCAGAATGGTTGTTGCCTCCTTTCTGGTGAAAAACCTGATGATTAATTGGCGCGAAGGAGCGAAGTGGTTCTGGGATACTTTATTGGATGCGGATCTTGCGAATAACAGTGCCGGCTGGCAATGGGTTGCTGGAAGCGGTGCGGATGCAGCCCCTTATTTTCGGATCTTCAATCCTATTTCCCAATCCAGGAAATTTGATTCTTCAGGTGTTTACATTCGGCGCTACGTTCCTGAAATTGCGGCCCTGCCAGACAAGTATCTTCATGCTCCGTGGGAAGCGCCAGATTCTATTCTGAAAGAAGCTGCAATTTCTCTTGGGGAAGATTATCCTGTGCCCATTGTGGATTTAAAGGAAAGCAGGGAAGCTGCGTTGGACGCATTTCGCGCACTTTCTTGAATAGGACTTACAATGAAGAAATTCCTGTCCCTCCTTCTTTTCCTGGGCGGCATTGCCCTTGCCGGCTGGGAATTTCATGGCTACGCAACGAGCGGAGATGAAATTGAAAACAAAAACCTCTCGGGAGCTGAAGGTCAGATGCAGACAGTGCATTTGTCCTCCGAAATGTCTCCTGTTCGCTTGATCCTTTCTGTGGATTACAAGATTTACCTGCGTGATCAGATCAATGATGCCTATCGTTATGATGTGAGACTGATCTCACCATCGGGTGTCACTGTCGTTCAGGAAAAAAACACGCATTCGGTGAAGAAAGAAGATCGCGGAAATGGCTATGATACGGGCGATCTCAATCATATTTTGGGTGCGTTTCAAGTCAGGGAAGAAGGCGTTTATACACTGAATTGGCTTGTTAGAAAACAGCAGGCCGAAATCCGGAAAATCGGATTTAGTCTGCGCAACAATGTACGAGCACTGCATTGGCCAACCATGGCTTTGGCAGGCGGGATTTTCCTGCTGGGACTAATTACGGTCTTCGCAGGGCGTAAATGAAGGAGAAGAACCATGTCAGAAGAAAAACCGCTATACCGGTTGCTTACAGGCGAAGATACTCATGCATTTTGTGAGCGCGTGAGCGAAGCATTGAAAGAAGGGTATGTTCTTTATGGATCCCCGTCCTGTACTTTTGATCCGAATGCAAATCGGATGATGGTGGCGCAGGCTGTTGTCAAGCGAGATATGTAGGGGGAATAATGGATATTTCTCAATTCTGGATCTTTGCCGGGGCTGTTATTCTAATTAATCTGGTTCCGGGCCCTGATATGCTCTTTACCGTTGCTTATTCCCTGAAAAGAGGTGCTCGCGCAGGTTTTTTTGCTGCCATCGGGATCGGAACCGGAGGGTTGGTGCATGCCAGTTTGTCAGCTGTCGGGATAACGGCTATTCTCGCCAGTTCCCCGTACGCATTTGATGTTTTGAGGATTGGCGGTGCAATTTATCTGATTTGGCTGGGAATTAATACTATTCGCCAGTCAGGCACTCTGCAGTCTGAAAAAGGGAAGATTGATGAAAGTTCCTGGCGAATATTTAGAAAAGGCTTTGTTACAAATGTCCTGAACCCCAAAGTTGCGCTTTTCTTTCTCGCTTTTTTGCCTCAGTTCATTGATCCTGCAACTGGTGATCCAACCCTGCAAATTATGATGCTGGGTGGCTTCTTCAGCTTAGCCGAAACCGTCATTATTGGCACTTTCGGCATCTTCCTTGGTTTTTCCAAACAGAAACTTACATCGCGAATTGGAAATAGTCCTTGGATAAATCGTATATCCGGAAGCATCTTTGTCCTGCTTGGTGCGCGTCTGTTTTTTATGGAGAAAAACTAATGTGCTGCGGATCTGGTAACCAATAATTGTAAGGCCGTAATATGGATTTATCTCAGTTTTTGCTTTTTG
>JAKSCD010000210.1 GCA_022360775.1 Sneathiellales bacterium | reverse complement strand
TGGATCTTGGGCCGGTTATTGGATCTTTCCTGAAATTTGAATTGAAATTCCTTACCGCAGCCAGTTGGCTTGCTGTATTTGTTGGTTTCGAGGACCAGGTGTTCTTATTCAAACAGTTTTCTTACATTTTCCCATCAAAAAGCCCCACTTTATGGTAGGGCCAAAAACTGGTTGCGGGGGCCTGAAGGCTTCAATTATATCCAATTTGGATTTCTACCCCTATTGACTTAGAGCTGCGTTAATCCATGAGTTTCCAATATATCAACCAGTAACTCTCCAGCTTTCTCTCGGTGGATGCGGTGTATACGCCGGGCCTTATCTGCATCCCCTTCTTCAATCGCAGCAACCACTTCTGCATGATCAGAATTTGACTGGGTCGGCATAGGCCGAAGACGCAAGGTTAGCATTCTAACGCGATGAGACTGGTCAATATACCGATCCACAAGCTCAATTAGTCTTGTGTTTCTACTCATGGCAACCAGTTGACGATGGAATGCTTTATCAGCATCCGCCCAGCCTTTAAGATCCTCATTGCTGAGCGCTTCATCCATCTGTAGCACGCAATCGCGTAATTTCTGTATGTCTTTCGGATTTCTTGAGCCTTGTGCTGCTTGCCACGCAGCAGTTGACTCCAGTCCGGTAAGGACCGCATAGATCTCCTGCATATCTGAGATGGAAATCGCCTTGACCTTCATTCCGTGGCGGGGACGAACCTCAACCAGGCCTTCAGCTTCCAGCTTAACCATGGCTTCACGTGCAGGTGTGCGGCTGATATTCAGCATTTCCGCCACTTCACCTTCCATAAGCTGATCACCGGCAGGCAGCTCATTTTCCATGATCCGCCGTTTCAATTCCTGATAGGCTTTTTCGGCAATAGAGACTTTCTGACTGCCGTCTTTGAGCTGTCTGGCTAGTGTATTCACGTTTGTCGCCCTCCTGACTTTCCACTTTTACCAAGTCATGAAGTCAAATCAAGTTTTCATAAAGTTTCTCCTATTGAAACTTTTCCTTCCCTTTCATTCGCTTTATAAGCCGCGTCCGCAATCTTGATATTCGTAAGATAATCCTGTGCAGAGTTCATTAACGCATGCCCTTTGGTAAAATGATCCACGACATGTCTCTGAAACCGGTATACGCAATCCCCTCCGAAATCATTGTCATGCCAGTTATAATCAATTTTTTCCCATTCATTTTCATTAAAACGCCGGAGAAAAATCTCTCCGTCACCGTTCAAGGTGAGTGTCCCCTTCGCCCCTTCAATTTTCATCTCACCCATTGTTAAGCGCCTATTTGTGGCAGCATGATCGCTCAAGCGATTACCATCGAATATACCTCGAGCTCCATTGATGAACTGAAAGAGAATAAGCCCAGCATCTTCACCTGCGATCGATGGATTTACCCGACGAAGATCCGCATAAATTGACGAAACCTCACCGAAAAGATAGCGAAAGACATCGATCAAATGAACAGCTGTCTCATGAACGAGAAACCGTTTCATTTGTTGAAAATAGGGTTGGCGATCAAGATAGGCGTCCGGTCCCTGCCCATCCCCTGGCCTCAGCGAAAAGGTAATCTCGAAAAGCTGTCCAAGGGTGTCCAGGTCCAGTAATTCGCGAATTTTATGATACCAGGGCTGAAACCTGAAATTCTCATGAATAATAACCTTGCCTTTATTCGCCGTGATAAACTCGACCAGCTGGGAAGCTTCCTGATAGGAGGGGGTGAAGGGCTTTTGACAAATGACAGGAATGTCTCGTTTCACGGCCTCTTTAACAAAGGATATGTGAGTTTCGGGCGGCGTAATAACATCAACAAGGTCAGGCTGACACTCATCCAGCATCTGGCAAAAATCCTCGTAGACATATGGGATGCCGAACTTTGAAGAAATCTCTTCTGCCCCTTTGGCTGTTCGGTTGCAAACTGCTATCAGTTCCACCTCTTCAAGACGCTTCCAGGCAGAATATTGAAAGCGACTGAAATAGCCAGCGCCGACAGTTGCTACACGCAATCTAGACATGTCGTTTCGGTCCTTCAAAATTCCAGTGTACTGGTGGCATACCCTTAAACGGGGCCTTGAAGCGGTAAAGGCAATCATCAAGAAGGCAACCCAGATA
>JAKSCD010000212.1 GCA_022360775.1 Sneathiellales bacterium | reverse complement strand
TTCTTTTGCAGAAGCATATAGTACGGGGAAATCAAGCTGATCTTCATCCGCATCCAGGGCAACAAGCAAATCAAAACATTCGTCCAGAACTTCTTCCGGGCGGCCATCCGGGCGGTCTGCCTTGTTAATGACAACAATCGGCTTCAATCCCAGGCCAAGGGCTTTCTGTGTAACGAACTTTGTCTGTGGCATAGGACCTTCGGCCGCATCAACAAGAACGACAACGCCGTCAACCATGCTCAAAATTCGTTCTACTTCACCGCCGAAATCCGCGTGGCCGGGAGTATCGACAATGTTGAGGCGATATCCTTCCCATTCAACAGAAGTACATTTTGCGAGAATGGTGATCCCCCGTTCCCGCTCCAGATCATTGGAATCCATGGCCCGTTCAGCCACCTGCTGATTTTCTCTGAAAGTACCGCTTTGTTTCAGCAGGCCATCAACAAGGGTTGTTTTCCCATGGTCAACATGGGCGATAATCGCAACGTTCCGAATTTCCATGATATCTTTACATTCGCTAACTAAAAGGCGCGCGCAGTATAGCGGCGGCATGTCATAAGGCAAGCCTGCGTCTTTCCGGTTCTTTCCAGAGGCGCATATCTGCCAGGATCAGGCTGATATAAGCCTATTCGGTCAATATGACAACGAGATTAATTTATGCGGTTCTTTGTCTGGATTGGATAACGGCGCTGCCAATGATAATGAAAATGCCAAAAGCGCTAAGGCTTGATACAAAATCACCAAATATAAGATAGTCATAAATTGCAGCAAACATTGGCATCGTATACATAAACGGAGCAACAAAACTGGCACTGCCGCGTTTCATGCTTTGTATGAAAAGACTTTGTCCGGTAACCATAATGCTACCCAGCAGCAGAAGAAGAAACCATTGCTGGGCTGTCGGGGTAATCCATACAGTTGTGGCAACACTGACAGCAACAAGGGCTCCGATAGCGTTATTAATACTGAGGATCCGGAGTGGAGGCTCATTGTCAGAGAGCTTTTTGATAAATATGGCCTCAATTCCCATGAAGCAGGCCGCGGCAAATGCAATAAAGGCTGCGGGCTGAAAGGCGTCCGTACCAGGTCTGGTGATCAGTACCATCCCTGCAAAGGAAAGAGCGACCCAGATCCAACGGGTCCGCGGGACTTTCTCTTTCAAAATCCAGATCGCCAAAATCATGGTTGCGATCGGGCTGAGAAAGGAAATTGTTGAAGCTTCTGCGAGAGGCATTCTTGCCGCTGCTGCAAACATGCAGCTGACCCCAAGCCAGCCGCAGATTGAACGACCCCCATGAAGCAGCCATGGAACCCTTGTATAGGAAGGCCTTTTCCAGACGAGAAAAGGCAACAGGGTCAGAAAGGCAAATGAAAAGCGGCCGGCGGAAATCTGTAGCGGATGAAGCGCATTAACAGCATCAGCATTCCCAAGATATTTTGCAATGACAGAGGTAATAGCAAACAGGGAGCAGGCAACAATCATAAAAAGGATGCTGCTTAAATTACCGCCGGAAACGCTTGAATTCATTTAGAAGGCCTCATTGCGCATAGTAAATGTTGTATCATCCAGAGAAGATACCAAATCAGCCCAGGCCTTTATTCTACAAAGCTCAAAGCGGAAAAAATACTGACATGCCTGAATCTTTCCCTGATAAAAAGACTGTTCCGTGTCCGTTGCGGCGTGATCGAGTTTCGAGAGTGCAATCGTGGCCTGATTCAGCCATTGCCAACCCAGTACCATATGTCCGAACATATCCAGATAAGGCGTGGCATTGGCAAGGGCCAGATTGACTTTTCCCTGCTGCATGGCTGCACCGACTGCACGCGTAACATCGACGACCGTGCTGACCGCCTGATCCAGTTTGTCCGCAAACTCAATCAGACTGTCTTTTTTTCGGGCAAGCTGTGTTGTTTCAGAGATTTTGCTGACAAGAAGCTCCAGACCTGCCCCGTTATTCATCATGACTTTCCGTCCGAGCAGATCCAATCCCTGGATGCCATGGGTTCCTTCATGGATCGGGTTAAGCCGGTTATCGCGATAATATTGCTCAACCGGGTAGTCGCGGGTATAGCCATATCCGCCAAGAACCTGAATGGCATGTTTGTTTGCTTCCAGACAGAATTCGCTGGGCCAGGATTTAACAACCGGGGTGAGGACGTCCAGCAGCAGGCTTGCTTCCTTGACTATCTCGGGATCCGTTGATGTGTTTTCTTCATCCACCAGTTTAGCGGCATAAAGGCAAAGCCCCAATCCGCCCTCGACGGCAGCTTTTTGTGCAAGGAGTAGACGACGAATATCCGCATGTTCGATCAGCATGAGCTGACCCTCGGTTGCATCTTTTCCATCAGGATGCCGACCTTGCGGGCGGTTTTTTGCGTAATCCAGACTATAAAGATAGCCCGCATATCCTAGGCTGACGGCTCCCAATCCGACGCCGATACGGGCTTCGTTCATCATATGGAACATATAGAAAAGGCCCTTATGCTCCTCGCCGATGAGATATCCTACAGCACCGTCATTCTCACCAAAGTTAAGAAGAGTATTGGTGGTTCCGCGATAACCCATTTTGTGATTCAGGCCCGCAAGCGAAACATCATTGCGTTCCCCGATACTGCCATCCTCGTTCACCAGATATTTTGGCACGATAAAAAGAGAAATGCCTTTTACACCTGCGGGGCCTCCTGGAATTTTGGCAAGTACCAGATGCACAATATTTTCGGAAAGTTCATGTTCACCTGCGGAAATCCACATTTTGTTACCGCTTAGGCGGTAGGTGCCGTCGGCCTGCGGAACGGCTTTTGTCTTGATATCAGAAAGCGAGGAACCGGCCTGAGGCTCGGATAGGCACATGGTACCAAAGAAACGTCCTTCAATCATGGGTTCCATAAAGGTTTTCTTTTGATCTTCCGATCCGTAGGCCCGAATGACGTTTGAAGCTCCGACTGTCAGGAAAGGATAACCGGAAGTTCCGACATTTGCCGAATTGAAAATCGCGCTGCATGTCATGGCGACTGCCGCTGGCAGTTGCATGCCTCCATTTGCATAATCATGCTGCGCGCCCATAAAACCAGCCTCGATATAGGCGTCCAGTGCTTCGCGCACTTCAGGAATCATATGGACCTTTTCACCGTCAAAGGTTGGCTCATTCTGATCTGCTTTTCGGTTGTGTGGTTCGAAAAGATCCGCAGCAATATTCATGGCTGTGTCGATGACAGCATCAAATACATCTGCATCATGTTCTGAAAACCGGTCGCGGTCCGTGAGGGAACTTATCTCCAGCACTTCATGAAGCTGGAAGTCAATATCGCGGCGGTTCATTGTTGGTATTGTCATTTTTTCCGTCCCGTTAAGGCGTTCGTTTTAGTTGAAGGGTTTTTAACATATCCGGCAAATGATTCCACTTCTGAACATACCAATACAGTTTTTACCGACAAACAACCGTAATCAGGTCTTGTCTTTCTTTAAATACCGGGGACTGCAAGCCTTGATGACGCTAGGGAAATTTTCATGCTGAATTACTGTGTCACAAAAGTGACCTGAAACTATTGGCTTTTGACCTAAAAAATGGAATAGTTGGTAATTGTGATGGCCATCACAAAAATAATTGAGGGGAGCGGAGGCCATCTTGGGAGGGTTGTTTACATGATTGTGTTGCCATCGGCGCCGCTAAGAAACAGCAATACGGCGTCCGTTTATGTTGGGCGTGTGTTTTCAGAAGCTGAGTGTGACCGTATTCTTGAATCGCTCGAAGAAAGCAAATGGGAAGAAGCCATGGTTGGCGGCATTGAAGCCAAAGGTGTCTTCACCATTGAAAAGGATTTCAGAAGCAATTTCCAGCAATCGGTTCCAGTGGATGATACCGGCTTTCCGCTCAACAGGATCGGGCAGGAAATCAGCCGGGCAAATTCAGAGCTTTGGCGATTTGATCTCGGCGGTTTTGTTGAAGATGATATGCCCTGGGTGATGAATTATTGCCGTACCGGGGACCATAATGACTGGCATGTTGATCTCGGGCAGTCGGCAACCGCGTCAAGAAAGCTTGGGTTTTCGCTTCAGCTTACCGAAGGGGAGGAATATGACGACGGAGATCTTGGCTTCCACCGGATTGAAAAACAGCGAAGTGAGCTGACACGAAAAGGTACAATGATTGTCTTCCCCTCTTTCTGGCTACATCGCGTTGCACCAATGACCAAAGGCGCTCGCAAAGTCGTGGTTGGTTGGGTTCATGGCCCAAGTTTCCGTTAGGAGGACATTATGAATCAGATCTCTCTTCTGCCCATGAGAAATCCAAATGTTTCGCTGTCAATGCATTGGCCTGTTTTTTCACCTCAGGAATGCGCGCAGATAGTTGCGCAGGCAAATGCAAAAGCATGGGATAAAAGACTGCCGATTGCGCCAGGTAATGTAAAAGTTTTTCCAGATGCGGTTGTGACTTCTCATGTGGAAAGACAGCAATTGCCGCTTGGAAAAAACGCCTATCCACTCGATCAGATCAGCTATGGTATTAATCAGGTCAATTCTGATAACTGGAGATTTGAGCTTTCCGGTATTCCAGCGGATGATATGCCCTGGTTAATGCGACAAAGCACCGGAAAATCAAAATCTGCAGACTGGCAGGTAGATCTTGGTCCCGCCTCTACCTCTTCAAGAAAACTATGCTTTATGCTGCAGCTTTCAGATCCGAAAAGTTATGAAGGCGGGGATCTTTTACTGCATAATATTCCTGTTGATGCACAGGGTTTCAGGCAGCAGGGAACGCTCGTCGTTTTCCCTTCTTACTGGCTGTACCGTGTGACGGACGTGACGAAAGGGCAGCGTCACGCCATCATTGGATGGGTTCATGGTCATAATTTCAGGTAAGCCCGGCCTCTTTATCCCCAAAGTTCAGGAGCGGGGGGATGCATAATGCTTTCATCAAACCTGATGCCTTTTGGCCGATCCTTATCCAGAAGAAGCGGGCCGTCCAAATCCACAAAACGTGCAAAACTTCCCAAAAGCATCGCAGGTGCCATGGCGAGGCTGGTTCCGACCATACATCCGACCATGACCCCCATGCCAAAGGCGCGCGCAGCTTCCGCTAATTGCAGTGCCTCTGTCAGGCCGCCGGTTTTGTCCAGTTTGATATTGATATAATCATAAAGCGGAGCAACCTGATCCAGCGTTGCTGTATCATGGCAGCTCTCGTCGGCACAGACAGGAACAGGACGCTGCATTTCAGCCAGGATTTGATCTTCACCGGCAGGAAGAGGTTGCTCAATCAATTCGACACCAAAGTCAGCCATTTTCTGAAAATATTCTTCAAGATGCTCAGGTGCCCAGGCTTCGTTTGCATCAATGATAAGCCTTGATTTCGGCGCACCGCTTCTGACCGCAGCTACTCTCTCGATGTCATACTCACCGCCGAGCTTAAGTTTCAGAAGGGGACGGTTTGCGTTGGCTTTTGCGGCTTCACCCATTTTTTCCGGGCTATCAAGTGAAAGGGTATAGGCCGTCACAAGCGGGCCGGGCTCTGCGATGCCTGCAAGGCTGGCAACCGTCCTGCCGGTGAGTTTTGCTTCCAGATCCCAAAGAGCGGCATCCACGGCATTTCTTGCTGCACCAGCAGACAGAAGAGAAAGAAGATCTTCCCGTCCCGCACCGTGACGAAGCGCGTCCCTTATTGTAGAAATCTCATCGAGAACGGATCGATAGCTTTCACCGTAACGGGCGTAGGGAACGCATTCACCCTGACCGGTCAGCCCTTTTTCCGTGAGGCGAACAACAACGACATCAGCGGTGGTTTTTGCACCTCTACTGATCCGGAAACTTCCACGAATAGGCCAGCTTTCCTGCTTTGCTTCAATCTCTCGTACCGTCATGCAAGGCGATCCACTATGGGTTTTACGCCGGTCCTAAATGCATCGACCGAAGGCAGAGCAAACTCTTTTTCGAGTGTTTTCAGATAAGCATCCCCGTCTTCAACGCCAAGTCCCGAGGTGTTGACGCTGATCCCGACAAATTCTGCTGCAGGATTGGTGAGCTTTGCTGCAATGAGATTGAGGTCCATGCATTCCTTCAGATCGGGCAGCGGATAGTGCGGAAGGCCCCGCATATGGGTTCGCGTGGGTTCGTGACAGAGAACGAGGGCGTCCGCTTGCGATCCATGAAGCAAGCCCATACTGACACCAGCAAAAGATGGATGAAACAAAGAGCCCTGACCTTCAATGATATCCCAATGGTCTTCATCATTTTCGGGAGACAACAGCTCTGCTGCCCCGGAAACAAAATCGGCAACAACAGAGTCTATGGGAATACCGCTCCCCGCAATCATGATACCGGTCTGGCCGGTTGCCCGGAACGTGGCCTTAATACCCTGCTCATTCAGGCTTTTACTTAGTGCAAGTGCGGTATATTTTTTCC
>JAKSCD010000161.1 GCA_022360775.1 Sneathiellales bacterium | reverse complement strand
TTTCACTTTCCTTCTTCATTGGCTGCATGTTCGTTGACCCGATCGTTGTTATTCTGGTTCTGGTTCCGATTTTTGCACCTGTGGTGCAGGCTGTGGCCCTGGATCCAGTCCTGGTCGGCACCATCATCACGTTGCAAGTTGCCATCGGCTCGGCCACGCCACCGTTCGGCTGCGATATCTTCACGGCGATTGCAGTTTTCAAGAGACCTTATGCTGACGTGGTGAGAGGTATTTTGCCCTTTACACTTATTCTTGCCGCGGTTTCGGTCGCTCTCATTTTCTTCCCGCAAATTGCCTTGTTCGCCCGCGATCTGGCATTTCGCTAAAAGACAGGAGGTGATGTGTGTTTAAAAAAATCCTAGTTCCTGTGGATGGTTCAGAACAGTCGATGACTGCCCTGAAGATGGCGATTAACCTGCAGGATGCTCATGACTTTGAACTTCTTATTCTGACTGTATTTCGTCATCACAGCCTTCTTGAAGCATCCATGTCCATGGTTCGGGCGGAAGAACCTGAAATCATGGATGATGTCCTGCGCAGTCATGCGTCCAATGTGGCGGAAGAGGCTAAAAACACGGCTCTTGAACTGGGGGGAGAAAAGGTCAGAGCCTTCGTAAAGAACGGCCCGCCGGCCAGAACCATTGTCAGTTTCTCAAAAGACAAAGAGGTTGATCTGATCATCCTTGGAAGCAGGGGCCATGGTGATCTGGAAGGTTTCCTGCTTGGCAGTGTTTCCCATAAGGTTACCAGCCTCGCAAAATGTCCTGTCATGGTGGTCTGAGAACGCCTCACAACCACTTACGCTGATCTTTAAAATCCATAGGAAAGACTTGAATGGAAACACCAACCGTTGCTTCTCGGATCCTGCCATCCGATCTGGATACTACTCCGGTACCCAAACGTATCGGCCTGGTCGCTCTTGCAACGGATCACACATCCGAGCTTGATTTCTCACGTATTTGCAATCCAGAAGAAGTTGGCGTTTATGTCGCCAGAATAGCTTATGACAATCCGACAACGCCGGAAAGTCTCAAAAAAACAGGCCCTCGGCTAAGCGAAGCTGCCGGGCTCATTTTGCCGGATGAACATCTGGATGTTGTTGCTTACGGATGCACGGCAGCCACAGTTGTGCTCGGCGACGAGGCCGTTGCCGACTATATTCGCCAGTCCAAACCGGGCAGCAAATGTGTCACCCCAACATCAGCGGCTTTTGACGCCTTTCAAGCTCTTGGTGTTAAAAAAGTAAGCGTTCTAACTCCCTATACCCCGCTGGTGACGGAAGAACTTGTAACCTATTTCTCCTCCAACGGCCTGGACGTGGTGAACTGGCATTGCTTCGGTCTGGAGGACGACCGGAAAATGGCCCGCATTTCCCACGACAGCATTATTGCTGCCGGCGTCAACGCTATTGTTGAAGAAGCGGAAGCACTCTTTATTTCCTGCACAGCGGTCCGGGCTGCAGCCTGCGCCGAAGAGATCGAACAAAAGATCGGAAAGCCCGTTGTGACATCCAATCAGGCCGTTGTCTGGCGCAGCCTCCGGCTGGCCGGCATTGACAGAAAAATTCCCGGCTATGGCCGGTTATTCCGAATTTGACAGTACCAGAAGTAAAGGACCATGAAATGGGCTCTGTAAATCTGGCGGATGTTGAAAAGGCACGCAAAAAAATTGCTCCCTTCATCCGTCAAACACCAATGATCAACTCCTCCTCCCTGGCGAAACTGACAGGCGAAGATATTCATCTCAAGCTGGAACAGCTCCAGATAACCGGTAGTTTCAAATTGCGAGGAGCAACCAATGCGGTGTTGTCGCTGAGCGATGCGCAGAAAGCAAAAGGTGTCGTCGGTGTTTCCACTGGAAATCACGGGCGCGGTCTAGCTTACGCCGCCAAAAATGCCGGTGTGAGATGTATTATCTGCATGTCGGAACTTGTCCCGGAAAACAAGGTTGACGGTATCCGGGCGCAAGGGGCCGAGGTTCGCATTCTCGGCCGTTCTCAGGATGACGCACAAATTGAGGTGAATCGTCTGGTTGCCGAAGAAGGCATGACCATGCTGCCGCCTTTTGATCACGCCGACATAATTGCGGGACAGGGAACACTTGGTCTTGAAGTGCAGGAACAACTCCCGGATCTGGCAACGGTTCTTGTTCCTGTGTCCGGTGGCGGACTGGTATCCGGTCTTGCTCTCGCGCTAAAGGCGCGAAAACCGTCCGTTCGCATTATCGGTATTTCCATGGACCGCGGGGCGGCCATGTATGAAAGCCAGCAGGCGGGGAAACCAATCATGGTGGAGGAATGCCCCACGCTGGCGGATTCACTTGGCGGCGGCATAGGGTTATCCAATCAATATACCTTCAGGATGGTCAAAGATCTGGTGGATGACCTTGTTCTCGTCACGGAAACAGAGATCGCCGACGCCATCCGGCACGCCTATTGGGACGAAAAACTGGTGATCGAAGGGTCCGGTAGCGTCGGCATTGCCGCCCTGCTCGCCGGCAAGGTAAAGCCAGACGGGCCCTGCGTCAGTCTTCTCAGCGGCTGCAATATCGATATGAAACTCCATAAACGGCTGATCGACGGAGAGACTGTCGATGTCAGTCAGGAACAGTAAAGGTGACCCGACATGCCGGATATTACCATACTAACGGAACAAGACCTGAGGCAGGCCGTCAAGCTCGATAAAACTGCCGTTGACTGCATAGAAAACGCCTTCAGGCTTCTGGCAACAACCGATGTTGTAATGCCTCCGATCCTGAGCTTTCACATTCCTGATCATAATGGCGAGGTGGATGTTAAAACGGCCTATGTTCCGGGTATCAACTCCTTTGCCATCAAAATGAGTCCGGGTTTTTTCGACAATCCTAAACTGGGATTACCGAGCT
>JAKSCD010000271.1 GCA_022360775.1 Sneathiellales bacterium | reverse complement strand
GCATCGAGGAATTACAGCAATATGTCGATACACTGATTATTATCCCCAATCAGAACCTGTTCCGTATTGCCAATGAAAAAACCACCTTTGCAGATGCCTTCAACCTGGCTGACGATGTCCTGCATTCCGGTGTTCGCGGCGTGACCGATCTGATGGTGATGCCTGGCCTTATCAATCTCGATTTCGCTGACGTCAATACTGTGATGAGCGAAATGGGTAAAGCCATGATGGGCACCGGGGAAGCGGAAGGTGAAAACCGGGCGATTGAAGCGGCTGAAGCAGCGATTTCCAACCCGCTCCTTGACGATGTCTCCATGAAAGGCGCACGGGGAGTATTGATCAATATCACCGGTGGTATGGATCTGACCCTGTATGAGCTGGATGAAGCCGCCAACCGGATCCGCAGCGAGGTCGATCCCGAAGCGAATATTATCGTCGGATCAACATTTGATACCGAGATGGAAGGCACCGTGCGGGTGTCCGTTGTGGCGACCGGCATTGATGCGGGTGAAGGTATTCAGCCTGTTGCACCAAATGTTACTTCATTGCTGAAAGTTGCCTCTGACAGTGCCCGGCCAACTGCATCTGCAGGCTGGGGCGGATCTGAAGGCGCTGCCGGTTCCGGTGCTGATTTACCGGGTGCTGGTGCGATTACTGCCTCAGGCTTTGGCGCTTCTGTCCCAGAAGCTGCGCCGGGTCAGCCAATGCTCAGCGGTGCTGATGAAAGCGCTTCTGCCTCGATGGAAGTCGGCTCGACAGAAGCGTTGGTTACTGACAGCAGCCTTGCCCTGAATACAGAGCCGGATCTTCTTTCTGATATCGAAATTGATATGGAAGAAAGTGATGCCGCCCCTCAAGCGCAGGAAGGGCATGATACGCCGTTCAAAGCGCCGCCTGTGATCAAGGTTGAAAAACGGGATGAAGAGCTTTTGGCGCCAGAGGCACGAAGTCTCAAGGAGGAAGCCGGCGAACCGAAGCGCAAGCGCAAGGGACCAAGTCTTTTTGAGCGCATGACCGGTGTTGGCAGAATGGCCCGCAAAGCGGAAGCCGAGCGTGAAGCACGGGCCCAGGAAGCCGCTGCGCAGTCTGAGGTGCGCCGGGAGCCTGCGGCACCTGCCATGCAAAAACCTGTACAGGAACAGGTCCAGCAACCGCAAAAGGAAGCTTTGACACCTTCTGTCCGAATTGAGGAAAAGAAAGAAGATGATGATCTTCTGGATATTCCTGCCTTCCTGCGGCGCCAGGCAAACTAACGCCTGTTCTGCAGTATAGCCAGATTTAGGAGCCGGATTGCACCAGTGCAGTCCGGCTTTTTTGGTTAATTAAATATTAGCAAAGTAATAACTTATTGAAATGCGGAAATATTTAGTAACAAAGAGTGATTTGTATTGTTTGAGGGGCAGCTTTACAAATAGCCTACCGAAAAATTTTTACGGAAGTATTCAAGAATATGGTCACATATCAGAAAACTTTACGAAACAGTATCAGTTGTACAGGTGTCGGAGTTCATAGTGGTGAAGTCATAAATATGACGATCCATCCTGCTGAACCGAATACCGGTATCATCTTCAGGCGCATAGATGTTGCCACCGAACAGGCGGAGATCCCGGCCTGTTATGATACAGTTTCTGATCTGATCATGTGTACGACTATTGAAAATTCCCATGGCGTAAAAGTTGCGACGATTGAACATCTGATGGCTGCTTTTTCAGGGTCAGGTGTAGATAACGCGCTTGTTGAGATCGATGGCGCTGAAGTTCCTGTTATGGATGGTTCTTCTGCTCCTTTTGTCTTTCTTATCGAATGTGCGGATATGGTTGAGCAGGATGCTCCCCGTCGCTATATCAAGGTTCTAAAGGAAATTGAAGTGATGGAAGGGGAGGCACGTGCCGTTCTTTCCCCAGGTGACAATGTTTCCGTTTCTTTTGAAATTGATTTTGAAAATAAGCGTATTGGCAAACAGAATTGCAGTTTCAACCTGCGTAACGGCACCTTTAAAAATGAATTGAGCCGGGCACGGACATTCGGTTTTCTGAGTGAACTGGAGCAGTTGAAAAAGATGGGGCTGGCGAAAGGCGGTTCGCTTGAAAATGCAATTGTTCTCAGTGGCGATGATGTTCTTAATGAAGAAGGACTTCGCTATAATGACGAGTTTGTCCGCCATAAAGCCCTGGATGCTATCGGCGATCTGTATCTTGCGGGCGCCCCGATTATCGGACAGTTCCGGGGATACCGTTCAGGTCATGCACTGAATAATAAACTTCTGCATACGTTCCTGGCAGATGCAAGTGCCTGGTGCTACACAACGGAAGCTCCTGTACGCTCTTCAAATGTAGGGGGAGCTCACTGGCCTATACAACAGGCTGCTGCACCCGCAACCGTGTAAAACCCGAGCCGCGGCAAGCGGTAGGGTACACGGCATAACTTACGGATACAAAAAAAGGCACGGAATTTCCGTGCCTTGTTATTTGCAGGGGTAAGGAGCGCTCTAGGCAGACTTGCGTTTGCGCTCTTTTCCTGCCAGGCTTTTAATAAGGCCGCTGACCGCAGAACGAACCGCAGGCTCATTAATTTCACCGTAATTACGAACCAGTTCAATTGTGGAACGATTTTTGCCGCCATGTTCAAGGGGGGAGCTTGAGGTAAGGGGTTCAAGTTGCTCAAAGAAATAGGCAACATCTACTTCCAGGCGTTGAGCGATTTCATACAGACGTCCCGCACTGACTCGATTGGCGCCAGTTTCATATTTCTGTACCTGCTGGTATGAAATTTCAAGCGCTTGTGCCAAGTGCTCCTGCGTAAGGCCCATCATGGTTCTACGTTCCCTGATGCGTTCGCCTACATGATCGTCAACCCGTTTTGCGAGTTTACTCATTAGCTGGTACCTTTCCTTACTTTTGGGTCTCTGGACTACCCAAAATAAATACTACTTATTAAATAGGGGTAAGGGAAACAACAGACATCCTGAGCAGTAAAATCTCCTTAAAGTAGAGGAAGATCAGAAAATCCTAATTACCCTTATTAGTAATGTAGCACAGGGGCTCTAAAAAGGAAATCGCCTATTATTCTACCTATGCTAACAGTCTAAAGTATAAATGAAAATTCTGATATTAAAATGATTAAAATGCGCTTTTAGATGAAATTAGATGAAATACATTCACGTGACGATATTTGTCCAATATCCTTTCCAAGGCGGCTCCATTTGGCTAAAATGTATTTCAATCAATTTCAATTCCGGGCTTTCAAGAATGAATTTTATATTAAGGAATGCCGTTCGGCCGGGCTGGGCTCTTTCAGTTGCACTTGTAATGCTTCTGTCTGCCTGCAGCTCTGACGAAGTAGAAGTCTATCAGGAACGGCCTGTGCAAGAGCTTTATAACGAAGCGATTGCAGCCTTGAATAACGAGGAATATTTGCAGGCTGCGCGCGGCTTTGATGAAGTGGAACGACAGCACCCCTATTCTGTCTGGTCAACCAAAGCCCAGGTGATGTCAGCCTTCGCCTATTATCAGAGCAATAAATATGACAGGGCTATCCTGGCCGCAGAACGGTTTATCGAACTTCATCCCGGCAACAAGGATGTTGCCTATGCCTATTACCTGATCGCCATTTCCTATTACGAGCAAATCACGGGCGTGGGGCGGGATCAGAAAGTAACCCGTCAGGCACTAAATGCCCTGCAAACACTGGTGCGGAGATTCCCGAATACAGAATACGCACGTGATGCGGCGCTGAAGATTGACCTGACACGGGACCATCTTGCTGGCAAGGAAATGGAAATCGGGCGCTATTATCTGAATTCCCAGAATTATATTGCCGCGATTAACCGGTTCCGTCAGGTGGTCGAGAATTACCAGACGACCTCGCATGTCCCTGAAGCGTTGCACCGGATCACTGAGTCCTATCTTTCTCTTGGCATTACGGATGAGGCAAAAACAGCCGCAGCGGTTCTTGGTCATAACTTTCCGGGCAGTGAATGGTATCAGGACAGTTATGCGCTTCTGGATGAGAATTACCTGAGGCCGGAAATCAAGGAAGATTCCTGGATTGTCAAAGCCTGGAAATCAGTTTTCTAGGCATTGGTCCCATGCTGAGTACCTTGTCCATCCGAAATATTGTTCTTATCGACAAACTCGATTTGTCGTTCGAGGGAGGATTATGCGTGCTGACGGGAGAAACCGGCGCCGGTAAATCCATCCTTCTGGACAGTCTTGCCCTGGCCCTCGGTGCTCGTGCTGATACCGGTCTGATCCGGGCCGGAGAAGAAAAGGGTATCGTTACCGCGGAGTTCGATCTTCCAGCCATTCATCCGGTATACGACATGCTGGATGAGCTGGATCTGGAAAAAGGAGAGCCACTCTTTCTTCGCCGGGTAATCAGCAGTGACGGCCGAAACAAAGCCAGTATCAATGACCAGTCCATAAGCGCCAGTCTGCTAAGATCCGTTGGGGATATGCTGGTCGAAATTCATGGCCAGAATGCCGAAAGGGGGCTGTTGGACGCCAAGGGGCATCGCACGCTCCTGGATCTCTATGGCCAACTGGATCAGGATCGGTCAAAAGTATCTTCCCTTTACTCCGGCATGCAGAAATCGAATGAAGCCTTGCAAGCGGCGATCAATGCGGTTGAGCAGGCGAAGGTGGATGAAGAATATTTGCGCCACGTGGTTGCGGAGCTGGAAGAGCTTTCACCGCGAGAGGGCGAAGAGGAGGAGCTTGCTGAAGCCCGCTCTGCACTGATGCATGCCGAGAAAATTGCCGAAGCCTTAAAAGATGCAGAAAAAGCCCTTAATGATAATGGCGGCATCGAGGGACGCATTCGTACCGCGACCCGGGCAATTGAACGGGTTGTTGAAAAGGCAAGTGGCAAGCTGGATCCGGTTCTGGACGGGCTGGAGCGCGCAGCGATAGAGATGGCAGAAGCGGCCATGTTGATAGATAGCGTCGGGCGGGATCTGGAAATTGACCCCTCTGGCCTTGAACATGTTGAAGAGCGGCTTTTTGCCCTGCGTGCCGCGGCCCGCAAGCATAAATGCGAAGTGAGTGGCCTTCCGGCAGTGATGCAAGGCTTTCAGGAGCGTTTGGCGGCTGTGGAAAAAGGCGATGCTGAAATTGCGCGCCTTACCGAGGAAGCCCGTTTGGCAAGAGAGGCTTTTATTGCGGCCGCAAGTGATCTTCGCGAAAAACGCCTGCGTTCAGCAGAGGAAATGGATAAAGCTGTTATGACCGAGCTGGAGCCTCTCAAGCTTGGAAATGCACGGTTTGAAACACTGGTGCTGGAGCTGCCGGAGGAAAGCTGGTCTTCTTCAGGGATTGATAAAGTAGAGTTTCAGGTGGCAACCAACCCCGGAAGCCTGCCCGGTCCGCTGATCAAGATTGCCTCCGGTGGGGAGCTTTCCCGTTTTATGCTGGCCCTTAAGGTTGTTCTGGCCCGGTCCGGTTCCGCACCGACCCTTGTCTTTGACGAGGTGGATCGTGGTGTTGGCGGGGCGACAGCGGATGCTGTCGGTGAACGTCTTTCCCGGCTTTCCCGGGAATTGCAGGTTCTGGTGATTACCCATTCACCGCAGGTCGCCGCCTCCGGCTCCGCGCATTGGAACATCCGTAAAGCCGGTGCTGAAGGAGTGACCCGGACTTCGGTTGAACGCTTGAGCCTTGCTGAACGCGAAGAAGAGATTGCCCGTATGCTTTCAGGCGCAACGATTACCCGAGAAGCCCGCGCCGCTGCCAAAAGTCTGATGGAAGGATAAAGAGGATGCAGGACGTATCCACGCTGTCGCTTGAAGAAGCGACAACGGAGCACCGTGACCTGTCAAGCCGCATTGAGAGCCTGAACAAGGCTTATTATCAGGAGGATGCTCCTCTTGTTGAGGATGCGGAATATGATGCCCTTTTCAAGCGTCTTAAAGCGCTGGAGGAGGCTTACCCGAAACTCGTCCATACGGATAGCCCTACGCAGAAAGTTGGCTCGGCTCCGGCAAAGGGTTTTGGAAAGGTAACCCATGCTGTTCCCATGCTGTCGCTGGATAACGCGTTTAACAGTGATGATCTTCAGGAGTTTGAGAGCCGGGTTAGGCGCTTCCTGGGTCTTCCGCCGACTGAAGATGTTGCTTTCTTTGCAGAACCTAAAATAGACGGTCTCTCTGCCTCATTGCGATACGAGAAAGGTCAGTTTGTTCAAGGAGCGACCCGTGGTGATGGCCAGGTGGGCGAGGATATCACCGCCAATCTCCGGACCCTGAAGGACCTGCCGTTGCAGCTTGCAGGAGACAGAGCAGGATTTCCGGATGTTTTTGAGGTGCGCGGTGAGGTTTATATGTCCATCCCGGATTTTCAGGATCTGAATAAAAGGCAGGCGGAAAAAAGCGAGAAGGTTTTCGCCAATCCCAGAAATGCTGCAGCAGGCTCACTGCGTCAACTGGATACAAAGATCACGGCAAGCCGAAACCTGCGCCTGTTTGCCTATGCCTGGGGGGACGCCTCGGACGTTCCGGGTATGACACAGGCCGAGGTTTTGCAGCAGTTTGAAAACTGGGGTTTCTCGGTTAATCCCTTATCGAAAGTCTGCGGCAATATTTCGGAAGCCATTGACGCCTATAAAAAGATCGAGGAGCTGCGTTCAAACCTGGATTATGACATTGACGGGGTCGTCTTCAAGGTCAATCGGCTGGACTGGCAGGCCCGTCTCGGTTTTGTGAGCCGCAGCCCCCGCTGGGCGATTGCCCATAAGTTCCCGGCGGAAAAGGCAACAACAGTCGTTCAGGATATCGAAATCCAGGTCGGCCGTACCGGTGCTCTCACGCCGGTTGCCCGGTTGGAACCGGTCAGTGTCGGCGGGGTGATCGTGTCCAACGCGACATTGCATAATGAAGAAGAGATTGAAAGAAAAGACGTTCGCATTGGGGATACAGTTGTTATCCAGCGGGCCGGCGATGTGATCCCGCAGGTGGTTGAGGTTGTTCTTGAAAAAAGGGATGCCGAAAAAACTGTTCCTTTCGATTTTCCCAAAACCTGCCCGGTATGCGGCAGCCATGCCATTCGGGAAATTAATCCAACCACCGGTAAGGAAGATGTTGTCCGCCGCTGCACCGGAGGTCTGATCTGCGAAGCGCAGGTTGTAGAAACGCTCAAGCATTTTGTATCCCGCAATGCTTTCGATATAGATGGTCTGGGAGCCAAGCAAATAGAGCGGTTTTATGAATTGGGCTGGGTCCGTAACCCGGTGGATATTTTCACGCTGGAAGAAGAGGATAAATCCCGTCTTCAGAAGATAAAAAACCTGGAAGGTTTTGGCACCAAGGCTGTCACCAATCTGTTTGAGGCGATCAATGAACGGCGTCAGATTGATCTGGATCGTTTCATCTATGCGCTGGGTATTCGCCATATCGGGCAGGGAAATGCGAGACTGCTGGCGAAAAACTACCTGACACTTGAAAGTCTGATGGCGGCCTTTGCACCGGATCAGGAGGATCCGGGCAAGACATATGTTGATCTATTAAATATCGATGGTATTGGCGGTGCTGTTGCGGATGCGGTGAAGGAGTTTTTCTCTGAAGACCAGAACAGGGATATTCTTGCGCGTTTGCAGGGGCAATTAAGTGTGATCCCGTTTGAAGCCCCTGACGATGATAGTCCTGTTGCGGGAAAAACGGTTGTTTTTACAGGCTCCCTTGAATTGATGACGCGCGCGGAGGCGAAGGCCCGTGCTGAAAGTCTGAGTGCCAAGGTCAGTGGTTCCGTTTCCGCAAAAACCGATTATCTGGTCGCAGGAGCGAAAGCAGGATCCAAACTTAAAAAAGCGGAGGATCTGGGGGTTACTGTCCTTACAGAGCAGGAATGGCTGGATCTGATCAGCGGATAAAGAAGTGATGGCCTGATCCATTAACGGTATTTTATTGAAATTCTAATATTAAAGTCCGGTATTTAGATAGGACCGGTTGATGCGGGCTGAACCGCTGAAACTCCTGAATACCGGTTCTCCTTTCCCTTATTGAATTGTGGAAAGCAGATGAACGCACGGACACAGAATGTAAAGAAAGAAGACCGGCCTTCCGTTGAGGAAATGCCTTTTTCTTTTGAAGAGCTGTTTTTTT
>JAKSCD010000287.1 GCA_022360775.1 Sneathiellales bacterium | reverse complement strand
TTTCTGTCGGCCAAAGCCCTTCGCTTCTGTCACAGTGATGCCTTGAAGTCCTACTTCATGCAGGGCTTCTTTCACTTCATCCAGTTTAAAAGGCTTAATGATCGCTTCGATTTTTTTCATTGTTCACGTCTTCAGTAAGTGCTGATCAAGGACAATAACATTCTGCCTCCCCTATAAGCAGGAGGTGTGCCAGTTTAGCGGACTTTGTTATTATTTTATTAACAGCGCAGAAAACTGCGTTTTTTAAAACTGGTTCTTGAAAAGTGATCAAAAACTGATCAAAAAAAATGATTAAAAAATAGCCAATTGCCTATTTTTTGTTCTTTTTGATCCAGGCTTGGCGTCTTGCCCGGAGAAAACACCGGTGCTTTGTTGACTATTTTCTGGGCAGGCGGAGTTTGTAAAGGCCTTTAAAATCATTTGGATCGGCAACTTCACCCTTGCGCACGATTTCAAGCCGCCCGTTGCGGGCAAGATGAATGGCCTGCTGTCGAACAGCAGTCATATATTTCCGCCAGATATCCTTTGGTGCATTTTCCTTTGCACGATCAGCGGCAATTTTTTGTGCGATATGATTGGGTGAAATTTCACCGCCATCCGCTACAGCATTCAGAATATAGGTCACCACAGGATCTTCCGGTGTTTCCTTTTCTTCTTCTTTATTCTGCGCTTCAGATTTATCCGTTGTCATTTCAAGCCTTTGTCATGCTGGCGGTCTTTGAGAAAGATGGGCTTTTAATCGCTTGCGTCAAGAAATGCAAGGAATTGCATCATTTGTAGAAATACGGTTAGCGAATATTCATACCCCTTGGCACATCAATTTTGGGAATAGCCACAATTTTACGGGATTTGTCTACATAGTCTGTTTCATTTGTTTCTTTGTAATAATCTTATAAAAGGGGTGTCTTTTTTATCCTTTTATGGTTAGTATCTGTCGCCCGATAAAATGTTTGGTAGAAACCTAATATACTTATCGATAAAGGTATCTTGCGTAAGAGCGACGGTAAATGCTGCTTAAATCCCTGACATACCTGAAAAAATTTGCATTGGTGCTTGGTTTTTGCCTGGGCATCCCGGGACTTTCTGTCACGCAGGCTGAAGAAAAACTTGAATTTTCCTCAGCCGAGCAAGCGTGGATAGAAAAGCATCCTGTTATCCGCATTGGTATAGATGGTGATTACGCTCCTTATAGTTTTCAAAGGAGTGACGGAAGCTATGCGGGAATTGCCCCGGATTTTATCCGGGTCATTGAAGTTAAAACCGGTCTGAAATTTGAAGCTGTTCCGGGTCTTACCTGGCCGGAAATCATGATCGGTGCACGGGCGAGGTCGCTTGATGTGATTGCGACGGCCTTTAAAACAAAAAATCGCGAGAATTTCCTGGATTTCACCGAGATCTATATCAATACGCCCCTGGTGATGATGACGCAGATTGGCCATGAGGGAATTCAAAAGCCTGCGGATCTGAGCGGTGCCCGTGTTGCCCTGGTTCGAGATTATCTCTCCACAGAAAGGGTCTTAAACGATTTTCCTTCTGTTCTGCCAAAATATGTTGAAACACCTTTGGACGGACTACAGGCTGTCGCGACTGGAGAGGTTGATGCCTATGTCGGGGTTCTGGGAGTGAGTACCTATATTGCGCGGGAAAACGGTCTTTCAAATCTGAAGGTTGCGGGACGTTATGACTTTGAGGTGACAGGTCAGCGTTTTGCCGTTCGAAAAGACTGGCCTGAGCTTACCTCAATTCTGGACAAGGCACTTGCTGATATGTCGGTTCAGGAAAGAAACAGGCTGATTTCCAGCTGGGTTCCGGTTCTTGATGACGCAATTGAAACCTCACGATCTGCGCCTCCTTTCACGCTGGATGAGGAAGAGAAAGCCTGGCTGTCCGAAAATCCCGGGATCAAAGTGGGCATAATGAAACGCTGGCCCCCGATGAATTACGAAGATCACAAGGGAATGCCACGGGGAATAGGGGTTGATTACATCAATCTGATTAATCAGCGTCTGCAGGGAGCCATAGAAATTGTCCAGGATGACTGGTCAGAAAACCTTTTGCGCCTTGAAAAAGGAGAAATACAGGCGCTGATGGACATAACCCCGACCCCTGAAAGAGAGAAAAAATTTCTCTTTACCAGCCCCTATGTGGATGTTCCTCATGTTATTTTTGCCAGGAAAAATGGCCCTTATTTCAAGTCCCTCGATGATTTGAAACAGCGCTCAGTCGCCCTGGAAGAAGGTTTCTTCGTCGAACAGGTGCTGAAAAACAGATATCCAGAAATTGCAACGCGTACTTTCAAAACGAGCAGTGAAGCGCTTGGGGCTGTTTTAAAAGGTGAGGTCGATGCTTATATCGGGAACCGGGCTGTCGCTCTTTATATTATCCGGACAGAATTGATGGATAATCTGCAGGCACAAGGCAGACTAACGCAAACCTCTTCTGTCAATGCCTTTGCCGTCAACCCCTCCCATCCAATGCTGCAGAAAATTCTGCAGAAGACGCTGGATAGCCTGACAGCGGCGGAGCATAAATCGATTACGAAGGACTGGATTGAAGAGCCGCAGCGGCGTTTGCAGCTGAGTGAAACAGAGCGGAGCTGGTTAAAGGCAAATCCGATAATCCGGGTAGCTGCCGATAACAGTTATGCGCCGATAGAGTATATTGGCAAGGATGGGCAATTTGCCGGCCTTGCCATGGATTATCTTAAAGAAGTTTCAGAAATTCTGGGTATTACCTTTGAAACCAATCCAAGACTGGACTGGAAAACAAGCGTGGACATGTTGAGCAAGCGGGAACTGGATCTGTTTTCTGCTGCAACACCAACCGCCAACCGGCATGAGATTGCCAAATTCACATCATCCTATATCAATCTGCCGCAAATGATCTTTACCAGGGATGACGTTCCCTATGTAAATGGCATTGCCGGATTGAAGCAGAAAAAAGTGGCCGTTGTCAGCGGATATGCGATTACAGATCATTTGAACGCAGGTGACTGGTCGCTGGATCTTGTAGAGGTGGATACTGTGTCCGAGGCCCTGTCATTGCTGGGCTCTCGATCGGTAGATGCCTATATCGGCAGTATTCTTGTAACAGGTCATGCCATCCGGCAGGAGGGGCTAACCAATATTCGCGTGTCAGGTGAGACGCCCTTTACCAACGGCCTGTCCATGGGGGTGCGGAGTGACTGGCCTGAATTCCATCGTATTTTACAGAAAACGCTGAATTCTCTTCCTGATGCCACTCATCAACGGATCATGCAAAAATGGATCGGGCTTGAGATCAAAAAGGGGTTGGATTATGCCCTGTTATGGAAGCTCGGACTGATTGTCGTCGCTATCCTTTTGGCTTTTCTGGCCTGGAACGCCTATTTACAGCGGCGCATGGAGTTCCAGCGAAAAGATAACGAACGTCTTGAACAGCAATTGCGTCATGCCCAGAAAATGGATGCTGTCGGGCAACTCACCGGCGGTATTGCACATGATTTTAACAATATCCTTGCGATCATTCAGGGTAATCTGGAACTGCTGAAAGAAAGCATGCAGGATAAACCGGATGACCGGACAACCGGACGGGTTGAGGCCGCTTTCATTGGTGCAAAACGGGGGGCTGAACTCACTCGTAAACTTCTGAATTTCTCAAAAAATGAAACCCAGGATACCCAGCGGATTAAAGTAAATGATTTTATTCGCAACCTGGATGAACTGATTTCAAAGTCCCTGACTGTGGCGATCAATTTGCAATATGATCTGCAGGAAGATATCTGGGAGGTGGATGCCAATCCCGGAGATCTTCAGGATGCACTTATAAATCTTTCGATCAATGCGCGGGATGCCATGCCCGATGGAGGTTCCCTTGTCTTTGAAAGTAAAAATAAAACTCTTGGGCCTGAACATCTGAAATTCAAACCGGACGCCAAGCCAGGCAAATATGTCATGATTGCTGTAACAGATACCGGTGAAGGAATGCCCGCAGAAATTCAGGAAAAAGTGTTCGAACCTTTCTTTACGACAAAATCCAGTGGCAGAGGGACCGGACTCGGGCTTAGTATGGTTTATGGCTTTGTGAAACGCTCAGGCGGGTTTCTGGATATCTATTCAGAAGAAGGCGAGGGAACCGTTATCCGGATGTATTTGCCCCGCTCCAGACGCAGCCGTCAGGAAAATGAGAAAAAGGATAGAAAAATAGAAGTCGTTCCGACGGGTGAAGAGACAATTCTGGTTGTGGATGATGAAAAAGGGCTCGTCGAAGTTGCCGCAACCCATCTGCAAGGACTGGGATATAAAACGTTGCTTTCCCATTCAGCACAGGATGCGCTTCACCATCTGGAAAGCGGACGGCAAATTGATCTTCTGTTCAGTGATGTTGTCATGCCGGGCGGCATGGACGGATTTGATCTGGCAAAGAAAGCCATCGAACTGAAACCCGATCTTAAAATCCTGCTGACAAGCGGTTTTTCCAAAAAACAGGAACTTGCACTGACAGGAAACGAGACATTATCCGTTTTCGTAAAAAGTCTGCTTGGGAAACCCTATACGAAAGAGGAGCTGGCGCTCGCAGTCCGAAACGCCCTTGATGCCAGCAACACGGATAAGGAAAACAAACCAGAGCCCGCTTAATAATGCGGCGGTTTTTCTATCTGATCATTTTGCGGCAGGTTTTCCTCCAGTGAAACAATACGTTCACTAGCGGTGGTAAGCTTGCGTTTCAGCCGGTCGATCTCGTCCCATTGCTGGCTGACCATCTCGCTCATGTCCTGAAGAGTGCGATCCTGTTCGGCAAGTTGCATCTCTAGTTCATTGAGACGTTTTTCAAGGTCTGTCATGGAAATCCTCTGAAATTTTCAAGATTGAATAAAAGCTGGAAGCGCTTTTTCCAACCGGTCCATTGCTGCCGAGATATTATCTGTCGAGTTGGCGTAGGAAAAACGTACAAACCCTTCCCCGAACACGCCAAAACTAGTACCGGATATTGTCGCTATACCTTCCTGTTCGAGCAGAAACTCCTGAATTTCCCGGGAACTTCTTCCCGTTCCTGTAATATTGGCAAAAGCATAAAATGCGCCTTTTGGATAGGCGCAGCGAATACCATCAAGAGCATTAAGCCTTTCATGGATAAGTTTCCGTCTTTCATCGAAGGCAGACATCATTTCATCAACTGGACCCTGATCCATTTTAAGGGCGGCAATTCCGGCATATTGTGCACTGGCGTTGACGCAGGAATGATAATTGACGCAAAGCTTAGTTATTTCCGGTATGAGATGTTCAGGCCATAATCCCCAACCAAGGCGCCATCCGGTCATGGCATAGGTTTTTGACCAGCCATCGAGAATAATCAGGCGATCACGCAGTTTCTCAAACGAGAGAAGGCTCATATGCTCCTCCCCATCATAGACCATACGGCTATAGATTTCATCGGAAAGCACATAAACATCCGGCCAGCGTTCAAGTCCTGTCACCAGCTTTTCAAGCTCCGCCTTGGCGATAACGCCGCCGGTCGGGTTCGCAGGACTGTTCAGAATGATCAGACGTGTTTTTTCATTGATTAACGACAGCACATGATTTGCATCGAATGAAAAGCCGCTCTCCTCCAAAAGAGGGATGGGAACCGGTGTCGCTCCGCTGTAACGGATCATACTTTCATAGATGGGGAAACCCGGATTAGGATAGAGAATTTCAGCGCCTGCCTCGCCGAACATTTCAATGGCAAAGGACATGGTGGGTTTTCCGCCGGGCATGATCATAATCTGCCCCGGCTTTACTGCGACATGTCGTCTGTTTTGAATGTCCTCGGCAACGGCGTCACGAAGTTCAGGGATCCCGTTCGGGGCTGTATATCCATGATGCCCGTCCTTTAACGCCTGAACCCCTGCTTCAACAATGGGAGCAGGGGTTGGAAAATCCGGCTGCCCGATGCCGAGATTAATAATGTCTCGTCCTTGCGCGGCGAGGGCTGCTGCTCGCGATAAGACATCAAAAGCGGTTTCCGTTCCCAGAAGCGACATTTTGGCTGACAGGGTCATTCTCTTTGTCCTTATTACTTGCGTCTCACCTCAGGGAAAGATATGCCTGTTGAAAAGAGTGATCGCAAGGGAAGATTGAGGGTCGGGATGGTCAAACAAACAAACAGCGTTCTTTCCAGCTTTGGGACAACCATTTTTGAAACCATGTCAGCACTGGCAAAGGAAACCGGTGCCATTAATCTCGGACAGGGATTTCCTGATGAGGATGGTCCTGAAGATATTCGCGCACAGGCCGCGAAATTTTTCATGGATGGCCCTAACCAGTATCCTCCCATGATGGGCACGCCTGAGCTTCGCCAGGCGGTTGCTGATCACAATCATCGCTTCTACGGTATTGCTGTCAATCCGGATACGGATATTCTACCTTTACCTTTTAGAATCCCCTATTAAATTTAGAACTCTCATCAATACATATGGTAAAAGGCTACTACATAGGAGAAAAGTTGAGGTAATTCTA
>JAKSCD010000278.1 GCA_022360775.1 Sneathiellales bacterium | reverse complement strand
GTCAGCGGGGAGAGGGACCAGAGACGTTCCGGGATATTCAGCCGTGCGAGAAGGGTTTTGGCCTTATCAAGCGCGGTTTCCCGGCGAACCCCGATACTGGTGAGCGGATCGGCAACGATATCCAGGGTGGAAACCCGGGGAATGACGCGCAGGAACTGGCTCACAAATCCCATGGTGAATTTGCGGATCTGCAAGATCGCATGGGGCGTTGCTGTCGTTACATCGACCCAGTCCCCGTCATGAAAGACCCGGATGGATCCATCAGCGCAGAGATAATTGGCGTAAAGCATGCGCATAAAGGTACTTTTTCCCGCGCCGGAAGCGCCGGTAAGCGCGATGCAATCCCCGGCGGAAAGGGAAAAATCAATATCCTCAAAAACCGGGATGGTGGCGCCGCCCTGGGTATGGAGGGTGAAGCTTTTTGCGACTTTTTCGACGTGAAGCATTTCAGTCATAACGGATCTCAGGTTTGCAGGATTGAAGAAACAAGAAGCTGGGTATAGGCATGCTGCGGATCATCGAGAACCTGGTCGGTCAGACCCTGCTCGACGATTTTTCCCTTTTGCATAACCATCAGGCGATTGGAAAGGAGGCGGGCTACCGCAAGGTCATGGGTGACGATAATGACGGAAAGGCCAAGATCCCGAACGAGGGAGCGGATCAGATCCAGCAGCCTTGCCTGCACAGAAACATCAAGCCCGCCGGTCGGTTCATCCATAAAGACAAGTCTTGGCCCCGTCACCAGGTTACGGGCAATTTGCAGACGTTGCTGCATGCCGCCGGAAAAAGTACTGGGCAGATCATCAAGCCGATCATTTTCAATCTCTACCTTGCCCAGCCAGTTTTCAGCCTTGTCGCGAATATCCTGATAATGACGGTTGCCGATGGCCATCAGTCTTTCGCCGATATTGGCACCGGCACTGACATTCATGCGAAGACCATCGCGGGCGCTTTGATGAACAAAAGCCCAGTCCGTCCGCATCAAAAGGCGACGTTCAGGCTCGGACATGCCATAAACATCCCTGATGCCTTCAAGACGGGTATTGTAATTCACAGAACCTGCTGTGGGCTGAAGCTGCGCTGAAATACAGTTGAGCAGGGTGGATTTGCCTGAACCGGATTCGCCGACAATCCCGAGCACTTCACCGGCATAGAGATCAAAGTCAACATCCTGGCAGCCTACCCGGTCGCCATACATCATGGTGAGGTCGGTCACCTGCAATAATTTTGTTACGTCACTCATGATGCTGTTACCTCTTCAGGCTGGCTTTCATC
>JAKSCD010000331.1 GCA_022360775.1 Sneathiellales bacterium | reverse complement strand
TGACTTCAGTTTCTGTTACGCGGTTATTTCAAAGCCGGATTTGCGGATGGGAAGTTCCCGGATCCGTTCACCGGTTGCATCATAAAGCGCGTTGGCAAGTGCAGGCGCAATCGGTGGTGTCCCGGGTTCCCCAACGCCGCCCATGGGACGACCTGAAGGGGCCAGTTCGACAACGATTTCCGGTGTCATGGCCATTGTCAGCATTTCGTAATCCGGGAAATTGCTTTGCTGGACACGCCCGTTTTCAATAGTGATTTCACCAAAGGCAGCAGCAGTCAGGCCATAAATGATGCCGCTTTCCATCTGGGCAATAACCGTGTCCGGATTAACGACCGTGCCGCAATCAATAACGCAATAGATTTTATCGAGCTTGACGGATTTATCGTCTGAGACACTAAGTTCAACGACTTGCGCTGCAATGCTTCCGAAAGATTCATGAAGGGCAATTCCCCGGCCTTTCCCTTTTGCAAGAGGGCTGTCCCAGTTGCTTATTTCCTTCAGCTTTAACAGAACATCTGTGAAGTCCTTATGGTCTTTCAAATGGGCAAGACGAAAGTCGATTGGGTCTTTTTTTGCAGCGACTGCCAATTCATCCATAAAGCATTCGGTAAAGAAGCCGGTATAAGAATGACCGACACTTCGCCAGTAGCCAACGGGAATTGGTGTCGGGCTCGGAATATGTTCCACAAGTTTGTTTTCAAAAGCATATGGCAGATCAGCAGCACCTTCGGCTGCGGTGTTATCCGGGGTGTCAGCACCCGCCCAGGGAAGAAGCCTCTCGACAAAATTCCGGGTGATTGAGGGGCTTGCCAATCTGGTATGCCAGGCAGAGATCATTCCCTCTGCATTCAGTGTTGCAGTAAAATCGCCCATTGCGGCCGGACGATACATATCATGCTGGATATCATTTTCACGGGTCCATATCAGTTTAACCGGTGTTCCCGGGATGGCTTTTGCCGCCTGAACTGCCATAACGAGATAATCAATTTCGATACGCCGTCCAAAACCGCCGCCCAGCATGGTTGTATGAACCGTGACATTTTCTGAAGGTACATCGGCGATTTTTTCCGCAAACCAGGCGCTCAGGGTAGGAGACTGATTGGGAGACCAGACCTCTATACTGTTATCCTGATAAAGTGCTGTACAGTTCATGGGTTCCATACAGGCATGAGCAAGGAAAGGCGCTTTATAGCGGGCGTCGATCAAGTTGCCGGCATCGGCGAATTTCAGTTGAACATCGCCCTCCTCAGTGTAACTTCTTCCTTCATCCGATTTGAGGGCTTCCTCATATTGCTTGAAGATACTTTCCGTAGAAACTGTTGCAGCCTCTCCTTCATCAAAGGTAACAGGCAGGGCTTCGGCAGCTTTTTTTGCACGCCAGAAGCTGTCCGCAATAACCACGACCCCCGTTTCTATTGAGACAACCTTGCGAACACCCGGCATATTGGCGATGGCTTTTTCATCCATTGAGGCAACGGTTCCTCCAAAAACCGGAGAGAGCTTCACCGCGGCATAAACCATGCCCGGAAGCTCGACATCGACACCAAAGGTTGCCGTTCCATTTACCTTGGAGGGAATATCAAGCCGCGGCTGGCTTTTGCCAATGGTAGATCGCTGACTTTCAGATTTTAGTGAAATGTTACCCTGGATTTCCTGAAGAGAGGCGAGTTTTACAAGATCCCCAAAGCCCGCTGATTTTCCGGTCTTTTCGTGAAGCACTTGCCCCTTTTTGGCCTTGCATTCATTGTCCGGGACGTTCCATTGACTGGCGGCAGCATTGATTAGCATTTCGCGGGCGGCTGCCCCTGCATACTGCATCGGCTCCCATGAATTGCGGACACTTGTACTGCCGCCGGTTGCCTGAAGGCCTAGAAGATTGCCCAGGTTTTTCATCCCCCACGCACCGACGGTATCTTCTCCGCGGTGATGCCCGTCAGAAAAAGGAAGCGAATCCATCAATGCTGTGAAATTGGCATAGACCGGCGAGACCGGCGCATGCTCCGCTTTCACATCTGCAAAATCAACTTCCAGCTCCTCCGCAACCAGCATGCTGAGAGACGTCATGATGCCCTGTCCCATTTCTGAATGGGGAATGGCAATGGTGACCTGCCCGGACTGATCAATTTTAACATAGGCGTTCAGGGCAAATTCCCCGTCTTTTGCCGTATTGGAAAGCGCTTCGTTTGCGGGAGGGTCTTCCTTTAAGGCATAGCCAACGGCCAGCCCGCCGCCAACAACAGCTGTGCCGATAAGGAAGCGTCTTCTGGTGATAAGTTTTCCCATGAGATCCTCCCTAGGATGCGGCCCGGTGAATGGCTTTTCTTATTCTCGGATAGCTACCACAACGGCAGATATTGGTCATGGCATCATCAATATCTTCATCCGTGGGCGACGGATTTTCACTTAAAAGTGCAGTGGCTGCCATGATCATACCGGACTGACAGTAGCCGCATTGCGGAACCTGCTCCTCGATCCAGGCTTGCTGGATTTTCGTGAGTTTCTCTCCCAGTCCCTCGATGGTGGTGATATTTGATCCCACCGCGTCACTTACAGCGAAGGAACAGGAACGCACCGGTTCACCATCCACATGAACCGTACAAGCCCCGCAGGCGGCAACCCCGCACCCGAACTTTGTTCCTGTTAGTTTGACGGTATCGCGTAGAACCCAGAGAAGAGGTGTATCAGGTTCGACATCGACATCTGTCGCCTTGCCATTGATGGTGAGTGTAATCATTTTATGTCCCTGCTTTAAATGACCGCTGGTCATAATATGGGCTTTTGTGGTATTTTTTGTCAAGGCGGGCGTATGAAATTCAGTTATTCCTTTTCTTTTGAATAGTTTCAGAAGATAGTGCCTGCATAGTTAGACGGGTGCCTGTTCATGAATGAAGTTGTATTGAAACGAGCAACAAATAATCAGCAGAAGGAAGCAAGGCGTGATGCAATCCTGGATGCCGCACGCACGCTCTTTCTGCAATCCGGCTTCTTTGACGTCAATATGGCAACAATCGCCCGTCAGTCAGGCCTCGCAAAGGGGACTGTCTACCTGTATTTCAAAACAAAAGAAGAGATTTTTCTTGCGCTTTCAACGGAGGAGTTGAGCGCCTGGCTTGACGAGGTGGATGAAACACTGAAACGCGCTTCTTCCCCTCATTCTGTTGAAAGACTCGTCGACCAACTTGTCGATTGTATCGCCAGGCGAGAAAATATGAAACGCCTTGCGAGCCTTTTGCATTTAGTGCTGGAGCGCAATGTTTCTTTTGAAGAGGCTCTTACTTTCAAGCTGGGACTAAAGCAACGATCCGAGGTCACGAGCAGACTGATAGAAAAGGCCCTTCCTTTTTTAAAGCCGGGGCAGGGGCTCGACGTCCTGATGCAGCTGCATTGTTATGTGGTTGGTTGGGGGCAAATGTCAGATCCCACTCCAACCCTTGCAGAGGTTCTTGAGCATCCGGATCTCAAGCCGTTCAAAATCGATTTCAAGGAACAACTGGCGACCAGCCTGACCTGTTTTTTATATGGTCTGGAAGCCTTGAACCGCAGATAGTTTGGTTCAATAAAAATTTTCTGAATAGTTTAGACTTCTTTTCTTTATTAGTTACAGAAAATTAACCAGCGTCCCCTAGCTTACACTCATATCGAGCAACAAAGGCGACATTTGCTGAATAAATGTTGTGATAAAGAACCGGAGACAGCGCTGTGAGTGATTTTTTCAATGAGACAGAAGATGGAACTGAGGGAGATATGTCTGTGGAACATCCCGGCTCACTTGAAGGGAAGAGGGGCTATCTTGCGGAATTTCTTGAGAAATCACAGCTGATTGAAAATAAGACCTTGGTTTTGGAACAGTCTGTGGAACGGGTTCGCTCGTCAACAAATCAGACAATCGAAAATCGTAATCATGCGCGTGCAAGCGCTGACCATGCCCAGAGTTCAGCTGCAAAAAGCCGACAGGTTGTCGGCGAAACCGCCCAGAATATGGAAGAAATTGCCGAAGCGGTGAGCCGCGCTACAGATAGCGTAAGTGCACTGACAGAAGCGTCCAAGCAGATCGCTGGCATGGTCCAGTCCATTGAGGATATTGCGTCCCAGACAAACCTCCTTGCGTTGAACGCAACAATTGAAGCGGCCCGTGCAGGTGAAGCTGGCAAAGGCTTTGCTGTTGTTGCAGGCGAGGTGAAAAGTCTTTCCACACAGACAGCGAAAGCAACAGATGATATTCGCCAGCGGATCAACCGCCTGACCGAGGAAATCGGTGTTATTATCTCTTCCATGGATGATGGTACAAGCGCTGTGGAGAAGGGACGCGAAACCATGCAAGCGACTGTTGAAAGCATGGATCAACTGATTGGTTCTATTGGAACGACTGCTCAATCGATGTCCAGCAATACTGCTTTGGGAGATCAGCAGAATGAAGCCATCGCCTCGATTGAAGAAATACTGAAAGAAATCAAGGCGGAAAATGCGGCGAATTGCCAGAGCATCGAGCATGAGATACAAAAAGCGGCCGGATAAACAACAGAAATAACAGTGTTGAAAAGCGGTGCCTTTGGCGCCGCTTTTTTTATGCGCTTAACAGTTCCAGAAAAAGAGGACCATATTTTTCTGTTTTAACTTCTCCCACACCCGGGATAAGGCCAAACTCTGACAAGGAGGAGGGGCGCGCCTGAACCATTTCCAGCAGGGTTTTGTCATGAAAAATAACATAAGGGGGGATGTTTTGCTTTTTCGCAAGCTCCAGTCGCAAAGCACGCAGCTGATCGAATAATGCCTCTTCTTCCGGATTTTCTAGCAGAATTTCCCTGGTTTTGGTGCTGCCTTTTTTCTTAAACTCAAATTTCCGGACAGCAAATCTTTCATCTCCCTTAAGAAGAGGGCGGCATTTTTCCTGCAATTTCAGGCTGCCATATCCTTCAAGATCGGTTGCAATATAGCCAAGGGATAAAAGCTGACGGATCAAGCTTTGCCATTCCGGCCGTTTCAGATCATTGCCTTTTCCATAAAGCGGAAGCTTATCATGGCCTGAATTTTTGATTTTTTCTGTATCAGCGCCCAGAAGGACATCAATAATGTGGCCCACTCCATATAGCTGCCCTGTCCGGTACATGCAGGAGAGAGCGAGCTGTGCCGCTTCTGTTGCATCATGGATATCTGCAGGGTTCAGGCAGTTGTCGCAATTGCCGCAATCTTCTTGACGCTTTTCACCAAAATAATCCAGCAATACCCGTCGGCGGCATTCGATCGTTTCACAATAACCCAGAAGTGCCGTAAATTTCTGATGCTCGATCTGCCGTTGCTCTTGGGAGAGATTTTCTCCGAGCAACTGGCGGATTTTGACAATATCCTGATGCCCAAATGCAAGCCAGGCGGTCGCGGGTAACCCATCCCGTCCGGCGCGTCCTGTCTCCTGATAATAGGCTTCCAGATTTTTGGGAAGATCCAGATGCGCAACAAAGCGGACGTCCGGTTTATCAATGCCCATCCCGAAAGCGATGGTTGCCACCATAATGATCTTGTCTTCTTTTAGAAACCTTTCCTGGTTCTGAAAACGACGGTCCGACGTTAAACCAGCATGATAGGGAAGGGCTGTAAATCCTTCATTGACAAGTTTTTCTGCTATCTGTTCGACCTTGCGCCGGGACATGCAATAGACAATGCCAGAATCCTGCGCATGTGTGTTTTTGATAAATGAAACCAGTTGATTATAGGCGTTTTTCTTTTCCGTAATCCTGTATTGAATATTGGGCCGATCGAAGCCGGAATTAAAGACCCGTCCATATTCCAGGTTCAATCGTTCGATAATATCTTTTTGTGTCGGGGCATCTGCGGTGGCCGTAAGGGCGATACGAGGGACATTGGGAAACAATTCATGAAGGATAGAGAGCTTCAGATATTCCGGCCGGAAATCATGACCCCACTGTGAGACACAATGAGCCTCGTCAATGGCGAAAAGCGCGATTTCCAGGCTGGACAGGAAATCAATGAACCGGGCTGCAAAAAGCCTCTCAGGTGCGATATAGAGGAGAGTGATCTTCCCTCTTTTCAAGGCATCACGAATGGCGAATTGTTCTTCCTGGCTGTGAGCAGAGTTGAGGGCTGCTGCCTTGACACCCAGTTGCCGTAAGGCCTCTACCTGGTTTTGCATCAGGGCAATCAGCGGCGAAATGACGATGGTCAGCCCCTCCATGCAAAGGGCAGGGACCTGATAACACAAGGATTTTCCACCGCCAGTTGGCATCAGAACCAGGGCATCTCTTTTATTCAGAACATGCTCAATGATTGCGGACTGATCGCCGCGAAATTTCGGATAGCCAAATACAGACTGAAGAATATGAGAAGGATCACGCGACATCCATCCTTTATAAAGGCCTACTCCAGGAACGCAATAAGAGCCTGTTATTTTTCTTTTTCCAGTTGTTCTTTCAAGGCGTGGATCTCAAGGGCCGCATCTGCAAGCAGGTTTTTAAGTCGCCCGTTTTCTTCATGTAACCTGGATAATCTTTCAGAATTCTGAATGTCATTGCCCTGCGCTTTCTTGCGCCAGCGGTAAAGAGTAGCCTTGGACACACCGTGGATCATTACAGCCTGATCCACCGTCATTCCGCCTTCCAGATCCTGAAGAATGTGACTGATTTCTTCCGGACTGTGGTGCTTTCTCTCCATGACACATACTCCAAGCTACTGGTCTTTGAATTGCGTTATTGCTTCCTTCCTGAAGAAATGAAGGGGAATTCTTTATTTACCCATATCATTGACAACGGCCTGCAATGCAGCGAGATTTTCTGTTACCGCGCTTCCTGCGATGAGATCCTGGGACGCTTTTGCCGCCGCCGCGGGATCCGTGGTCAGGAGCTGCCGGGAGGCTGCCAGGGTTATCGCATTATGAATAGAGTAACTGTGTTGTTGCTGGGCAATGATATTTTGCAACGCCAGACCAATACTGTGTGCCATTTGCTGGTACAGCATCCCGACAGCTTCAGCCGGTGCTTCGCCAACGACTTTCATGCTCGTCTGGGAGATTGAGTCGGTCACCTGGCTGTTTACATATGTTTCTTCAGTCATTCCCCTACTCCTGCATGAGAAATTCGGGCATACGCACCGTAACAGTTAATCAATTGGTTTTGTTGGAACTGGTCTCTGTTTTTTCTACAGAAGGAGTTTGGATGATGATCGGTTGCACGACTGTTTTTGGCTGAGCATTCTGAAGAATCATCTGAATATTTTGTGAAAGGGCAGCCAGGTTCATACTGTTGACATTCTGCTGGTTTGAAACAGCATTTTGAGTTGACGTTCCGATAGACTGGGAAATTGTCTGATAAAGCGTCGCGAGTGAATGTGCAGGGGCGAGGCCCGTGGCAATCATATTGGATTGCGTAACGGCATCGGTGACCTGACTGGCTACAGTCTTTATTTCGGGGCTACTCTTTTTCGTCGTCATGATCTGTCCATCTCCTGGTGAAAATCCTGAATCTCACTAAGGACGCTACGCGATAGAAGATGTGAGATTCAGGAAAGATGGTCCGAAGACCATCAAGGGGACCTTGTCAGCCAGCTTTATGTATTAAATGAAGGCGTGTTCGGATTGGGATTATTGTAGGCAGCCAGAACGCCTTTCAGAGAAGTCATTGATTCAGCAACGGGATTACCGTTCAGGATTTCCTGTGTCGCTTTGCCGGTTGTTGCTGTATCCAGTGTATAAAGAATAGTAACTGCGCCAGTAACAACAGCTGAATCAATAGAGTTTTTATGCTGCTGGTTAGCAACCATATTCTGCATGGACATACCGGTGCTTTGTGCAAGCATCTGATACAGCATCCCCATGGATTCTGCGGGGGCATCTCCTAAAACCTTGACATTGGATTGTGTGACAGCATCGGTAACTTGGCTGTTCATCCAGGTATTTTCCGCCATTGTGGCACTCCTTTACTCAATTGATAATGCGGATTTCATTTGAAATCCTCAAAGAAACTCAAATTTAAATTGCCGCAGCCGCCGCCTTCATGGCAGTCAGCGCTTCAGCAACCGGGTGGCCAGCCAGGACTTCGGATGTCGCCTTGGCCGCTGTGGAGGCACTTAGATTGTAAAGAACGCTCGTTCCTTGCGTTGTCACAGCAAGGTCAATGGTCGCTGCACCTTGTTGATTGGAAACTGCATTTTGCATGCTGGCACCGACAACCTGGCCAAAAACCTGATAGGTATTGGCCATCGAGACCGCAGGGGCTTCTGCAAGATTGGTAACGTTGGATTGCGTAATTGAATCAGTAATCTGACCGTTCACTAGGGTTTCTCCGGGCATTGATGGTACTCCTTAAAATAAACGCGGATAATGGATTTCAGGATGACCTTGAGGTTATTCTGAAGGCGGGGCTTTGGCGTCTTTCAACTCTTTGACAAGCGCCTGTAAGGTCGAAAGAATTTCCTCATCGGAGTTATTCACAATGACATTCTTGACCGAGCTGGCGTCAGCAGCACCGTCCAGGCTGAACAGCATGCTGATGCCTTGAGAAACAATTGCAGAATCAATCGTGTTCATATTCTGCTGGTTCGCGACTGCATTTTGCATGGCGACACCAACGGACTGTGCGAGCATCTGATAGGCGGTTGCCATAGACTGCGCAGGAGCTGTTCCCAGAACAGTTACGTTTGACTGGCTTACAGCATCTGTAATCTGACTGTTTACAGGTGTATCCTTTGCCATGAAATATGCCTCCAGCTCGTTTCGAATGGTATTGCTGTATGTTTCTCAATTGACAGGGGGAAGACGTGCTTTTTTGAGAATGCGTGAAAGAAAAATGGGAAATTCTTTTTTTAAGCTGCGAAAACTCTCATGTTGGTGATAGGATTGATTCCTTGAAATCCTTGAAAAAACAGTAAGTTGTATGTGGATAATGAAAACGGGAATGCGGTGGTATGATCGCCAGACTTGAAGAAGAGGTTGAAGGCCTTAAAAAAATTGGCGGCATTATCCGTGAAATCCTGGATGAGATGGAAGAGACAGTTCGTCCGGGCATGACCACACTTGAGCTGGATTTGCGTGTCGGTGAGCTGTTGAACAAACACGGCGCGCGCTCCGCCCCCAAGCTTGCCTATAATTTCCCGGGCTTTAGCTGTGTTAGTGTTGCTGATGAGGCGGCTCATGGTATCCCCGGGAAGAGAAAGCTGGAAGAAGGCGAGCTGGTCAATATTGATGTCTCGGCTGAATTAAATGGATTTTGGGCGGATTCAGGGCGCTCCATCCCTGTCGGGAAAGTTAATCCAAAACTGTTGACCCTTTGCAAAACAACCAAAGCAGCGCTCAAGGCCGGGATCCGGGAGGCACGGGCAGGGGAGCCCATTCATAATATCGGCCGGGCTGTAGAAACCGTCGCCCGCAAAGCGGGTTTTCAGATTATCGAAGGATTGGTAGGGCATGGTGTTGGAAGAAACATTCATGAACCTCCTGAAGTTCATAACAAGTTTGTTCCAAGCCATCGAACCCTTTTAAGGGAAGGGCTGGTCATTACGATTGAACCCTTTCTGACGCCGGGGATCGGCCATTACAAGGAAGGGGATGACGGATGGACGTTACTGACCCTGGATGGATCACCTTCGGCACAGTATGAGCATACACTGATTGTTACCGATGGTGATCCGATTATTGTTACCTGAGCCTTATCCGCCCATTTTTTTGACAATACTATCCATAGCAACTGCTGTTGCTGCTATGGCGTCTGCAGTAACGCCGGCAATCCCCTGGCTTGTTTGTGCGGTAAGGGCCGTTGCCCCTGCATTTGCCACCGAGTTCAAGCCGGTGACGGCTGTATTGGTTTGAGAGTTGAGTGCTTGTGTTATGGCAGCTGTTTGAGCGTTATAGGATTCTCCAATCGTTGTTTTCTGGGAACTCATTACGGCGGCTTCAGCATTTTTTAGCGCGGAAAGTGCTGCGCCGTTTGCTGTATTGACACTGTTGAGCACATTGGCATTGATCGTTGCATTTTCGAGAGCAAGACCGGAAGAATGTGCTGCAAACTGATAGAGAAGGCCCATCGCAAAACTGGGAGATTCTTCTACATTCCCCGGGGTCATGGGCATTTTCGGTGCAGCGGGTTTCCCGCCAGCGGAAGGCGTTTCGTCAGAACCGGTTTCAGCCATGGTTATGCATTCCTTTTTTCATCACTGTGATGTTCCGATTAACTGGTGGTTTCAGCTGGTGCCTTGTCAACACCTGCTTCATTTGCATCATTCGCGTCATTTGCGCTGGCGTCGCCTTCCTTTTCATCAGAGGAAGACTGATCTTCAGTTTCGGCGGATGGGTTTCCACTGCTTATTGCCATCATTTCTTTCCAGTATTTCAGTCGATCCTCAACGGTCATTTTGTCAACCGTACGGGTTAAGCCTTCCCAAAGGAGATTTCCCGCTCCCGCGGCAACAGCAGCTGCGCCCAGGACATTCATCTGCTGTTGGGAGGCGACAAAATTTTGAGCTCCTACACCTGTTGCATGTGTAATGGCGATCTGCATTCCTGCCATCGCTGTTGGTGCTGCACTTCCGAGTACGATTTGATTAAGTGCTATTACTGAATCAATTACTGAATTACCGGAAGATGGTGAAGAAGATTTATTGTTTTTATCTTCGGTTTTTTCTTTATTCGCCATTAATAAACCTCATTATTTTAGTGAATACTATGTCCGTTGATGTAATGGCGGTTTCAGGTGTTTTTTATTTTTTTGTTTCGGTGAGAAAGACGAGATTTATTTGATTTTTATTTTTTTGTTTCTTGATTTAATAATAAGAGAAAACAAAAATAAAAAAGCACTTTAAAATTGCAAAATACAACCCAAATCATATAAATGTAAATTATAAACACCTTAATAGTGCGTCGTATTTTTTGAAGCAAATTTATATTTTATGGAGGGTTGGACTGTGTCCGGGGGCTTGCCAAATATTAAGTCATTGCGCGACATTAACTATGTCGAGCAGAGATCGGAATTCTCGCGCGGGTTTGAAGAGGAAGAGATACCAATTCGGGCAATTCCGCCAGCGTCCGATAATAAAAATGGTAAATGCTTCTGGACGGCCTGGAACACTCACCGGGAGTATTTGAAACGTCTGAGCATGATCTGGATGAATATAAGCGCGAGTGATGCGGAAGATGCATTAAGTGATGCCACCCTGCGGGCTTATGAAAAATACGAAGAGAACGCGGCCCAGATCACGAATGAACGGGCGTGGTTTGCGCGCCTGCTACATAATATCTGTATTGATATACACCGTTCCAATAAACGGCGTTCCCGGCTTAATGAAAAAGTGAAAGAGGTGGTCACAATTGATACAAGCGCTTTTGAGACCATCGAATTGACACCGGAATCAGAGCTGCTGAATTCCGAACTTGGTGTTTCCCTGCTTGCTGCTATCAATGAACTTCCGGAAAAGACAAGGCTTCCCCTGGTGATGCGTCTCGTTCGGGGGGAGAAATATGACGATATTGCGGTTCATCTCGGGATCACAAATGACAATGCCAGAAAACGGGTTCAGCAGGGGCGGGCCGTGTTGCGGCGCAAACTTGCCCATTTCAGGAGGTAGTCAGGATTTTCTGTAATAGGTAAGGGCGGAGAGAATAAAATCCCTTGCCACCTCAGCCGGGATATCCTTGTCCCGCTCACACAGGAGGCCGCGATTTTTATCATAGACCAGATCTGCATGACGCTTCTTAAAACGAGAGACAAGATTGGTCTGGCAATGTACGAAAAGACCAAACCGGTTTTCTTTCTCCACCCATTGAAGGCGAAGCGGCGTGCCGCTTTTCGGGCGGGCTGTCTCATAGCTGGGAGTGCCCCATTTCAGGCATTCAGTGACAGTGCCAATCTCATCGTTTTGGGCCGCAAGATCGAAGACCATCGCTCTTAGAGCAAGCAGTTTGCTACGAACATCATCAGGATAGGACTGATAAAGTGCGGCGATTTCCAGATTGTCAAATTGAACGGTCATCGGGCTCCTCATATTTCAGGA
>JAKSCD010000369.1 GCA_022360775.1 Sneathiellales bacterium | reverse complement strand
TTTCTGGAAGTGACCAGCCCCCCTTGTCGTTTGACATGCGGATCATGGAACAAATCTTCGGGGCTGTTGATCATGGCAAAGGGAATGGATAATTCATCCAGCTTTTCAGCAAGTTCTTTGGCATTGACCCGGGCCACACGATCGGCCACCCTCGGAATTGTCCAGCTTCTCGCCTCGATGCGATCCGTAGCTGTCTTCAGATTTTCATCATTAAGCAATTCCAGAAGATCATAAGTCTCGCAAAAGGCGTTCCAGTGTCCTTCCGTTACCACACCAATAAAAATCTTCTGCTTGTCTGCGGTAGTGAAAATATCATAAACCGGCCAGGCATGGGTCCGCTCCGGCATCGGTGTGGACGGAATGCCCGTCATGTCGAACTGCACCATATGCTGGGCAACCATCAGCAGGCAGTTCTCAAAAAGACCGATGCGTATATTTTTGCCTTTGCCTGTTCTTTCCCTCTCCCAGAGGGCTGCGATAATGCCGATAACGCCAAACATCCCGCCCATGATATCATTGGCAGAAGAGCCAACCCTTTTCGGTTGCTCGCGGGAGCCTGTCATCATAGCGAGGCCTGACATCATCTGCACGACTTCATCAAGGGCGGGGCGATGTTCATAGGGTCCTGACAGAAACCCCTTATGGCCCGCGATGATCAATTCCGGGAATTTTCCCTGCAAGATTTCAGCGTCAATGCCCTGTCGGGTCAGGTTTCCGTCCTTGAAATTCTCCAAAAAGACGTCGGCTGTGGAGAGAAGCTTGTAAAACCGCTCCTGATCAGCGGCATCATTCAGATCCAGAACAACGCTTTTCTTTCCCCGGTTAAACAGCGGAAAGAAAGACGTTCCCATACCTCGAAGATCCCGGGTTTTATCGCCCTTGGGCGGCTCGACCTTGATAACCTCCGCGCCCAGCTGGACAAGGATCATACCGCAGGCAGGTCCCATTACCATATGGCTCATCTCAACCACACGAATACCGTCAAGAGGAAGCGAAGACGTCATTTTCTATCACACACTGATTGAATTTTATTGTTTTGTTTCAAACAGGGTATTGATTGAACAGGTATCTTAAAAATATAATCTTTTGAACAGAACGTTCTATTTTCAAGAACTCATAATATGGAGACGGGTGATGGACTTCCGGCAGCTCAATTATTTCGTTGCAATTTTCGAGCATAAAAACCTGTCCCGAGCCGCCGGTTTCTGCAATGTCACCCAGTCCGCTATCAGCCATCACCTGGCTAATCTGGAAGAAGAGCTGGGTGTCTCCCTCTTCAAGCGAAAACCCCGCGGGATGGAGCCGACAGCGGCAGGCATCCGGCTTTATAATCATGCCAAAATGATCCTCAAGGCTGTTCACTCTGCGGAGCAGGATATACGCGAGCAATCAAAAGATATCGCAGGTGATATCGCCATTGGCCTTCCCTATACGGTAATGAAAGCCATTGGCCTTCCTTTCATGAAAAAGGTCATCGAGGATTTTCCCGATGTCCGTCTTTCCATTGTTGAAAGCCTGTCCGGCGGAACGTTTCATAATCTTTTGACAGCAGAAGTGGATATCGCCCTTTTCTATAATCCGCAGAAGGATGACCGCATCACGACGCAGCAAATCCTCGCAGAAGAAGTCCTCTGTGTTGGCAAGCCCGATATCATCGGCGCATCAGAGGATAATCTCAACTTCGATGAAATGATGAACCTGCCTGTACTGCTGCTTCGTCAGGGTGTGTCCGCACGGGCGGTTATTGACCGGCCGGGGGTCCTTAACCGGCTTGAAGCCCAGGCACCTCTCCACCTGAATTCGGTGAACGGCATTATGACCGGCCTTCTTGCCGGGCTGGGATGCACCCTCGCCCCCCATGTCTTCGTTTCGGAACATCTGGCAAACGGGACCCTTCATGCCCGCCCAATTGATGGCCCGCTTCTCAGCCGGCGTCTTTATATCGGTCATCGCACCGATCAGACCCCTACTCTTCTTTTCGAAGCCATGACCTCCCTTCTTCTTGATCTGATCAGAAAAGAGGTCATGGCAAATCGGTGGCAAGCTGAAATCGTCTAGAAAGGGTCGGGTCGGTTCAGTTCATCTTGAACCGGCCCGCAGGCTTGACATTAAACTGTCTGCTGGCTGTCGCAACGACCGGCTTTCCGCTCACAGCCGCTGCATGAAGCTTACAGCTGACATGCCCCGATCTCTTGACCGGAAAGGTCACAACACGGGCGCCTTTATACTGGCTCCCGACCAGCTGGCTTTTAAGACCGCCCTTCCATTGCAGATTTCCGCTGCAATAAAGTTCATAGTCAATATTCCCACCGATATTGGAGGTCATTTCAAACCAGACTGTAGCGTTCCGGGGTTTACTGCCTGCGGCCTTATCTTTATCCATTACGGCCAGCCGAGCAGTCACTTTGCGTAGCAATGTACCCTCTTCATCCTTTTGCGGGTGCTTCCAGCCCCCACCCGGAACATGCCCGACCGACTTGCCGGTTCTCACCTTGAAACCCTTGCTTTTAGAGGCGAGAGGTTGTTCTCCCTCTTGCGTCAGGGCAATCAGATCACAATCGATCGTCTCATTTTTTGTCAGCTTGATGGAATGTGCCTCCATGGACACATACTTGCCAGGTCCCTGTTTCACCGGGGTCAACTTCCCTGTCCAGGTCCGATGCAAACCAGTGCAGCTTAAGCGATATTTGGCATAGCTGCCTTTATTGGCGATCATTTTGACAAGAACGGAAATAGTGCGTGCCTTTTCCCCCTTGCTTTTATGCGGATCGGCAAATCCGATTTCACCGGACACTTGCAGCGGCCCCTGAACAACATCGCTATTCGGATCGGGCTTGTCTGTCTGCGCCCATCCACCGCCGCCCGGTGCAGAGCATTTAAGAGAAAGTTCCTTCCAGGGCACTTCTTTTGAGGCCGGAAGGGTTTCAAGCTTGGCTTTCAAAACAGAATTTTTTGAGACTGAAATCCATTTTTTGATCTCGGCTTCATAATTGCCAGCCCCCTTGAACTTGGATTTTCCGTCAAGAAAGGCGATTTCCGCCGGCTGGTTGCCCACTTTGGTGGTCAGCTTGAATTTAACCGTGCCCTTGCGATTGGTGGCGGCCCGCATGAGAACCCGCCCCTGCTTGCACTCCACCCCCGCTTTCGGATTGGAGACAGCATCAGAAAAAGTGGACAGGAACATTTTCAGATCCGTCACTTTCAATGGTCCCAGATCCGCGGCAAGATCATCTGTTGCCGGTTCAGTATAGGCAGCACATTCAACTTTCAGACTAATCTGGTCATAACGAAAATGGGAAATCTGCATTGTACCGAACTGAACCGAGGAATTTTCCAGACTGCCATAATTCTTATATGTTTCAGCCCCCATCGTGAACATCAGGTTCTGATTAAACTTCCGCGTTTTTGAAACACCAGCACTTCCTTGCGCAGCATTGCATTGATCAATAATATATTGTCCGTAAGTCTTCGTTTTGCTGCCATTGAGTTGAGCATTCATCAGTTTGGTAGCACCAAATCGATGTTTACCTGCCCCCTGGTAATCTCTAACCTTCATGCCTCTATGAAGCAGCATCCCGCTGTCTTCAATCACAGGCTGGCTCCCGCCAAAGCTAATTTCCGGGCATGAAGCTGCAGTGCACATTCCGGCAAAAAGGACAATTTCCTCGACGAAACCCGGCCATTTGGTATCGATATTCGCTGCATAGCGGATATCGATGGCCCCTGGCTGAAGGGTATCCCAGTTCTTCCCGTCGCTGGACGTCACCCGGACAACCGGATCGTTACGCTTCTCAACTGAAAAAGTGAATGATTTTACTTGTGCAGGTTCCTTGGCTGCGTAGCTGTCCGAAGGAAAAACACCTGCAAAGGTGAATAGGGAAAGTGCTGCCATTCCGGCGGCCACAGCTCTCCTGTATTTTTGTTTAACTAGCGTCATGATCTAACCTCTTGGTTTATCAAATTCGTTAAAATTCGTAACCGCGCTTCCCCTTCAGGACCGCCTTCTGAAAACCAGAAAATGGACCGTCACTGAAAAACACAATGTTAGATTCCGCCGACGCAGTATCCCCATACTTCGGTAATTCGGAATACAGGTTGGTCGGGGTGAAAGGGCGATCGGTTCAAATTTTTATGCAGAAAAGCCTCATGAAACTGACGGCACCTTTTTGGATGGCACCGCATGATGAGGGATGAAAAAGGGACTAATAACCCCTCACCGGGATACGATGCGGTACCAACCGAAAAAGTGATGTAAAAAAATTTCAGGATCCCCGGATTGGCTAGTGGTGGCCAATCCGGGGGCTTACGCTGACCCGACCCAAAAAGTTCCCCCTCTGACTAGTTTGGGGTCTCTTTGTCTCAGCGTAAAACCAGAGGATCGCTCAGGCAGCGGCTATGGCTTCCACTTCGACAAACCAGTCAGACGAGACAAGGCCAGCGACAAAAACGGTGGTGATGGCGGGCCGGACATTCGGCAGCATTTCCCTCCGTAATTTTACCAGTGTTTCCATATCTTCAGGATGCGTCAGAAAGAAACCGAGCTTCACCAGATCCGTGATTTCCATATCTGCAGATTTCAAAACACCGATCACATTCTCAATGGCCTGTCGGCACTGGCTTTCAAAATCCGGCATAACAACCCCGTCCGGGGTCACCCCAACCTGTCCTGAGATAAAAAGGGAACGACTGTTTAAAACAACTTCAACCCCATGGGTGTAGATACTTCGAAACGGTTCCAGAACCGGATGTGGATCATGCAGCCTGACATCTTTCATTTTTAACTCCTCACACATACACGTCCTTATTTGCTTCAGTTTTAAAACATCACGTTAAAACGGCTTCTTCCGTCCGGCGCTATCAAGGCATCAGCCACACCTATATCTTTCTTGAGATGTGCAGGCCAGTATTTCCATTCCGGAGTGCTGGAAAATCTCTGCTTCGAGTTTTCTTTTGCTTCACAGGAAACTTCCTGATTTTGTGGAAAACTCCATGAAAATATGCTTTTAATATCTATACTAAACATGTTTTATTACTCGCTTAGTGACTTTGAATTTTCCTGAACATGGTGTAAAACCACTCATTCTGCCAATCAAAATTCCGGCTCTATACATAAGGAAATTTTATGCATGTATCGTTCTTATCTGCCGCCGCTTTCTGCGGTTAGGGCCTTCGAGGCAGCAGCCCGGCATCAGAATTTCACTGCTGCAGCAGAAGAGCTGGGCATGACGCAGGCTGCGATCAGCTATCAGATTAAAATTCTCGAAGACCGCGTCGGCGCACCGCTCTTCACGCGCCGGGCACGGGGGGTGCAGCTCTCTGAAGCCGGGGCCTTGTTCTCATCCAGGGCGACCGAGGCACTTGATACGCTGAGCGAGGCCTTTGCGCTCGCCAGGGGCCAGACCGAGGAAACCCTCGCTATCAGCGCGGCCATTACATTTGGAACCAGCCTGCTGGCACAACGGATCGGCAAGTTCCAGATTGAAAACCCGTCCCTTAGCGTCAGGATCGATGTCAGCCAGACCCTTACCGATTTTGAGGCGGATGGTATTGATATTGCAATTCGTGTCGGGCGCGGGAACTGGCCAGATCTCAGATCCCAGCTGTTAATGCCTGTAACATTTACTCCCATGCTCAGCCCGGCACTTGCAGAAGAATTCGGTGGCATAAAGCATCCCTCGGATCTCCTTAAACTCCCCGCCATTGAACTGGGCGATCCCTGGTGGAGACAATGGTTCCGCGAAGCTGGCGTGGAGGACCCGGATATATCAAGCAGGCAAAAACTGGAACTGGGTTCCCAGATACTGGAAGCAACCGCTGCAGTTGCCGGGCAAGGCGTAGGGATCCTGACCCCTGCTCTTTACCGGGAGGAACTGGCCCGTGGACAGC
>JAKSCD010000253.1 GCA_022360775.1 Sneathiellales bacterium | reverse complement strand
TTGCCCGGAAAGGCGAACGCCGTATCCTTCGCGTAACAGTGTGCCGAAAGCCATGGCTTCTGCCGTTGCCCAATCAAAACCAGCGCCTTCTTCAAACATTTTATGCTTGTTATCCAGAACACGCTTCAGAGTACGGTGAATATTTAAACTGTCAGGCACCGATGTAATCTGCTCGCCAACCTCGCGCAGCATGATTTCAGCCACACCTGTTTCAGCACGGCGCTTTTCATGATCTTTATGAGCAAGGCCAAGGCCTTCCCATTTTCCTTCAAACCAGTCAGCTTTATTAACACTGTAATCCTTGGCGGCTTCAAACTCATCATCAAGATAGCTGATGAACTCGCCTTCCATGCTGGCAAATTGCTCAGCAGTAATCACACCTTCGGTAATCAGCTTGTCAGCATACAGTTTCACAACACTTGGGTGATGCTTGATCGCGGCATACATCAATGGTTGTGTGAAAGATGGTTCATCGCTTTCATTATGACCAAAGCGGCGGTAACAGAACATGTCAATCACTACGTCGCGCTTAAATTCCTGACGGAATTCAGTGGCAAGCTTGGTCGCGAATACCACGGCTTCAGGGTCATCACCATTCACATGGAAGATAGGCGCCTGCACCATTTTCGCCACATCAGATGGATACGGACTGGACCTTGCATATTGCGGGCTTGTTGTAAAGCCGATCTGGTTATTCACAATAAAGTGGACCGTACCGCCCGTATTATAACCGCGAAGGCCAGACATGCCGAAACACTCGGAAATCACACCTTGACCTGCAAAAGCAGCATCACCGTGCAGCAGCAAGGACAAGGTTGTTTCATGCTTGTCATCGCTTTTCTGTTCCTGTTTGGCCCGTGTCTTACCAATCACCACCGGGTTTACAGCCTCAAGGTGCGATGGGTTGGCGTTCAGCGATAAGTGGATGTTGTTCCCGTCAAATTCACGGTCAGCACTTGTGCCCAAGTGATATTTCACATCACCTGAACCCTGCACATCATCAGGGGTGGAAGCTCCGCCATGAAACTCGTTAAAGATTGC
>JAKSCD010000193.1 GCA_022360775.1 Sneathiellales bacterium | reverse complement strand
GCCCAGATGGAAAGCGGCATCATTTATGGCCTGACTGCTGCTGCCTTTGGTGAAATCACTATTGAAAACGGGCGTGTCCAGCAAAGCAATTTCCCGGATTACGAAATGCTGACAATGGCTATGACACCTGAAATTGTGGTTGAACTGGCCCCTTCCGGTCGTCCCATGGGCGGCGTTGGGGAACCCGGGACACCTCCGATTGCGCCTGCGCTTGCCAACGCGCTTTATGATGCAACCGGTGAACGGATCCGGGAACTTCCCATCCGCAAATCCGGCTTTGAAATAACCGCGTAACAGAAACTGAAGTCAGGCCGTCTTTTTCCGGCGGCCTGATTTTGCTGCTTTGTGCAGGGCCTCTGACAAACGGGCCTTGGTGAAGGGTTTGTATAATATTTCCACACCCTGCGGACGCTCCCCCTGGGATCTGATGGCGTTGCCCGTAAATCCGGACATCAGCAATAAGGAAAGATCCGGATAGATTTTCGAGGCTTTTTTAACAATTTCCACACCGTTCATTCCAGCAGGCAGGCTGACATCAGAGAGAAGGAAATCAACCTCCTCCTTCTCAAGGATTGCAAGCGCTTCAGGACCATTTTCGCTTTCTAGCGTGCGATAACCGATGGAGTTCAGCTGGGCAACAATCAGCTCCCTGACCTCGGTGTTATCTTCAACCACAAGAATACGCTGGTTATCACCGCGCCGAACTTCTATTTTTCCTGTTTCTTCAGCTTCTTCTGTTTCCTCTTTAAGCCTTGGCAGATACAGCTGAATGGAGGTTCCCTTACCCACTTCACTGTAAATTGTAACATGACCACCGGATTGCTTAACAAAGCCAAAAACCATGCTTAAACCAAGGCCACTGCCCTTGCCGACTTCTTTCGTGGTGAAGAAAGGCTCCATTATCCGGTCTTTGACTTCGTCAGGAATGCCCTCTCCCGTATCACTGACCACAACGCAGACGTAATCTCCTGGCAGCAGTTCCTCAACGGAATTTGTATATTCCTGGTCAAGATGAGTATCAAAACACTCGATAATAAGTTCTCCGCCGGTATTCATCGCATCTCTTGCATTAACCGCGAGGTTAATGATCGCGTTCTCCAGCTCGTTTGGATCAATGAGGACCGACCATTGATCTCTCAGGTCCGTCTTCACCTTGATGGTCTCGCCAAGGGCGCGTTCAAGAAGGCTTCTCATATTCTGAATGACCTCGACAGGTCTTGCGGAAACCGGATTTAGTGTCTGCTGACGAGAATAGGCAAGAAGCTGATGGGTAAGAGAGGCCCCGCGTTCTGCCCCGCGTATGGCATCTTTGAGATTTTTGAGAGACTGACCTTCAAGCAGGTCTTTTTCCTGTATGAGTTCCAGATTGCCAAGGACAATGGACAGGAGATTGTTAAAATCATGGGCGACCCCGCCCGTAAGCTGGCCGACAATTTCCAGTTTTTGCGATTGACGAAGCTGGTCCTGGATTTCAATAGCTTCCTTCTGCGCTTCAATTTCTGCTGTTATGTTGGAAGATGTGCCTCGATATCCGGCGAATTTTCCGTCAGAATCATAGCGTGGCTTACCACTTGCTGACCAGTAAAGTGCCTTTCCGCCAGGATCAATCCTGCGGAAGATAAAATTCCTGAAAGGCAGACGATTGGCAAGTGTTCTGCGATGTTGATCCCAGTCACCAAACTCCAGGTCCACCCCGTTCACTTCCCACCTTTTCTTTCCCAGAACCCTGTTCAGGTCAATCTTGTTACTTGAATTAACATCCCGGGAAAGAAAGACATATTTATTGTCAGGATCCGTTTCCCAAACGGAATCCGAGGAAACAGAGACAAAATCCTGAAATCTTTTTTCACTTTCCTGAAAGGCTTGCAGCACGCGAGCAAGATTTCGCGCGACTTCATTAAAATCATCAATAGGAGAAAGGGGAAGTTCCTGGACAGTATCCTGCCGTTCCGCTTTTCTGGCAAACACAACCAGATCCTTTAAAGGCCTTAACAGAAGGGAACGGGCGCTGATTGCAGAAATAACAGAGATAACCAGGGTCATCACCAGAACAACAATCACTGCAATTAAATAGAATTTCTCGATCGCCTGTTCATCCTGGGCTTTAAACCCGTTTATCAGAGAAAAATGGCTTTCATTAAATTCTGTTTCCAGAACCGGCGTGGTAAAAAACCAGTATCCATTATCCTTCTCGTCCTGAAGATCAGTAACAGGCTGTGTGTGCGTAAACAGGATTTCATTCGGGATCTGGCCGGATATAGACAATACCCGATCTTTCCAGGCCAGTATGGAAAAGTCTGCCCCTGTCCTGTTCCGAAAGGCATTGACAAGTTCCTGATCCGAGCTCAGCAGTATCCCCCCGATGAGGTAACCACTGACCTTGCCAGTCATTGTGTCCAGGATCTCTCGCGAATAATAAACCAGGACATTTGCTGTACTTTCAGGACCATTTTCCTGAACCAGCCAGTGCCACCCCTCATGGGTATGCTCCAGCATTTCAAGCTGTTCCCGCAGATTATCCAGGGGATAGATTTCATTATGCAGTTCCACCTGGATTTTACTGTCTCCATCCAGAACTGCGAGATACCCGACGGAACTGTCCTTCTGGGAGTAAAAAATCCCTCTTAAATAAGCGGAAAGCCTGGTGAAGGTACCGGCCCCCTGTACCTCTCTGAATGTTGGATCCTCTGACGTTAAATTAACAACATGATGCACCGATTCCAGGCGAGCAGACATTACAAGTTCACTGATGGCAGCGCTTTGGTTCTGCTGAAACTCTCGCTGTTGTTCAACCACCAGTTTGGAACTATGAAATGTCATCAATAAAATTGCAGTCGCCACCAGGAAAATGATGATGAACAAACCACTGGCAATTACAAAGGACAGACGGAACTCGCGTCTCGGGGTACTACTGCGAATATCTAAAGGCACGTTTTTCTAATTCCTCGATCTCACTATTTTCCATCCCCTTTCGCACAATAAGGATGTCCCCCGAAAATATTACCGGTACTTCATTACTTCTGTTTGTCTGATCCAGATAAATGGCTTCCGCCATTGCAACTCCGTTATCATCATTCATCCGCATCACAGTAAAATCCAGCTCACCCTTGCGAATGGCCTCCAGTTCACTGGCACCCCCACCCCAGCCGTTGGTCATGATTTTACCCAGCATCCCCTTTTCCTTCAGCGCATCAATAACGCCAAGTGCAATATCTGTCGAGCTGGAGAAAATGAACCTGATCTGCTTATGGCTCTTTAAAATATCCAGTGTCGCCAGATAAGCTTTCTTGCGATTAAAGCCGACATAATAGGAAGCCTTGAGGTTAAGACCTGGATGTTTTTGCATTTCCCGGAAAAATGTCCCGCCGCGCATATCATTCACATATCCGCGCGGACCATAAAGGATGGCATAGTCCCCTTTGCCCTCGGTGCGTTTCAGATACTCTTTTGCCAGAAGATCTGTACCGATTGCATGGTCAAAGCCTACATATTGAAAGGGCTGCATTTTACCAAAATACTTGAGCGGCGTTGTGATATTCTGCAGGATCAGTTTTTCCTTGTTTCGCGCCAGAACCTTGCTGATCAACGACCTGTGGCGTTTGGCATTCAGCGTGAAAACAATATAGTCGACACCCTTTTCCAGCATGGCACCGATCTGCTGGGCCTGTTCGGCAATTTCAGAATCCGGCTTCGTAAAAAAAGAGGTGAGCTCATAGTTGGGAGCAATCTGCTGAAGACGTGCTTCCATGGATTTCACGCTTCGCCGCCAGTAATCAGAAGCCTGGTTTCCCGGATAAATAATACTGATCTTAATGGGTCTGGTTATTTTCTTCCCGCTGGCCGTCCCGCTGGCCGGTTCATTGCGAACACGCAATACAAAGGCATCGCTAATGGCCTTTTGGTCCGGATAGTGATGAATAAACTCTTCAACAGTCCAGTAATCATCAAAACGATGCTCTGCGTGAGCAACATGTGTGGCGTAGGCTGCATTGACCAGAAGCATGATCGGAAGGCAGCTCAGAAAGGCAACTTTTATTAAGCAGCGCAGATGACTTCTCATTCCCGCTCCCGGTTTTCGTCCATGAGTATTTTACTCAGTCCAATTTTGATATGATGCTATCATAAAATTGTGTATAAGTCCTTTACGCGAACCGATTAAATTATTGATATTTTAGCCTATTCTCTTCAGAATGGTGTTTTGTTCGGCTCGCAGTCAGTAGTCATCCAGTATTAAACAATAAGAAGTAAATCTATGAATGGACCACTTGACGGAATACTTGTCATTTCTCTCGAACAGGCCGTTGCTGCGCCCTATCTTTCCTCAAGACTGGCGGATGCAGGGGCCAGAGTTATAAAGATTGAAAGGCCTGAAGGAGATTTTGCCAGAAACTATGACAGTGTTGTCAACGGCCAAAGCGCCTATTTCGTCTGGCTCAATAGAGGTAAGGAATCCATCCAGATCGATATCAAGAAAGAAGAAGATCTGGCTCTTCTCAAGAGAATGATACAAAAAGCTGATATTTTTGTTCAAAATCTCGCTCCCGGTGTTGTCGATAGATACGGTTTGGATAGTAAGTCCCTCCGTAATAATCATGAGAGTTTAATCACGGTGGACATATCCGGTTACGGTGAGGAAGGACCATACGCAAAAATGAAGGCCTATGACATGCTGGTTCAATCTGAAACCGGATTGGCAATGGTCACAGGCTCCCCTCAGGAGCCGGGCCGCGTAGGTGTTTCTGTTTGCGATATTGCCGCAGGAATGCATGCCCTGGTCGCTGTCCTTGAAGCACTTTACGAACGAAAATCGACCGGAAAAGGAAAACCTGTAAAATCCACGCTTTTTGCAGGTATGGCCGACTGGATGAGCGTTCCTCTTCTTCATCAGGAATATGGAGGTAAGGCACCGTCCCGGGGAGGCCTCAGCCACCCGTCCATTGCTCCATACGAAGCCTATACAACCAATGATGGTGATCAGGTGGTTATTTCCATCCAAAATCAGCGTGAATGGAAAAATCTCTGTGACATTGCCCTTGAAGCCCCTGAGCTTGCGGATGATCCGCGTTTCAGGACAAATGAGGATCGGGTAGAAAACCGGCAGGAACTGAACGGGACCATAGGGGCCCTCTTCGGCAAAATGACACGGCCGGAAGCAGCGGACAAACTTAATGAGGCCAGAATTGCCTTTGGTGCCTTGAACAGTGTGGAGGATCTCAGCAGCCATCCTCAACTGGAACGCAGCCAGGTGCAATCCCCTGAAGGGCCGGTTAATCTTGTGGCCTCTCCAATTCGGTTTGCGGATCAGGCGGACAACTTTGGTGCGATCCCTGCTCTCGGCCAGCATAATGACGCATTAAGATCAGAATTTTCTGAATAGCGAAGATGGCTAGCGCAAGAAACATAGCCCTGCAAGAGCGATTTGGCCCCTCCTACAAATGGCTGGCAGGTTTTGCTGTTGTGCTGGGCTTGCTGACGACAATCCTCTCCTCAACCATGATAAATGTTGCGCTCACCGATATCATGGCTGAATTTTCAATCACCCAGGCTTCGGCGCAATGGATGGCGACAGCTTTTCTATGCGCCTGCAGCGTCAGCATGCTAACGACCTCCTGGCTGATGAAGGTCGGGGGGGCGAGAACAGCTTTTATTGCAGCATCTGCCCTATTTTGTCTGGGAAGCCTGCTGGGATATATTGCACCGCTCTTTGAATGGCTTATTGCTGCAAGGGTGTTGCAGGGTATTGGTGCCGGCATCCTTCAGCCTTTATCCATGTCCCTGGTCTTTATCCTCTTTCCTCCGGAAATGAGAGGCCGGGCGATGGGATTGTTCGGTATGGGCGTTGTCACAGGACCAGCTGTTGGCCCGGTTGTTGGCGGTATCATTACCGATCATCTGGACTGGAGCATGACTTTTCTCGCTGTTGTCCCCCTGACATTGATTTCGGCATTTCTTGGCTGGATCCTGCTTCCGAACAAACAGGATGAAGAGGCTGCGGAAAAGTTAAACGTTATCAGCCTCGCCCTGATTATCCTGGCGACAAGCTGTCTCTTGATTGGATTGTCTGAAAGTCAGTTTCATGATCTTGCGAGCGTCCAGGTCCTGCCTTTTCTTTTAATCTCCCTGCTGGCTTTTTGCCTTTTTATAACCAGGGACATTAAAAGCCCGTCTCCCCTGGTCAAGCTGAGTATGTTCCGTAATCCTCTGCTCGTAGCCTCAGCCGCAATCGGCGTTTTTACTACATCCGGGCTTTTCTCAACCGTCTATTCACTCCCTCTTTTCACCAGAACCGTTCAGGAGGCGACAGCGACAGATGCCGGGCTTATCCTGTTCCCCGCCGGAATTGCACTCGTCTTCATTTTTCCTATTGTCGGACGGCTGGTGGATGCCATGCCGGCTTTCATCCTTATCCTTGTAGGACAGGTCCTGTTTATCGTTTCTGTAGTTGCCATCAGTTATGCAGATCAGACAACTGCCTATTGGCCTCTCGCCCTTCTGGTGCTTGCGAGCCGCATCGGCCTTGGCGCAATCATGCCCTCGAACAGTACATTTGCACTATCCACTGTCTCGCCGGAGATGGTCACTCAAGCATCAGGTGCCATTAACTTCGTTCGTATGATCGGCGGAACGATCGCTGTCAATCTTACTGCACTTCTCATTACTGCAAAAACAGAAAACTATATTCCGTCCGGCGCGGCGCCAACACCGGAGTTGCTTACTCCGGTCTTTCAGGATGTCTTTCTGATTACGGCGATACTTTTCTGTTTCGCTCTTGTCCCTTCCCTTTACATTGCATCCACCTATAAAGGAAGATGGGCGCAAAAAAGCCCCGCTGAATAACAGCGAGGCTTCGACAAATTTATACAGGAAAAGAGCTTAGCTAAACTCTTTTCCTTCTTTGGCCAGTTTTTCAAGAAGCGCAGCCGGTTTGAAATAGTCACCATACTTTTTCTGATAATCCAGAAGTGTATTATAGACATTTTCGAGACCAACAGCATTTGCATATTGCATAGGTCCGCCCCGATAAATCGGCCAGCCATACCCATAAACCCAGATCACATCGATATCACTTGCCCGGGTCGCAATCCCTTCTTCAAGGATTTTCGCGCCTTCGTTAATCATCGGATAGACACAACGCTGCAGGATTTCCTCATCGGTAATTGCCCGGCGCTCGATGCCTGCTTCCTTTGAAGCTTCCATGATAATCTCTTCAACAACAGGATCAGGAGTAGGTGTCCGGCTTCCTTCTTTATAGAGATAGTAACCGGAGCCGGTTTTCTGTCCGAAGCGACCCATTTCACAAATCTTGTCAGCGATCGGGCTGGTCTCGCCTTTACCCTGGCGGATACGCCACCCCACGTCATTTCCAGCCAGGTCAGACATGGCAAAAGGTCCCATTGGCAGGCCAAAATCGAAGAGCACACGGTCCACATCCTGGGGGAGCGCCCCTTCCATGATCAGGGCCGTTGCCTGTTCACTGCGGCGATGCAGGATACGGTTCCCGACAAATCCTTCGCACACACCGACCATGGCAGGAACCTTTCCAATACGCTTGGCCAGCGCCATACAGGTTGCCATAACGGATTTGCTGGTTTTTGTAGTGCGCACTTCTTCAAGAAGCCTCATCACATTGGCCGGGCTGAAGAAATGCAGGCCGATGACATATTCAGGCCGCTTGGTTACATCCCCGATTTCCTCTACATCCAGTGTCGATGTATTGGTCGCGAGGATTGCGCCATCCTTACAGATTTCATCAAGCTTGCCGAACAGCTCTTTCTTAATCTCCATATTCTCGAAAATCGCTTCAATGACGATATCCACGTCTTTCACATCTTCAAGGCTGGTTGTCGGTGTCAGAAGAGACATGCATCTATCCATGGCGTCCTGGCTCATCCGGCCTTTGGACACGGTAGCGGCGTAATTCTTCTTGATCAGGGCAACGCCGTTATCAAGGGCTTCCTGATTGTTTTCAACAATAGTTACAGGAATACCAGCCTGCAGGAAGTTCATGGCGATGCCACCGCCCATGGTACCTGCGCCGATAATTCCTGCGGTTTTGATATCAATCAGCGGTGTATCTTTCGGCACGTCCGGGATTTTTGCCGCCTGACGCTCCGCAAAGAAGAAGTAACGCTGGGATTTCGACTGTTCCCCTGTCACCAGTTCCGTAAAGAGCTCACGTTCGCGCGCCAAACCTTCCGGAAAAGGCAGGTTGACAGAAGCTTCAACAGCTTTAATGCAGTTTTCAGGCGCTTCAAAACCCCGTGTCCTGCGGGCAATGGATTTGCGGAATTCATCAAAAATCCCGGGATTGTCTTTTGCTTCCTGCAATTTGTCATCGCGGTCGCTTATTTTCACAAGCGGACGGCCTTCCGCAACGACTTTTTCAGCAAATGCAATCGCAGCAGCTTTAAGATCACCCTCAGCGACTTCGTCCACCAGCCCCACTTCCAGCGCTTTTTTGGCACCGATTGGTGCACCGGAGGTGATCATCTGCAGCGCCATGGGAATACCCACAACACGCGGCAAACGCTGTGTTCCGCCAGCACCTGGCAGAATACCGAGTTTGACTTCCGGGAGGCCGACCTTCGCCGCAGGTGTCGCGACACGATAGTGACAGCCAAGTGCGGTTTCCAGACCGCCGCCAAGAGCGGTCCCGTGAATTGCCGCAACCACCGGTTTGGTGGACAGTTCAATAGCGCCAATAACCTGATGCAGGCTGGGTTCCTGCGGTGGTTTCCCGAATTCAGTGATATCCGCACCGGCGATAAATGTCCGCCCTTCACAATGCAGGACAATCGAAGTTACTGAGCTATCGGCAACAGCGGCTTCAATACCACCCTTGATGCCCGCACGTACACCGGCACTGAGCGCATTCACGGGTGGATTGTTGATCGTAACAACACCAACAGAGCCCTCCGCCTGATAGCTCACAAATTCTGTAATAGCAGTCATAGGTTATTATTCCTTTCAAGGTCTTTCGACTGATGCGGCTCGATTAGCCGCGAGTTGGATCTTCTGAAACCTGGACGAGAACCTTACCGAAATTCTTGCCTTTTAGAAGTCCCATAAAGGCTTCCGGCGCATTCTCGATGCCCTGGACGATATCTTCTTTATACTTCACTTTACCTGTGCGGACCCACTCTCCCATGTCCCGAAGGAAATCAGGCAATCGATCATAATGGTCGGAAATGATAAAGCCCCGCAAAGTCATGCGCTTAACTAGCATATCCCCGAAAAAGGCGGGAAGCATATTTGGCCCTTCCGGATGATCGGTCATATTATAATTGGCAATCCTGCCGCAAAGCGGAATACGGGCAAAATCGTTTAGCAGCGGAAGCACAGCATCGAAAACCGGCCCGCCGACATTTTCATAATAAACATCAATCCCGTCCGGGCAGGCCTCTTTCAGTTTTTCGACAAAGTCTGCATCTTTATAGTTCAGGCAGATATCAAAACCGAGTTCCTCTTCCACATAGGCGCATTTTTCTGCAGAACCGGCGATTCCGACGGAACGGCACCCTTTGATATTGGCAAGTTGACCAACCACACTGCCAACCGCACCGGAGGCTGCGGCAACAACGACGGTCTCGCCTTCTTTGGGCTGCCCGATATCCAGAAGCCCCACATAGGCGGTCAGGCTGGGCATGCCCAGAACACCAACCGCTGTTGAGATCGGGGCCATTGAGGGATCCAGCTTCATGATACCGGTCCCATCGGAAACAGAGTGCGACTGCCAAAGGGTCATCCCCATAACATAATCGCCTTCCTTAAAACCCGGATTGTTGGATTTTATGACAACAGCAACACCGCTTCCCAGCATGGGCGCGCCAAGTTCAGCACGGGCAGAATAGCTTTTACCGGCATTCATCCGGCCGCGCATATAGGGATCAAGCGACAGATAGACCGTCCGCACCAGCATTTCGCCTGCCCCGGGCACGGGCACCTCGGTGGTTTCCAGTCGAAGGGTGTTTTCGTTTGGCAGCCCGACCGGGCGTTCAGCCAAAACAATGC